>NZ_CP077800.1:1206889-1508611 GCF_019112525.1 Modestobacter sp. L9-4
TCCTTCGTCCGCGAGTTCGGCGACGACATCGTGCTGTGCGTCAACAACCTGTCGCGCTTCCCGCAGCCGGTCGAGCTGGACCTGCGCCGGTTCGAGGGCTACACCCCGGTCGAGCTGACCGGGCGCGTGCAGTTCCCGCAGATCGGGGTGCTGCCCTACATGCTCACCCTCAGCGGCCACGGCTTCTACTGGTTCGAGCTCTCCAAGCCCGCCGCCCCGGCGGCCGAGGAGGACGAGGGCTGGGAGACCACGGTCAGCAGCAGCGTGGCGCAGTCCCTGCTCGACAGCGGGGTCGTCGGCGCCGCCGAGGGCCCGGCCGGCAGCGGTGGCCTCGGCGCCGAGGCCCCCACCACCACGACGAAGCACGGAGAAGCCTGATGAGCGCGCTCACCGACATCCTCGCCGACTGGATGCCCGGCCAGCGGTGGTTCGGCAGCAAGGGCCGTGAGTGGGCGGGGGTGACCGAGGAGGGCTTCTTCCTCGACCAGTCCGACCCGGCCCTGTCCGTCCACCGGGTCCGCGTCAGCTACACCGACGGGGTCACCGAGACCTACCTGGTGCCGCTGTCCTGGCGCAACGCCCCGGCCGACGAGCTGTCCTCGGCCTTCGTCGGCGCCGTCCCGAGCGGCTCGGGCACCAACTACGCCTACGACGCGATGCGTGACCGGGAGGCCACCGTCCCGTGGCTGACCCACCTGGTCGCCGCCTCGACCGTCGGCCCGATGCGCTTCCACCCGGCCGGGGTGGCCCACATCCCCGAGGGGGTGCCCGGCGACATCATCTCCGGCGAGCAGAGCAACACCTCCCTGGTCTACGGGGAGTCCGCGATCCTCAAGCTGTTCCGCCGGCTCGAGCCCGGGCTCAACCCGGACGTGGAGATCCACGACGCGCTGCGCCAGGCCGACAACGCCCACATCGCCCCGCTGCTGGGGTATATCGAGATCGACGAGCCCGGCCAGGAGTCCTCGACGGTCGCGATGCTGCAGTCCTTCGTCGCCAACGCCAGCGACGGCTGGCGGCTGGCGACCTCCAGCGTGCGCGACCTGTACGCCGAGGCCGACCTGCACGCCGACGAGGTCGGCGGGGACTTCGCCGGGGAGAGCGAGCGGCTCGGCGAGGCGACCGCCTCGGTGCACTCCGACCTGGCCCGCGTGCTGCCCACCGAGACCGCTGAGCGCGACTGGTACACCGCGGTCTCCGAGCAGATGAACGCCCGGCTGGAGGCGGCGCTGGCCGTCGTCCCCGACCTCGCCGAGCACGCCGGGGCGCTGCGCGCGCTCTACGCCGCGGTCGCCGACACCGACGAGCCGGTCGTCCGCCAGCGCGTGCACGGCGACCTGCACCTCGGGCAGGTGCTGCGCACCACCACCGGCTGGATCGTGCTGGACTTCGAGGGCGAGCCGGCCCGCCCACTGGCCTCCCGCCGCGAGCTGGACACCCCGCTGCGCGACGTCGCCGGGATGCTGCGCTCCTTCGACTACGCCGCCCGGCACATGCTGGTCGAGCAGCCCGAGGACCAGCAGCGCGCCTACCGCGCGCAGGAGTGGGCCGAGCGCAACCGGCAGGCCTTCTGCGCCGGTTACTCCGCCGCCCACGGCATCACCCTGTCCAGTGACTCCGCCCTGCTGCGCGCGTTCGAGGCCGACAAGGCCGTGTACGAGTGTGTGTACGAGGCGCGCAACAGGCCCAACTGGCTGATGATCCCGTTGAGCTCACTGTCCCGGTTGACCTCCGGTGACTGACGAAGGACCCCGCTGCCCCCGGGCAGCGGGGCCGACCCGGACGACCAGCGCGACAACCAGAGGTACCTGGAAGGACCACCGATGAGCATCGACGACGCGGGCCAGCCGCCGAACGAGACGCCCGCCGAGCCCGCCGACAAGGCGGAGCTGACGAGCCGGGTCGAGGAGACCACCGAGGCCGTGCGCGCGGCCAGCGAGGCCGACGCCCCGCCCGCCCCGGCGAAGAAGGCCACCAAGCGCGCCGCGAAGAAGGCCGCCCCGGCCGCCGCCGGCGACGGGACCCCCGCCGCTGCCCCGGCCAAGCGCACCCGCAAGGCCGCGGCCCCGAAGGCCGCCACCCCCGAGACGAACGAGCAGCCCGCCGACCGGGAGGAGCTCATGCGCCGGGTCGAGGAGACCACCGAGGCCGTGCGCGCGGCCAGCGAGGCCGACGCCCCGCCCGCCCCGGCGAAGAAGGCCACCAAGCGCGCCGCGAAGAAGGCCGCCCCGGCCGCCGCCGACGCTGCGCCGGCCGACGTCCCGGTCAAGCGCACCCGCAAGGCCGCGGCCAAGAAGGTCACCGCCGCACCCGTGGTCGCGCCCGCGCCGATCGCCGAGCCCGGCAACCCTGCTGCACCGGCCGCGCCGCAGCCGGAGCCGCCGAGCACCGACCCGGCCGAGCCCAGCACCCCGCAGGCCCCCGCCGACGGCGAGCACGCCGGCACCGGCGGCAGCTCGCCGGCCGCCACCGCCTCCGAGCCCGGCGCGGAGCTCGCGCCGGACACGGTCCCGGCGTCCGACGACACCGGCAGCGGCGAGGTCGCCACCGGGTCCGCGACAGCGGCCTCCGGCGCCGACGTCACCACCGCCGACCTGGTCACCAGCGAGGTCACCGACCTGCCGGCGGCCCCCGACGAGACCCCGGAGCCGACCTCGACCGCCCTGGTCGAGGCGCTGCCCGCCGGTGAGACGCCGGTGAGCACCTCGGTGCCGGCCGCGTCCACCCCCGCCGGCAGCGAGGTCGGCCAGGAGGCGCTGGCCGCCGTCGTCGACGGCTGGTCCTACGACCCGCACGGCGTGCTCGGCGCGCACCGGGTGCCCGAGGGCTGGGCGGTGCGCACCCTGCGCCCGGACGCCGTCGCGGTGGCCGTGGTCGACCAGGACGGCACCCGGCACGAGGCCCGGCAGATCTTCCGCGGCGGCGTCTTCGAGGCCCGCCTCCCCCAGCAGCCCGGCGACTACCGGGTCGAGGTCGTCTACCCCGACGGTGCCGGCGGCACGAACACCTTCACCGTCGACGACCCCTACCGCTGGCTGCCCACGCTGGGCCAGCTCGACCAGCACCTCATCCGCGAGGGCCGGCACGAGGAGCTGTGGAAGGTGCTGGGCGCGCACGTGCGCGGCTACGACACCCCCGGCGGCCGGGTCGAGGGCGTCTCCTTCGCCGTCTGGGCGCCCAACGCCCGCGGGGTGAAGGTCACCGGCGACTTCGACTACTGGGAGGCTCGCGCCTACCCGCTGCGCTCGCTGGGCTCCTCCGGCGTGTGGGAGATCTTCGTGCCCGGCGCCCAGGTGGGCACCCGGTACCGCTTCCACATCCTGGGCGCCGACGGCCAGTGGCTGGTCAAGAGCGACCCGATGGCCTTCGCCACCGAGGTCCCGCCGGCCAACGCCTCCGTCGTCACCGCCTCGAGCCACGAGTGGCAGGACGCCGAGTGGCTGGCCAGCCGGGCCGAGGGCAACTGGCACGAGCGGCCGATGAGCGTCTACGAGGTGCACCTCGGCTCGTGGCGGCAGGGGCTGTCCTACCGCGAGCTGGCCGACGAGCTGGTCGCCTACGTCAAGGACGCCGGGTTCACCCACCTGGAGTTCCTCCCCGTGGCCGAGCACCCCTTCGGTGGCTCGTGGGGCTACCAGGTGACGTCGTACTACGCGCCCACCTCGCGCTTCGGCTCCCCCGACGACCTGCGGTACCTCATCGACACCGCCCACCAGGCCGGCATCGGTGTCATCGTCGACTGGGTCCCCGGGCACTTCCCCAAGGACGAGTGGGCGCTGGCCCGCTTCGACGGCGCCCCGCTGTACGAGCACGGCGACCCCCGCCGCGGCGAGCAGCTGGACTGGGGCACGAACGTCTTCGACTTCGGCCGCTCCGAGGTGCGCAACTTCCTCGTCGCCAACGCCCTGTTCTGGCTCAAGGAGTTCCACGTCGACGGCATCCGCGTCGACGCGGTGGCCTCGATGCTGTACCTGGACTACTCCCGGCCCGAGGGCCAGTGGGTGCCCAACGAGTACGGCGGCCGGGAGAACCTCGAGGCCGTGGCGTTCCTGCAGGAGTTCAACGCCACCGTCTACCGCGAGGTGCCGGGCGCGATCACCATCGCCGAGGAGTCGACGTCCTGGCCGGGCGTCACCCGCCCCACCCACCTGGGCGGTCTGGGCTTCGGCTTCAAGTGGAACATGGGCTGGATGCACGACTCGTTGGACTACATGTCCACCGAGCCGGTGTACCGCAGCTACCACCACAACCAGCTCACGTTCTCGCTGGTCTACGCCTTCTCCGAGAACTTCGTGCTGCCGATCAGCCACGACGAGGTCGTCTACGGCAAGGGCTCGCTGATCCGGAAGATGCCCGGTGACCGTTGGCAGCAGCTGGCCAACGTGCGGGCCTTCCTGGCCTTCATGTGGGCCCACCCGGGCAAGCAGCTGCTGTTCATGGGCTCGGAGTTCGGCCAGCTGTCGGAGTGGGCGGAGAGCCGCTCGCTGGACTGGTGGCACCTCGACGACCCGGCCCACCGCGGGGTCCTGGACCTGGTCCGCGACCTCAACACGGTCTACGCCGAGCACGAGGCGCTCTACACCCAGGACAACGACCCGGCCGGCTTCCAGTGGATCGACGCCAACGACTCCCAGGGCAACACGCTGACGTTCCTCCGCTACGGCAAGAACGGTCAGGCGCTGGCCTGCGTGGCCAACTTCTCCGGGCAGCCGCACGCCGAGTACCGGATCGGCCTCCCCGGGGCGGTCGCTGGCGCGAGGTCATCAACACCGACTTCGAGGGCTACGGCGGCTCGGGTTCGGGCAACCTCGGCGGCATCGAGGCGGTCCCGGAGTCCTGGCACGGCCAGCCGTGGTCGGCGACGCTGACCGCTCCCCCGCTGGGCACGGTGTGGTTCGTGCACGAGGGCCCCGAGCCCGAGCTGCCCGACGACGGCCACCCCGCCGACCCGGCGCAGGTCGCCGCGGCCGAGGCCTCCGGTGACCTGGAGTCCGCCGGTCAGGTCGAGCTGACCGAGGACTGAGCCGGCCGTACGCACGGGGCGGGGACCTGCGGGTCCCCGCCCCGTCGTCGTTGCCGCCCTCCTCCGTCGGTCCGGACGGCGGTCCCCGGCGGCGGGCCCGGCCGCCGGGTGCTCCCGCCTGCCGGGAAGCGGCCGGTCCGGCAGGATGAGGGGACTGCCGCCGCAGCCGGCGGCCCGGACCGATCGGGAGCCCATGTCCTCCAAGCCCCGCCGGGCACTGCTCGGCGCCGTGCTCGGTGCGCTGGTCGGCTCACTCGTGCTGAGCGGCTGCGCGGCGACGCTGATCGAGGGCACGGCGACCCCGGCGTCCGCCGTCCGCCCCGACGTCGCCCCCGCCGACTTCCCGATCATCGGGGCGGACGACGACGACGTCGACCGGGTCGCCCGCAACGCGCTGGCCGACCTGAACACCTACTGGGCCGACCAGTTCCCCGGCACCTTCGGCCAGCCGTACACCCCGCTGACCGGCGGCTACTTCTCCGTCGACCCCGACGACCTGGACCCCGCCCGCTACCCCAACGGCCAGATCGGGTGCGGGCAGGCGATCGACGCGGTCACCGGCAACGCCTTCTACTGCTCCTCGGACCCCGGCGAGCCCGACGGCGACGCGATCCAGTACGACCGCGCGTTCCTCGGCGAGCTCGCCGACGGGTACGGCCGGTTCATCCCCGCGCTGGTCATGGCGCACGAGTTCGGCCACGCCGTGCAGGCCCGGGTCGGCTACCCGGTCGAGCGGTCGATCAACGTCGAGACCCAGGCCGACTGCTTCGCCGGGGCGTGGACGGCGTGGGTGGCCGGCGGCGACGCACCGCACAACGCGATCCGCCCCGGTGAGCTGGACCAGGTGCTGCGCGGCTACCTGCTGCTGCGCGACCCGGTCGGCACCGGTACCCGCGAGAGCCAGGCGCACGGCTCCTACTTCGACCGGGTGTCGGCGTTCCAGCAGGGCTTCGACGACGGCCCGGTCTCCTGCCGGGACGGGTTCGGCGCCGACCGCCCCTTCACCCAGGAGGCGTTCCAGAGCGACGAGGAGCTGCTGTCCGGCGGCAACGCCCCGTACGCCGACACCATCGCGACGATCGCCCCCGACAGCCTGTCGGAGTTCTGGACCGCCGCGCTGCGGGGCCTGGGCAAGCCGTTCTCCCCGCCCACTCTCGCGCCCTTCACGGGCCGGGCCCCCGAGTGCGACGGCGAGCAGCCCGACGCCGACCTGGTCTACTGCCCGGCCGACCGGAGCGTCGGCTTCGACGAGGCCGACCTGACCCGTCCGCTCTACGCCTCGCAGGAGGGCGGCGACTTCGCCGTGGTCACCGCGATGGCGGTCCCCTACGGACTCGCGGTCCGCGACCAGCTCGGCCTGTCGGTCGAGGGCGCCGACGCCGTCCGGTCCGCCGTCTGCCTGGCCGGCGCCTTCACCCAGGGCGTGCGCACCGGGCAGACCTCGGTGGCCATCTCACCCGGCGACGTGGACGAGAGCGTGTCGTTCCTGCTGGACTACAGCGACGACCCGCAGGTGCTCGCCGAGAGCGGCCTGACCGGCTTCCAGCTGGTCGACGTCTTCCGCACCGGCGTCCTCCAGGGCCTGCCCGCCTGCGACATCGGCGCCTGACGGCGACAGCCGGCCCCCGCCGCGGCAGGCCGTCGCCGTCCCGCCCCTCCGCAGGGTCCCGCCGCGGGTGGTCGGACCCGGTGACCCTCAGGACGGGGCCAGGGGGCGGCGGGGTCCTCTCAGAACAGGGCGGCCATGAGGGAGCGGCGGGCGGGGCCGACCCGGGGGTCGTCGTCGCCGACGATCCCGAACAGCTCGACCAGGTGCTTGCGCGCCAGGTCGCGGTCCTCGCCGGCCGTGCGACGGACGACGTCGAGCAGCCAGCCGAACGCCGCGTCGACGTCACCGGTGCCGAGCAGGAAGTCCGCGGCCCGGGTCTGGGCGGCGACGTCGCCGGGTGCGGCCTCGGCGGCGGCCAGCGCGTTCGGCCCGGCCTCCTCGGCGCGGCGGAACAGCTGCACCTGGCGCAGCGCGAGGCCGGCGACCGGGTGGTCGGGCTCGGTGTCGAGGATGGAGCGGTAGGCGGCCTCGGCACCGGCGAGGTCACCGGCGTCCAGGGCGGCCTCGGCGGCGTCCAGTCGCGGGTCCTCGGGCAGGGCGCCCTCGTCGTCCGCGGCGCCGTCGGCCCCGGGCAGGGCGCCACCGGACGTGGCGGCGACGAGCTCGGTGATGAACTGCCGGGCCTGCTCCTCGGGGATGGCGCCGGTGAACTCGGTGACCAGCTGGCCCTGCCACACGGCCTTCACCGCGGGGATGCCCTGCACGCGCAGACCCTGGGCCAGCGCGGGGTTGGCGTCGACGTCGATCTTGGCCAGCACCCAGGTGCCACCGCCCTCGGCGGCGAGGCGCTCCAGCACCGGCGACAGCTGCTTGCACGGGCCGCACCACTCGGCCCACAGGTCCAGCACGACCGGCACCTGGAACGACCGGTCGAGGACCTCGCTCTGGAAGGTGGCCTCGTCGACGTCCACGACGGCGCTGCCGGGCGCGCCGACGGGCGCGGCG
Source organism: Modestobacter sp. L9-4 (assembly GCF_019112525.1). Lineage (NCBI taxonomy): Bacteria > Bacillati > Actinomycetota > Actinomycetes > Geodermatophilales > Geodermatophilaceae > Modestobacter > Modestobacter sp. L9-4. Next base: position 1,214,467 of record NZ_CP077800.1, read on the forward strand.
GCGCTGGGCGGCGGCGCGGCCTGGGCACGGGCGGCCGCCTCGTTGCGCGCCTGGACCGCGGCGAGGTCGACCGCGCCGGCCAGCGAGGCCGCCATCCGCGCCTGCTGGGCAGCGGCGCGGGGGTCGGTGCGCGGAGCGGGACGAGCGGGACGGTTCGGCTGCATGACCTCGATCATCCCACCGCCGGGCAACCCGGCGGGCCGGGGTCAGTCCGGCGGGGCCGCGACGTCGCCGGCGCCGAGCCGGATCTTGCGGAGCAGTGCGAAGAGGGTGTCCAGCTCGTCCTCGGTGAGGTCGGACATGCCGAAGTCCTGACCCGTCACCGCCGCGGTCGCCGGTGGCACGACCTCCCGGCCGCGCTCGGTGATGGCGGCGAGCACGCCGCGGCCGTCGTTGGGGTTCGGCCGGCGCTCGACGTAGCCGGCCGCGACCAGCCGCTCGATGGCGTTCGTGACGCTGGTCGGGTGCACCATCAGCCGGCTGCCGATCACCTTCAGCGGCAGGGCCCCGGTGCGGGAGAACGTCAGCAGCACCAGCACCTCGTAGCGGGCGAAGGTGAGCCGGTGCGGCTTGAGCGCCTCGTCGAAGTGCGCCAGCAGGATCTGCTGCACCCGGAACACCGACGTGGCCGCGCGCATCGACCCGGCGGGGCCGAAGCGCTCCTCCCACGTCTGCGCCGCGCGTTCGATCGGGTCGAACGGCAGGCCCAGCGGTCGCACCATGGCTGGAGAGCCTAGGTCCCCGGCCTGCCGGGCCCGCTCAGACCGCCGGCTTGAGCCGGGGCGCCCTCCGGATGCCGAACACCTCGCGCAGCGCGACCCGGGCGGCGTTGTCGCCGCAGTGCCCGTGCACGGCCGGCCCCGGCGGGGTGGCCGCCGACGCGAGGTAGGTGCCGCGGACCGGCGTCTTGTAGGTGTTCCAGCGCGGCACCGGCCGGGCCAGCATCTGCCGCAGCGAGGCCTCGCCGTTGGAGATGTCACCGCCCACGTCGTTGGGGTTCCAGTGCTGCATCTGGCCGGCGTGCATGGTGGCCCGGGCCAGGATCGTGTCCCGGAAGCCGGGGGCGAACCGCTCGACCTGGGCCTCGATCGCCTCGGTCATGTCGACGGTCGAGCCGTGCGGCACGTGCACGTAGGCCCAGAACACGTGACCCCCGGCCGGCGCGCGCGAGGGGTCGACGACGGTCGGCTGGACGGCGAGCACGTAGGGCTTCTCGGCGATCCGCCCGGCGGCCGGGGCGGACTCCCCGGTGATGGTCTCCTCCATCGTCCCGGCGACGTGGATGGTGCCGGCCCGGCGGACGTCGGGGTTGGTCCACGGCACCGGCTCCGACAGGGCCCAGTCGACCTTGAAGACACCGGGACCGTGCGCGTACCGCTGCACCCAGCGCCGGTAGCCGTCGGGGACCTGGTTGCCGGCCATCGCCACGAACGCACCGGGCGAGGTGTCCAGCAGCACGGCCGGGACGCCGGCGAACTCGCGCAGGTCGCTGACCTCGTGGCCGGTGACCACCTCGCCGCCCTGCTGCTCCAGCGCGGTGACCATGGCGTCGGCGACCCGCTGGGACCCGCCCTCGATGACCGGCCAGCCGTTGTGGTGGCTCATCATCCCCAGGAACATGCCCAGCGCCGCGGTGAGCGGGCGGGACAGGTCGAGCATCCCGTGCGCCGCGGCACCGGCCAGCAACGCCTTCGCGGCGTCGTCGGAGAAGTAGCGCTCGGCCAGCCACTTCACGTTGGGCAGCCCCTGCAGGCCGAAGTTGGCCACCGCCAGCGGGCTCTTCAGCGGCAGCCGGCGGAACGCCGAGGTCAGGAAGAACTCGGTGATGTCGTCGGCGTGGGCCAGCAGCGGGGCGAACAGCTTGCGGTAGCCGTCGCCGTCGCGGCCCAGGCCCTGCGCGGTCTGCTCGAGCGAGTGGTGGGAGAGCGCGGCCCGGCCACCGTCCAGCGGGTGGGCGAAGTTGATCTCCGGCTGCAGCACGTTCACGCCGCGGCTGGCCAGGTCGAACTCGCGGAAGAACGGGGCGGTCGCGGCCATCGGGTGCACGGTGGAGCAGATGTCGTGCTGGTAGCCGGGCAGCGTCACCTCCTCGGTGCGCAGCCCGCCACCGGCCCGGTCACCACGCTCGACCACCTGCACGCGCAGGCCGGCCGCGGCCAGACGGAGGGCGGCGGCCAGCCCGTTGGGGCCGGCTCCGACGACGACAGCGTCCGGGGTCCCGTTCACGCGGCCATCCTCCCCGCGTGCACCGCCCACCGCCGGGTGGGGCGGGTCGCACCGAACCGCCCGGGTCGCCGGCGACGTATCCCGGAGGGCCCCGGTGGGCAGGGACGCCCCGTCCCCGCGCCACCTCGTCCGCACCACGTCCCGCAGCACGTCCTAGAGGAGAGCCATGCCCCGCCTGACCGTCGGCACCGAGAACGGCCACCCGATCGAGCTCCACTACACCGACCAGGGGTCCGGTGCCCCCGTCGTCCTGATCCACGGCTGGCCGCTGTCCGGCCGGTCCTGGGAGGCGCAGGTCCCCGCACTCGTCGACGCCGGGTACCGGGTGCTCACCTACGACCGCCGCGGCTTCGGCCAGAGCTCGCAGCCCTGGACCGGCTACGACTACGACACCTTCGCCGCCGACCTGGACGCACTCCTCACCCAGCTCGACCTCACCGGCGTCACCCTCGTCGGCTTCTCCATGGGCGGCGGTGAGGTGGTGCGCTACATCTCCCGCTTCGGCACCGCCCGCGTCGCCAAGGCGGTGCTGGCCTCCGCCGTCCCGCCCTACCTCTACAAGTCCGACGACAACCCCGACGGCGGGCTCGACGACGCCACCATCGAGCAGTTCGAGACCGGTGTGCGCACCGACCGGCCGGCCTTCCTCGACGGCTTCACCGCCGACTTCTTCAACGCCGGCGGCAAGGGGCTGCTGGACTCGAAGTCCGGTGCGGTGAGCGAGCCGATGCGGCAGTACGCGCTGCACCTGGCCGAGGTCGCCTCCCCCAAGGGCACGCTGGACTGCATCGCCGCGTTCGGCCGCACCGACTTCCGCGGCGACGTCGCGGCGGTGACCGTGCCGACCCTGGTGGTGCACGGCGACTCCGACGCGATCGTGCCCTTCGAGGTCAGCGGCAAGCGGTCGCACGAGCTGATCGCCGGGTCCGAGCTCGTGGTCATCGAGGGCGGTCCGCACGGCGTCAACGCCAGCCACCCGGAGCAGTTCAACGCGGCGCTGCTGGACTTCCTCGCCCGCTGAGCGGTGCCTGCCGTCCCCCGGTCGACCCGGGGGACGGCAGGATCCCCGGGGTGACCGACTCCCCCGACGACCTGTTCACCACGATCGACCACGTCGGCATCGCGGTGCCCGACCTGGACGTCGCGATCGCCTTCTACGCGCAGACCCTCGGCGTCCACTCGGTGCACGAGGAGACCAACACCGAGCAGGGCGTCCGCGAGGCGATGCTGGCCGTCGGTGACGGCACGACCCGCATCCAGCTGCTCGCGCCGCTGACGCCGGAGTCGACGATCGCGCGGTTCATCGGCCGCTCGGGCCCGGGTCTGCAGCAGCTGGCCTTCCGGGTGGCCGACGTCGAGGCGGCGGCCGCCGTCCTGCGCGGCCGCGGGCTCCGCCTGCTCTACGACTCCCCCCGGCGGGGCACCGCCGGCAGCCGGGTCAACTTCGTCCACCCGAAGGACGCCGGGGGCGTGCTGATCGAGCTGGTGGAACCGGCCGCGCACTGACTCCTCGGCACGGACCGTGACGCCCCTGGGACGGCCAGCGACCGCCGGGGCCGGCTCCCTGGGAGTCGGCTGGGAGACCTCCGGACCACGGTGTCCCGCAGCCGCCCTCTCTGCGAGGATGACGCGCATGAGCGACCCCCGCGACGACCAGCTCGCCTTCCAGAGCGGCCCCACCTTCGACGTGGTGCGCAAGGGGTACGACCGGGACCAGGTGGCCGAGACCCTCGCCGGGCTGGACGCCGACCTGCGGGTCGCGCTGGCCGACCGCGACGCGGCCGTCTCCCGGTCGGCCGACCTGGCGCGCCAGCTGCAGGCCCTGCACGGCGAGGTCGAGGCGCTGCGTCGCCGGGCCGCCAGCGCCAGTGCACCCACGTTCGAGAACATGGGCGAGCGCATCTCCAACATGCTGCAGCTCGCCCAGGACGAGGCCGCGGAGATCCGCCGCGACGCCCAGGAGCAGGCGGCCGCGCTGCACGCCCAGGTGGCCGCCGAGGTCGACGCCGTCCGCGAGCGGGTCGCCGGCGAGGAGCGGGCGCTCGGCGAGCGGGCCGCCGCCAGCCAGGCCGAGGCCGAGCGGCTGGTCTTCGAGGCCCGCCAGCACGCCGAGCAGATCTCCGCCGTCGCCCAGGCCCGGGCCGACGACCTGGTCAACAAGGCCAAGGAGCGGGCCGCCCAGCTCGACGCCGACTCCCAGGCCCGGCGCACGAAGGTCGAGCAGGACTTCGAGATCGCCCAGCGGGCCCGTCGCACCGAGGCCGCCCGGCTGGAGGAGGAGCGCGAGCAGGCCTCCGTCTCCGCCGCCCAGCAGCGCGTCGCCGCCGCCGACGCGCACGCCGCCCGCACCGTCGCCGACGCCGACGCCTCCGCGGTCGAGATCCGCCGGATCCGGGACGACGTGACCCGGCGGCTGGCCGACGTCCGCGGGTTGCTCTCCCGGCTGCCTGACCTCGCCGACCAGCCGCAGCAGACCGCCCCGGAGCCGGCCCAGGCCCCGACCGCCGCCCAGCCGGCGGACGCCGCACCGGCGACGGCCGACGAGGCCCCCGCACAGCCGGCGGCGGCGCAGCAGCCTGCCGCGCAGGAGCTCCCGACCCAGGTGGCCGTGGCCGCGGAGCCGCCGGCCGCCGAGGCCGGGGCCGCCGCACCTGCCCCGGCGCAGTCGGGCGCGGCACAGACCCAGGCCGTCCGCGTGCCGGCGCCCTTCGCCACCTCCGCGCCGCCCGCCGAGGCACCGGCCGCGCCCCGCCAGGCCGGCCGGACGCCCACCCCCGCGCACCCCACGCAGTCGGCCGCAGCCGGCCAGGGTCCGGCCACCTCGGAGCGTGCCGCCGCGCAGGGCGCCCGACAGACCCCGCCGGTGCCCGCACGGGCCGGCGGCCGGACCCAGCCGCCGGCCGCACCGCCGGTGCCCGCGCCGACCGGCGGACCGGCAGCCCCGCAGCAGGGCTGACCGCACCGCACCCGCTCTCCACGGACCCACCGGGCACGCTGCCCGGTGGGTCCGTCGCGTTGCGTGGCGCCGCGCCGGGCAGTCCCACGTTGGGCATCCGGCGGTGGACCGGGCACCATCGCCCCAGGACGTCGGCGCCCGCACCCGTTCCCGCGGTGCCCGGCGCCGCGAGGACCCACCGAGCGACCGGAGGAGGACACCGTGGCCGAACCGGCAGACCCCGGCGCCACCGTCGGTGGCGAGGGCGGCAGCCACCGGGCGGCCGCCGTACCGGGCACCGCCCCCGGTCCGGAGCCACACGCCGTCCCCGGGTCCGCGCCGCACGGTGTCCCGGCGCGCCGGGCCCGCCGGACCCGGGGCGCGGGACCGGCTGAGCCGACCGCGCCCGTGCCACCGCCCGCGCCCGCCGCTCCACCGGTCGTCGACGGTCCGTCCTCCCCCGGTGCGCCGGTCGTCGCGCCGCGCGCCCGGCACCGGGCCGCCCGGGAGCCGTGGCCGGAGCGGGTGCGGATCGGGCTGCTCTGGCCGCTGTTCGCCGTGGTCGTCGTCGGGCTGGTCGGCGCCCGGATGCTGCGCGGCCTGCCGCTGCCCGGCGACGGCGCCCTGGCCGCACCGGCCTTCGCGGTCGCCCGGGGCACCACCGACCTCGCGCCGCTGTCCCCGGAGGGGCTGGCCGCCGTGCACACGGCGGTCTACGCCACGGTCACCCGGGCCTTCGAGCGGCACGCCGGCCTCGTCGCCGCCGAGCGCGAGCTGCTGCTGGTCGTGCTGGTGCTCAGCGCCGTCCTGCTGTGGCGGACCGCGCGCCGGCTCGGGGTCCCCGACGCCGGGTGCGCGGTCGGGGTGCTGGCCTTCGGTGCAGTGCCGGTGCTCGTGCCGCTGCACGCGGTCGCGTCCCCGGCCGCCCTCGCCGTGCCCTGGCTGCTGCTGGCGGCCTGGCTGCTCACCAGCTGGCTGCGACCGGCCGGTGAGCACGACGCCGCCACCGGCTCCCTGCTGGGCCGGGTGCCGGTGGCGGTCGGGCTGCTCGCCGCCGTCGCCGTCGTGCTGGCGGTGCTGCTGGCGCCCGACGTGCTCCTGCTGCTCGTCGCCGGGGCGGCCACTGCAGCCGCCGGGCGCGGCGACCCGGCCCGCCGGGCGGCCGCGGCCGCCGGTGGCGTGCTGCTGCTGACCGGCGGCCGGGCGCTGGTGCAGCGCTGGGCCCCCGAGGCCGCCGACCCCGCCCGCTGGGGCGCCGACCGCACCGGGGTGCTGGTCGCCAGTGGTCTGCTGCTCGCCGTCGGCGTGCTGGCCGCCGTGCTCCTCCCCCGGCTGCGCCCGCTCGCCGTCGCCCTCGCCGCGGCAGCACTGCTGTCGGTGGCGCCGCCGGCCGAGCGGGTCGCGGCGCTGCTGCTCTGCCTGCCGATCGCGGCCCTGCTGGTGGCCGCGCTCGGGACGCTGGCCGCCGCGCGCCTGGGCCGGCCGGTGCTGGCGCGCCCGCGGGCCCGGCTGGTGGTCGCGCTGGCCGGGGCGCTGGCGCTGCTCGCCGTCGGTGGGGTCGCGGCAGCGGGCCTCTCGGGCACGCCTCGTAGCGACTTCGGTGCCGCCGCCGACGCCGAGCTGGTGGGCTGGCTGGGCGAGCAGCTGCCCGAGGACGCCGTCGTCACCGCCGACCCGGGGCTCACCGCCCAGCTGGTGCACGCCGGGGCCGACCCGGACCGGGTCCTGCCCACCACCGACGTCCCGGTGCCCGCCTCGACCGCGCCCAGCGCCCCGGTCCTGCAGATCACCTCCGGCTCCGCCCCCACCGGTGGCACCCCGGTCGCCCGGTTCGGTCCCGGCGGCGACCTCGTCGTCACCGACCCGGGCGCCGTCCCCGCGACCCCCGAGCAGCTGGAGACGCGCCAGCAGCTGGGTGCGGCCCTGCTGGCCAACCCCACCAACCGGTTCCCCGCCGCCGGTGCCGAGCTGCTGACCCAGGGCCGGGTCGACCCGCGGCTGCTCACGCTCCTGGCCGGCGTCGGCGCGCAGTACGGCGTCGGGGTCGACTCGCTGCCCGCCGTCGCCGGTGAGCCGGCGGACACCCCGGTGCGGCAGGCGGTCGTCGCGACCGTCGACGACAAGGCGCTGGCCACCGACCCGGCCGCCGCCGAGCGCTTCCGCGGCTGGCTCGGTGCGCAGAAGGAGCCCTACGTCCCGGACCGCATCAGCGAGGTCCCCGGTGGGCTGCTGATCGGGTACGACCTGGTCCGGGACCCGGACGCGCTGGTCACCGCCCCCCGACGTTGATCACCCTGCGTCGACGACTCCGAACTCGGCGTGCGGGATCCCGGCCACTGCGGTACACCGGGACCAGACCGACCCCGTGATCGAAGGAGCTCCATGTCCCGGCTCACCCGAGTCCCCCTGCTCGCCCTGCTCGCTGCGGGGCTGTGCGCGCTCGGACTCCCGGCCGCCTCGGCAGCAGCTCCCGCCGCCGCGGCCGGCACCGGCCTGGTCCGGATGATGCACCTCTCGCCCGACACCCCCTCGGTCGACGCCTACATCGACTCGGTCTCCTCACCAGGCACCGGCGTGGTGCTGCCCGGGGTCAGCTACGGCGACGTCTCGCCGTACCAGACCGTCCCGGCCGGCACCTACACGGTGGCCGCGCGGGGCGCCGGGGCCGACCCGTCCAGCCCGCCGGTGCTCGCCACCACCGTCACGGTCACCGCAGGCACCGCCACCACGATCGCCGGCGTCGGCTACTTCGCCGACCTGGGCTTCGCCGTGCTGCCCGACGACCTCACGCTGCCCCCGTCGGGCCAGTCCCGCGCCCGGGTCATCAACGCCGCGGCCACCGGTTCGCCGGTCGACCTCTCGCTGGGCACGGACACGTCCCTGGCCCGCGGGCTGTCCTTCGCCGACAACACCGACTACGTCGACGTCCCCGGTGGCGCCGACACGCTGAAGGTCGCCCCCGGCAACGGCACCCCCAGCGACCTGCCGGTCGACCTGGCGGCGGGCTCGGTCTACACGGTGCTGGTGCTCGACCGCAGCAGCGGCGGGCTGTCGGTCTCCACGGAGCTGGACGCCGCCAGCCCGGGCGTCGTCCCGGTGGGTGGCGTCGAGGCCGGTGCCGGTGGCGCGGCGGACGGCGGCGTCCCGGCCGGCCCGCTGGCGCTGGCGGGCCTGGCCGTCGGGGCGCTGCTGCTGACCGCGCGCACCCGGTTCCCCCGCCGCGGGCACGAGCCGCGGCACCTCGCGGCCTGACGGCCGTGCCGGAGGGCCCGGGCCGGACGCCGGAGGCCGCAACGCGGATGCCGGAGCTGCTGGCCCGGGCGGACGACGCCGGGACGTCGGTCCCGCGGCCGGCCCGGCTCGAGGGCCGGCACCGGCGTCCACCCCGCCGCGGGGTGGTGCTGCTGCGGGTGGTGCTCGCCGTCGTGGCGGTCACCGCCGGCACGGTGGCCCTGGTCGACGGCGGCGGGCAGGACCCGGGCCCGCCGCCGGCCGCGGTGGCCGACGCCCCGCCCGCGCCGGTGCTGCTCACCCGGCCGGTCGCCGCCGCGGTCGTCGCCCCGGTGCGGGTCAGCGCCCCGGCGATCGACCTGGACACCGACCTGGTCGACATCGGCGTGGACGCCGCCGGTGCGCTCGTGCCGCCGGCGGACTACGCGCAGGCGGGCTGGTTCTCCGCCGGCCCCGCCCCCGGGGACGTGGGCCCGGCCGTGCTCGCCGGGCACGTGGACAACAAGTCGGGCCCGGCGGTGTTCTTCCGGCTGGAGGAGCTCGTCCCCGGCGACCAGGTGGTGGTCACCCGCAGCGACGGCCGTCCGGTGCCGTTCACCGTCACCGAGGTCGCCGCGTACCCGAAGACGGCGTTCCCGACCGCCCAGGTCTACGGCCCGACCGCCGGCGCCGAGCTCCGGCTGATCACCTGCGGCGGCACCTTCGACCGCAGCCGGCGCAGCTACACCGACAACGTCGTCGTCTACGCCGTCGCCGCCTGACCGGCCCTGGCGCAGGGCCCCGCTGCGAGCCTGCGAGCAGTGGGGGGGCGCCGGGGTCCTTCGTTCAGTGCCGTCGGTCGCGGGCCCGCCAGCAGGCGGTGTGCCAGTGCCGGCGCCAGTCGGCGGCGGACTCGGTGTCCCAGGGCTCGAGGTCGGAGTCGCGGGCGTAGGCCGGCCAGGTGACCACGTGCGGCGTCCCCGGGCGGATCTCCTGGTCACACCCCGGGCAGCGGTAGGTCTTGCCGCTCGCCGAGCCCGACAGCGGCCGCACCACCCAGTCGCCGTCGGTGGCCTCCTCGACCGGCGACCACGGCGTGCGGGCGGGTTCGGGGCGGGCGCGGCCCCGCCCCGAGGAACCTCCTCGGCGGCTCATCAGAAGAGGCGGGCGGAGGGGTCGTCGGTGCCCTTGAGGACGGCGTAGTCGACGGTCACGCAGTCGATGCCCCGGTCGGCGGCCAGCACCCGGGCCTGCGGCTTGATCTCCTGTGCGGCGAACACGCCCTTGACCGGGGCCAGCCGCGGGTCGCGGTTGAGCAGCTCCAGGTACCGGGTCAGCTGCTCGACGCCGTCGATCTCACCGCGGCGCTTGATCTCCACGGCCACAGTGGTGCCGGTGGCGTCGCGGCACAGCAGGTCGACCGGGCCGATGGCGGTCGGGTACTCACGGCGCACCAGCGACCAGCCCGCGCCGAAGGTCTCCACGTGCAGCGCCAGCAGGCGCTGCAGGTCGGCCTCCACGCCGTCCTTCTGCAGGCCCGGGTCGACGCCGAGCTCGTGCCGGTGGTCGTGCAGGACCTCGTCGATGGTGATGACGAGCTGCTCGCCGGCCTTGTTGGTCACCGTCCACGTGCCCGAGCCGTCGGCGAGCTCCTCCTTGAGCGAGCACGGCGGGCTCATCCAGTTCAGCGGCTTGTAGGCGCGGTCGTCGGCGTGGATGGACACCGACCCGTCGGCCTTGACCAGCAGCAGCCGGGTGGCGAGCGGGAGATGGGCGGTGAGCCGCCCGATGTAGTCCACGGAGCAGCGGGCAATGACCAGGCGCACGGACGGCGACGCTACCCGCCGGTCCCCCACCCCGCGTGCCGCTGGGGCACGCTGGGGTGCGTGACCACCGCCGAGCCGCTCAGCCCCACCGCCCCGCGGCCTGCCGGGCGGACCGTGTTCACCCAGACCTGGCAGGACCTGGCGTTCCTGCACTGGGCGGTCGACCCGGCGCTGGTCGCCCCGCTGCTGCCGGCCGGCACCACCCCCGACCTGCTCGACGGCGTGACCTACGTCGGGCTCATCCCCTTCCGCATGCACCGGATCGGCTTCCTCGGCGCACCGGGCCTGCCGTACCTCGGGTCCTTCCCGGAGACCAACGTGCGGCTGTACTCCGTCGACGCGCTCGGCCGCCGCGGCGTCGTCTTCCGGTCGCTGGAGGCCAGCCGCCTGCTGCCGGTGCTCGCCGCCCGCTGGGTGGCCCGGCTGCCCTACACCTGGGCCGGCATGGACGTCACCCGGGACGGCGACGTGGTCGGCTACACGTCCTCCCGCCGCTGGCCCGGCCCGCGGGGCGCGCACAGCCGCATCCGCGTGCAGGTCGGCGAGCGGCTGCCCGGCGGCGACCCGCTGGGGCAGTTCCTCACCGCGCGCTGGGGGCTGCACCGCCCCGGCCGGCGCGGACCGGTCTACTGGCCCAACGAGCACGCCGAGTGGCCGCTGCACCGGGCGGAGCTGCTCGAGCTGGACGAGTCGCTGCTGGCCGCGGCCGGGTTGCCCGGTGTCAGCGGCGCCCCGGACAGCGTGCTGTTCTCCGCCGGGGTCGCCGTCCGCTTCGGCCCGCCGGTGACGTGGGCCGCCGCACGTGATCGACTCGGCGCATGAGCACCCCTCCCGCGGACCCCGTCCGCTTCGGCCTGGTCGGCTACGGCTTCGGCGGCCGGTACTTCCACGCCCCGCTGATCGCCGCCGCGGCCGAGTGCACGCTGCTGGGCGTGGTCACCCGCTCCGCCGACCGGCGTGAGCTGCTGACCCGCGAGCACCCCGGTGCAGTCGCGTTCGACTCCCTGGAGCAGCTGGCCGAGGCCGGCGCGGAGGCGGTCGCCATCTCCACGCCCGCCGACACCCACAGCGAGCTGACCGACCACGCCCTGGACCTCGGCCTGGCCGTGGTCTGCGACAAGCCGTTCGCCCTCGACGCCGCGGCCGCCCTCGCCTCGGTGGAGAAGGCCGAGCGGCTCGGGCTGCCGCTCGCGCCGTACCAGAACCGGCGCTGGGACTCCGACTTCCGCACCGTGCGCGCCCTGGTCACCGACGGCGTCCTGGGCACCGTCTCCCGGTTCGAGTCCCGCTTCGAGCGGTTCACCCCCGAGCCCGGCCCGGCCCCCTCCGGTGGCGGCACGCTGCTGGACTTCGGCAGCCACCTCGTGGACCAGGCCCTGGTGCTGCTCGGCCCGGTCGCCACCGTCTACGCGCAGTGGCGGGTGCGCGACAGCGGCCTGGACGACGACGTGCTGGTGGCACTGACCCACACCTCCGGCGCCCGGTCGCTGCTGGCCGGCAGCTGGAGCGAGGGCGCACCGGGCTGGCGGTTCCGGGTGACCGGCACGACCGGCAGCTACGTCGTCGACGGCCCCATGGACGGCCAGGAGGACGCACTGGTCGCAGGTGAGAGCCCGAGCACGCTGGGCGACGCGTGGGGTGCCGAGCCCGAGGCCCGCTGGGGCCGGCTCCGCAGCGGGGACACCAGCGTCGTGGTGCCCACCCTGCCCGGCGCCTGGGACACCTTCTACCCGGCCTTCGCCGCCGCCGTCCGCGGGCAGGGGCTGGTGCCGGTCGACGCCCGGGACGCCGTCGCGACCGCAACCGTGCTCGACGCCGCCCGGCGCAGCGCCAGCGAGGACGTCGTCGTCCGCCTGTCCTGAGGTGGAGTGGATCCGCCGGCTTCACGCCGACGGATCCACTCCGCCACAGCGGGCGCACGGGAGTGGCACACTCGGCCGGAGAGCGCAGCCGTCGGCTGCTCGAGGGTGGAGGACAGCGTGCCGATCGACGCCGGGAGCCTGCACTTCGCCGTCGGACCCGGCATCGCGCTGCTGGCGCTGGGCATCATCGCGCTGTTCACGCGCTGGGCGTTCGGCTCCGGTGCCGCCAAGCCCGTGCGTGCCGAGGAGCTGCTGACGCCGGTGGCGACGCTGAGCCGCCGGGAGTCCGCCCTGGCGCTGCGCGCGGTGCTGTCCGACGCCGGCATCCGGTCCACCATCCGGCAGCCGGCCGCGCACCGCGCCGACGTCCTCGTCTTCCCCGAGGACCTCGCCCGCGCCCGCGCGCTGGCGCTCTCCTTCGGCGCCTGAAGGACCCCGCGCCCCCCGGACCTCGTCCCGTTCGGACCGGGCCCCTGCGCGGGGGCCGAGGGGTCAGCTGGGGCGCTGGGTGCGCTCGATCTGCACGCCGACACCGCGCAGCTGCTCGAGGAAGTCGGGGTAGCCGCGGTCGACGTGGTGCACGTCCTGGACCTCGGTGACGCCGTCGGTGAGCAGGCCGGCCAGCACCAGACCGGCGCCGGCGCGGATGTCGGTGGCCAGCACCGGGGCGCTGGAGAGGCGCTCGCGGCCGCGGACGACGGCGTGGTGGCCGTCGATGCGCACGTCGGCGCCGAGCCGGACCAGCTCGTTGACGAACATGAACCGGCCCTCGAACACGTTCTCGGTGATCAGCGCCGTGCCGGTGGACACCGAGGCCAGCGCCACCGCCAGCGGCTGCAGGTCGGTCGGGAAGCCCGGGTAGGGCAGCGTCACGACGTCGACCCCGCGGGGCCGCTCGTCCATCGCGACCCGGACGCCGTCGGCCTGCGGCTCCACGGTCGCCCCGGCGGTGACCAGCTTGTCCAGCGCCACGGTCAGGTGCTCGGCGACGGCGCGCTCGATGACCAGGTCGCCGCGGGTCATCACCGCACCGATCGCCCAGGTGCCGGCCACGATCCGGTCCGGCACGGTCGTGTAGGCGACCGGGTGCAGCCCCTCGACGCCCTCGACGGTGATGGTCGAGGTGCCGGCGCCCTCGATCCGGGCGCCCATCGCGGTGAGCATCCGGCACAGGTCGACGATCTCGGGCTCACGGGCGGCGTTGTCGACGACCGTCGTGCCCTCGGCCAGCACGGCGGCCATGACGAGGTTCTCGGTCGCCCCCACGGAGGGGAAGTCCAGCCAGATCGAGGTGCCGACCAGCCGGGGCGCGGTGGCGATGAGGAAGCCGTGCTCGTTGACGACGGTGGCGCCCAGGCGCTCCAGGCCCGCCACGTGCATGTCCAGCCCGCGGGAGCCGATGGCGTCACCGCCGGGCAGCGCGACCTTGGCGGTGCCCAGCCGGGCCACCAGCGGGCCCAGCACGCTGATCGAGGCGCGCATCCGCCGCACGAGGTCGTAGTCGGTCTCGCTGGAGGGCTGCTCCGGGACGTCGATGAGCACCCGCCCACCGCCGCTGGGGCTGCCGCCGGGCTCGAGCGGGTACCGCTCGAAGCTCACGCCGCAGCCCAGCCGGCGCAGCACTTCGCTCATGATCGACACGTCGAGGATGTCGGGCACCTCGTCCAGCGTCGTCCGTCCCGGGGCCAGCAGCGCCGCGGCCATCAGCTTCAGCGCGCTGTTCTTGGCCCCGGTGACCCGGACCCGACCGCGCAGGGACGCCCCACCGGTCACCTCGAAACACTCCACCCCGCCAGCCTACGGGGGCCCTGCTGCAGGGTCCCGCCGCGAGGCGGAGGGCCCCGTCCTCCTCGTCCCTCGCAGGCTCGGGAGCCTCGGGACAGGGCCGGGGGCCGCGGGGTCCGCTCACTACGCTGGCGCCATGACCGTCCGGCTGACCCGCATCTACACCCGCACCGGTGACGCCGGCCAGACGCACCTGGGCGACATGAGCCGGGTGACCAAGACCGACCCACGGCTGGTGGCCTACGCCGACGTCGACGAGACCAACAGCTCGCTGGGCGTCGCCATCGCGCTGGGCAGCCCCACCCCCGAGGTCGTCGAGCTGCTGCGCAGCGTCCAGAACGACCTGTTCGACGTGGGCGCCGACCTGTCCACGCCGGTCCAGCCCGCGCCCGACCGACCGCCGCTGCGGATCACCGCGGCCTACACCGAGCGGCTGGAGGCGGCCTGCGACACCGCCAACGAGCAGCTGCCCGCGCTGACGTCGTTCGTGCTGCCCGGGGGCACCCCGCTCGCCGCACTGCTGCACGCCTCCCGCACGGTGGCCCGGCGGGCCGAGCGCAGCGTGTGGGCACTGCTGGCCGTCGACGCGGAGCGCACCAACGAGGAGACGGCGCGCTACCTCAACCGGCTCTCGGACCTGCTCTTCATCCTGGCCCGCTCCGCCAACCCCGACGGCGACGTCCTGTGGGAGCCCGGCGCGCACAGCGGCGTCCACGCCCAGCGGGCCGCCAAGCGCCAGGCCTGACCCGGCCCTGGTGCAGGGGCCCGCGCTGAGCCTGCCGAGCGTGGGGGGCGGCAGGGTCCCCCGTCAGCGGTCGACGGGCGGGGCCGACTCGATCCAGGACAGGAAGCCGGTCACGGTCGAGGCGTCCATCGCCAGCTCCTGCGGCCCGAGCCCGGTCTGACAGGTGAGGATGACCGTCTCGTGCGGCAGGGACAGGTCGGTGGCGGTCGGCCGCCGCCGGGCGTCGACGTGGAACTTCGACCGGCACAGCCGCCGGTTGGGCCGCACGGACAGCGAGAGCGCCCGGTACCAGAGCAGGTCGTTGCCGGAGTACCAGGCGACGCCCACCGCCCAGCGCGGCGCACCGGGCGCACGCAGCCACATGGTGACCGCGCCCAGGCCGGACAGCAGGAAGTGCCGCCGCAACAGGAAGGCGGCGACGAGTGCGACCACCAGCACCACGAGGACGACCAGGACGGCGGTGGTCACCGGGGCCGGCTGTCGGGCGCTGCGGAGGCGGTGGCGGTCGGGCGGGTGCGGCTCAGGCGTCCTGGCCGGCCGCGCGCAGCCGGGACTCGGCGCGCCGGGCGGCGGCGAGCGCCTCCGGGTCGTCGCCGGCGGCCTCCGCGCGGCGGAGGGCCTCACGGGCCCGCTCCACGTCGATGTCGCCGGAGAGCTCGGCGGTCTCGGCGAGGATCGACACCCCGCGCTCGGTGACGGAGAGGAAGCCACCGTGGGCGGCCACGACGAGGTCGTCGCCGGACTCGGAACGGATCGTGACGACGCCACCGGGAGCGAGCTCACCGAGCAGCGGGGCGTGGCCGGGCAGGACGCCGAGCTCACCCTCGGTCGTACGGGCGATCACCATGCTGGCCTCACCCGACCAGATCATCTTCTCGACGGCCACGAGCTCGACCTGCAGGGTCGCCACGTCTCTCCTCCGGGTCCACCGGCCGGCCCGTCAGGGCGGCGGTGCGGGTCGCCGGTCCGGACGGAGGCGGCGACGGGTCTGGTGTCCAGTCTAGCGGCGTGTCGCGGGTCGCTGTGCCACAGCCCGCCGAGGGGACCGACGGACGCCCCGAGCAGGCTGAGGCAGCCGGTGGGGCGGGCTGCTGGACGTGGGGCTGCTGCGGGCCCGTCGCTCAGCTGCTGCTGCGGCGGTACAGCACGGTCCAGCGGCCGACGCGCAGCTGCGGGTGCCAGACCACCGAGGCAGGCGCCCACTCGTCGGTGTCGAAGGAGGCACGCTCGACCTGCACCGGCGCGTAGGGAGGCCAGCTCCACTCGAGCGCGTCGGCCGGCAGTGCGCCGTCGGGCACCCGGTCCAGCACCGCGCCGCCCGTCGTCCTGGTGTGGCTGCGCCGCAGCACCGCTGCGACTCCCGACCTCTGCACGTGTCCTGCTCCTGGTACCGGCGTCCGCGACTCGGACGCGCTCACCCCATCATCGACCGCTGGACCCGATCGCTTGAACGCCGCGTCCCCCGGCCACCCGATCGGATGGCGCTCCCCCACCCTCCGCGGCCGGGACAGGAGCAGCCGGTGACCGTCCTGCCCCGCACACGGCGACGGCCGGGCCCACGGATGGACCCGGCCGTCGTCTGCACCCGTCCGCCAGGGACGGGGTGGATCAGCTCTTCTTGAGCTTGTCGTAGTTGCGCTCGAGGTCCTCGAGGCCACCACACATGAAGAACGCCTGCTCCGGCACGTGGTCGTACTCGCCGGCCGCGACGGCCTTGAAGGCCTGCAGCGTCTCGCTCAGCGGCACGTAGGAACCCGGCTGACCGGTGAACGCCTCGGCCACGAACATGTTCTGCGAGAGGAAGCGCTCGATGCGCCGGGCACGGTTGACCGTGACCTTGTCCTCCTCGCCGAGCTCGTCGATGCCGAGGATGGCGATGATGTCCTGCAGCTCCTGGTAGCGCTGCAGGATCCGCTGCACCTCGCGAGCGGTGTCGTAGTGCTCCTGCCCGACGTACTGGGCATCGAGGATCCGGCTGGTGGAGTCCAGCGGGTCGACGGCCGGGTAGATGCCCTTCTCCGAGATCGGCCGGGAGAGCACCGTCGTCGCGTCGAGGTGGGCGAACGTCGTGTGCGGTGCGGGGTCGGTGATGTCGTCCGCGGGCACGTAGATGGCCTGCAGCGAGGTGATGGACCGGCCTCGGGTCGAGGTGATCCGCTCCTGCAGCTCGCCCATCTCGTCGGCCAGGGTCGGCTGGTAGCCCACCGCGGAGGGCATGCGGCCCAGCAGCGTGGAGACCTCGGAACCGGCCTGCGTGAAGCGGAAGATGTTGTCGATGAACAGCAGGACGTCCTGCTGGATCTCGTCGCGGAAGTACTCCGCCATCGTCAGCGCCGACAGGGCCACGCGCAGACGCGTGCCCGGCGGCTCGTCCATCTGGCCGAAGACCAGGGCGGTCGAGTTGATGACGCCGGACTCGGTCATCTCGGTGATGAGGTCGTTGCCCTCACGGGTGCGCTCGCCGACACCGGCGAACACCGACACACCACCGAACTCCTGGGCGACGCGACGGATCATCTCCTGGATGAGGACCGTCTTGCCGACGCCGGCGCCGCCGAAGAGGCCGATCTTCCCGCCCTTGACGTAGGGGGTCAGCAGGTCGATGACCTTGATGCCGGTCTCGAGCAGCTCGGTACGACCCTCGAGCTGGTCGAACTTCGGCGCGTGGCGGTGGATGGTCCAGTGCGGGGCGTCCTCGCCGTACCCGGGGGTGTCCAGGCACTCGCCGAGCGCGTTGAACACGTGACCGGTGACGGCCTCGCCGACGGGGACCGAGATGGCCGAGCCGGTGTCGCGGACCTCGGCACCACGGACCAGGCCGTCGGTGGGGGCCATCGAGATGGTGCGGACCACGTTGTCACCCAGGTGCTGGGCGACCTCGAGGGTCAGGGTCTTGCCCAGGTCGGCCAGGGTCACGTCGACCTTCAGCGCGTTGAACAGGTCGGGCATCGCGTCGCGGGGGAACTCGACGTCGACGACCGGCCCGGTGACCCGGACGACCCGGCCGGCGCCGGTGGTCCCCTGGGTGCTCGGACGATCCTCGGTGACGGTCATCTGTGCTGCTCTCCTGCCCTCGGGCTGTGTGGGTCCCGCTGTCGATCTGCGTCTTGGAGTGTCCCCGGTCGCGGCGGTGGATGCCGCCGCGACCGGGATCGTGCTCAGGCGTTCAGGTGCTCAGTTGTCCGAGCCCGCGGTCACCAGCGCGTCGGCGCCGCCGACGATCTCGCTGATCTCCTGGGTGATCTCCGCCTGGCGCGCCTGGTTGGCCTGCCGGGCGAGGTTCTTCGCCAGTTCCTCGGCGTTGTCCGAGGCCGACTTCATCGCCCGGCGGCGCGACGCCGACTCCGAGGCCGCGGCCTCGAGCAGTGCCGCGTAGATCCGGGTGGTGATGTACTTCGGCAGCAGCGCGTCCAGCAGCGCCTCCGCCGACGGCTCGAACTCGTACGACGTCGGGACGTCGCTGCTCCGCTCGACCGCAGGTGCGTCGTCGCGGAACTCGTCGACCTCCTCGACCACCAGTGGCGCCATCCGCTTGGCCACGGGGACCTGGGACAGCAGCGAGCGGAACTCGGTGTAGACGATGTGCAGCTCGTCGACGCCCTCGATGCCGTCGGCGCCGACACCCGTCTCGTCGTCGTCCTCACCGGCGGTGAAGGCGTCGATGAGGACGCGGCCGACCTCCTGGGCGTCCTCGTACCGAGGCTGCTCGGAGAAGCCGGTCCACGAGTCGACGGTCGCGCGGTCACGGAACCGGTAGTACGTCTCGCCCTTGCGGCCGACGACGTAGAGGACCGGCTCCTTGCCCTCGTTGCGCAGCAGGCCGAGGAGCTCCTCGGTGCGACGCAGGACGTTGACGTTGTACGAGCCGGCGAACCCGCGGTCGGAGGTGATCACCAGGACCGCCACCCGCCGGGCGCCGGAACGCTCGGTGAGCAGCGGGTGGTCCAGGCTGGCCGACCCGGCCAGGGCCGAGAGCACCCGGGTGATCTCCCGGGCGTAGGGCTTGGAGGCCTCCACCCGGGCCTGGGCGCGCACGATGCGGGCACCGGCGATCAGCTCCTGAGCCGAGAAGATCTTCTTCGTCGACTGCGTGGAGCGGATGCGGCGCCGCAGCGCGCGGAGGGAACCGGCCATGGTCAGCGGCCTCGCTTGACCTGGACGGTCTCCTGGCCACGCTCACCGGCGGCCATGGCCTCGACCTCGGGCTCGTGGCCCTTGAGCCGCTCGCCCTCGGAGGTGGTGAACCGGCCGTAGAAGGTCTCGACGGCCCGCTCCAGGCTGCTCACCGTGTCGGCGGACAGCTGCTTGGAGTTGCGGATGTCGTCGAAGATCGTGTTGTCGCCCCGGGAGATGAACTCCTGGAACTCCGACTCGAAGCGGCGCACGTCGGGGATCGGCACCAGGTCCAGCTTGCCGGTCGTGCCCAGCCACAGCGAGACGACCTCGCGCTCGACCGGGAACGGCGAGTACTGACCCTGCTTGAGCAGCTCGACGAGCCGCTGACCGCGGTCCAGGGTGGCCCGGCTGGAGGCGTCCAGGTCCGAGGAGAACGAGGCGAAGGCCTCGAGCTCGCGGTACTGGGCCAGGTCCAGCCGCAGACGGCCGGCGACGGACTTCATCGCCTTGATCTGGGCGGAGCCACCGACGCGGGACACCGAGACGCCGACGTTGATGGCCGGGCGGACACCGGAGTTGAACAGACCCGTCTCGAGGAAGATCTGGCCGTCGGTGATCGAGATGACGTTGGTCGGGATGTACGCCGACACGTCGTTGCCCTTGGTCTCGATGAGCGGGAGACCCGTCATCGAGCCCGCGCCCAGCTCGTCGGACAGCTTCGCGCAGCGCTCCAGCAGGCGGGAGTGCAGGTAGAAGACGTCGCCGGGGTAGGCCTCACGGCCCGGCGGACGACGGAGCAGCAGCGACACGGCGCGGTAGGCCTCGGCCTGCTTGGACAGGTCGTCGAACACGATCAGGACGTGCTTGCCCTCGTACATCCAGTGCTGGCCGATGGCCGAGCCGGTGTAGGGGGCGATGTACTTGAAGCCGGCCGGCTCGGAGGCCGGGGCGGCGACGATGGTCGTGTACTCCATCGCGCCCGCGTCCTCCAGCGCCGCACGCGTGGCGGCAATGGTGGAGCCCTTCTGGCCCACGGCGACGTAGATGCAGCGCACCTGCTGCGACGGGTCCCCGGTCGCCCAGGCCTGCTTCTGGTTGATGATCGTGTCCAGCGCGATGGCCGACTTGCCCGTCTGCCGGTCGCCGATGATCAGCTGACGCTGGCCACGGCCGATCGGGGTCATGGCGTCGATGGCCTTGATGCCGGTCTGCATCGGCTCGTGCACCGACTGGCGCTGCACCACCGAGGGCGCCTGCAGCTCCAGGGCGCGACGGCCGGTGGTGGCGATCGGGCCGGCACCGTCGATCGGGTTGCCGAGCGGGTCGACGACCCGGCCCAGGTAACCGTCGCCGACGGCCACGGAGAGGACCTCGCCGGTCCGGCGGACCGTCTGGCCCTCCTCGATGCCGGCGAAGTCGCCCAGGATCACGACGCCGACCTCGCGCACGTCGAGGTTCAGCGCCAGACCGCGGACGCCGCCCTCGAACTCGAGGAGCTCGTTGGTCATGACCGAGGGCAGGCCCTCGACCCGGGCGATGCCGTCGCCGGCCTCGGTGACGACCCCGACCTCTTCCCGGGAGACGTCCGGGGTGTAGTCGGAGACGTAGTTCTGGATCGCACTGCGGATCTCGTCCGCGGAGATCGTCAGCTCGGCCATGGCTTCGCGTCCTCTTCTGCTGGTGTCTGTGGTGGTGCGATGGAGCGCGCGGTCGGCGGTGCCGTCCCGCGTGGGGCGGTCGGTCAGCCGGCCAGGCGGCGACCGGCTTCGTCCAGGCGGTGCGCGATGCTGCCGTCGATGACCTCGTCGTCGACGCGGATCACCAGACCGCCGAGCACGTCGGGGTCGACCTGGACCTGCAGGCCCATCGTCCTCCCGTACAGCCGGCCGAGGGTCTCGGTCAGCCGCTGCTCCTGAGCAGCCGTCAGCGGGACCGCGCTGACCACGTGGGCGACCGACTGGCCACGCCGGCGGGCCGCCGCCGTGGACAACCGCTCGACCTCGTTCTCCGCGTTGTGCACGTGCGAGCTGGTCAGGGAGTTCCGGACGAGCCGCTCGGTGACCGGGCTGACCTTGCCGGTCAGCAGCCGGTCGAGCAGGGCGGTCTTGCCCTCGCGCGGCGCCGACCGGTTGCCCAGGATCCGGGCGAGGTCGTCGTCGCCGGCCACGATGCGGGAGAACCGGAACAGCTCGTCCTCCACGCTGTCGAGCTCCCCGCGGGCGTCGGCGGCGTCGAGCGCCGCCTCGATCGCGAGGGTCTCGGTGGCCTCGACGAGGTCCAGCGGCCGCGACCAGCGCTGCCGCGCGACCGTCTCGACCACGGCGAGGGTGTCGGCGCCGACCTGGGCCGACAGCAGACGACGGGCCAGGCCCGCCCGGTCCTCCGGACGCACGGAGGCGTCCGACAGGGCCCGGCGGAGCGAGGGCTGGGCGTCGAGCACGTGCGCCACGGCGTAGAGCTCGTCGGCCAGCTTCAGCAGGGCCTCACCGCGGGTGCGGCTCTGCGCCCCCGCGGTGTGCTGCTGCAGGCTGGCGCGCGACTCCTCCATCGCGGCCCGGCTGGAGGCGTGCATCAGCGGGCGTCCTGGGGGACGAACGCCGTGCTGCCACCGCGACCGTCGGCGGAGCCGGCGGTCGCCGACATGCCGTCGAGCTGGTCGAGGAACCGGTCGACGGTGCCACTGCGACGGGCGTCGTCGGCGAGGGACTCACCGACGACACGGCCGGCCAGGTCGACGGCGAGCGTGCCGATCTGACCGCGCAGCTCGTTGAGGACCTGCTGACGGGACGCGGTGAGCTGCTCCTCGCCGCGGGCCACGATGCGGGCCGACTCGGCCTGCGCCTGGGCGCGGAGCTCCTCGATGATCTGCTGGCCCTCGGCCCGGGCGTCGTCGCGGATCTTCGCGGCCTCGGCCTGCGCCTCGGCCAGCTGCGCCCGGTAGTGCTCCAGGGCGGCCTTGGCCTCGGCCTGCATGGCCTCGGCACGCTCGATGCCGCCCTCGATCGCCTCACGGCGGGCCACGAACGTCTTCTCCATCTGCGGGAAGACGAACTTGACCAGCACGATCGCGAGGATCGCGAACGTGATGGTGCCGACGATGATCTCGCTCAGCGGCGGGAGCAGCGGGTTGTGGGCCTCTTCGGCAGCCAGGATGTTCATGCTCTGCACGTCCCTACGTCAGTGAAACGGTCCGGGGTGCGGTGGATCAGCCGGGCTGCCCGGCACCGAAGATGAAGGGCACGACCAGACCGATCAGCGCGAGCGCCTCGGAGAGGGCAGCACCGAGGAAGGCATAGGTGCGGGTCAGACCGGCGGACTCGGGCTGACGCGCGGTCGCCTGGATGTAGGCGGCCCAGACGACACCGACACCGATGCCGGGGCCGATGGCGGCGAGGCCGTAGCCGACCGAGCCGATGCTGCCGTAGATCTCAGCGAGAACGTCCATCGTGCGGTGTTCCTCCTGTGTCGGTCACCCGGTCGTCCGGGTGGCTGGCGGGGTCGTGCGGGTGGTGCGGCTGTGGGGTGGTGCGGTGGATCAGTGTGCAGGCTCGACGGCACCGTTGAGGTACGTGGCCATCAGGACGGTGAAGACGTAGGCCTGCAGCACGATCACCAGCAGCTCGAAGAACGTCATGACCAGAGCCATGGCGAACGAGAACGGCGCGAAGATGATCGAGAAGTTG
Organism: Modestobacter sp. L9-4; assembly: GCF_019112525.1. NCBI lineage: Bacteria > Bacillati > Actinomycetota > Actinomycetes > Geodermatophilales > Geodermatophilaceae > Modestobacter > Modestobacter sp. L9-4. The sequence continues at coordinate 1,236,855 of NZ_CP077800.1, forward strand.
CCGACGGTCAGCAGGTACGCGGTGCCGAGGGAGAACACCGCCAGCAGCATGTGGCCGGCGAACATGTTGGCGAAGAGCCGGACGGCCAGGGTGAACGGCCGAATCACGAAGACCTGCAGCAGCTCGATCGGCGTGACCAGGATCAGCGCGGCCTTCGGCACGCCCGGCGGGATGGCGGCGTCCTTGAAGTACTTGGCCGCCCCCTGCTCGCGGATGCCGATGTAGTTGTAGAGCACCCAGCACATGATCGCGAGGACCAGCGGGATCGCGAACTTGGAGTTCGGCGAGATCTGCGCCAACGGGATGATGCTCATCGCGTTGTTGGCGAGGATGAAGAAGAAGAGCGAGGCGAGGAACGGGGCGAACGGCAGGCCCTTGGGGCCGATGACGTCGCGCGCGATCCCATCGCGGACCAGCGAGTAGCCGCTCTCGGCGAGCCACTGCATCTTGCCGGGCACGATCGTCGGCCGACGGACCGCTGCGACCAGCAGCGCACCGATGACCAGCGTGGCGATCCACATGATCAGCGTGATGCGGGTGATCTCGAAGTCGACGCCGAGCAGTGAGAACGACGCGATCGGCTCGGGGTAGAACTCGTTGATGCTGGGGGGTTCGAACCCCTCGCCGTTGGCGGCGAGCACATCGCTGAGCGCGAGGGCGCTGGAGGTCACCGGTGTCCCTTCTGCGTCCTGGGCTGACTCCGTCGGCCACCCGAGGTGTTGAATCCTGTCCCCCGACCGGCCGTCGGCACGGGCGGGGCGTACTTCATGACGATGATGTAGATCGAGACACCCAGACCCAGCAGCAACCCGACCAGGACGAGGAACCGCGTTCCGAGCCAGTGGTCGAGCGCGAGCCCGACACCACCCCAGACGATGATCCCCGACAACATCGTGCCGGTGATCCCCCAGCCGACATCAGCCCCGCTGGGCTGGTGATCGTCCGGTGTTCCAGGTCGCGGTCGGGCTCCCACGCGGGCGGGGGTGTCCTCAGCCATCGCCCGGGACACTATCAGCCGCTTGTCGTGCGGTTTTCCGGGTCACCCATCAGAGGCGAGACGGATGGACGTACGCGTGATGCGCCGCTCAGCCTCAAGAGCCCCATCAATGAGAACGGTTGCAAGCAGTGACATCTTGACAGCAAGCAGTAAGGAAGAGTGAGGTAGACCACTCAGCCAGCAACCTGAGGAGTCATCATGCGCCGTTCCGCAGCATCCCTCACCACAGTCGCCCTTACAGGGGCACTCATTGCAGGTGGAGCCATCCTGACCACGTCAGTGGCGCAGGCCGGCTGCACGTCCGTCAGGGTGACTCCGACCTACTCCAGCTCAGGCAGCGCCAGCGGCTACCGCATCCAGGGCTACAACCAGTGCAGTACCGCCGGGGTCTATCGGGCCGACATCGCGTGGGCAGCCGACACGTCTTGCGCGTCCATCAACCCCTTCAGCAGTTACACCTGGTATGTCGGTCTCGGTCGTGGGGACGTGCGAGGCCTCGTCGCGTGCTAGCGCACCGGTAAGGCAAAGGCTGGTCTAACTCGGGTTGGGCAGCTCAACCAATAGGGCTGCCCAACTCGCCAGCCAGCTAAGAACCTCGCCCACCCGCCGTGGGAAGTTGCGGGGCGGCGCTGGCCTCCTAGCCGCCACGAGCTAGCCGAGTGCTCAGCAACGGTGCAAGTCAACCTGAAACCACGAGGGCCCGGCGGCTCAACGAGGAGGCGGAGAAGCTGGCGGCGTGACGTAATACAGCTGACGGGTCCACACCCAACGACTCTGCACGACGCTCCAGAAGAGCGCTCCAGCTATGACGGTCCAACCGAGGACACGCAGGTCGAGCCAGCCATCGTCGGGGAGCGATTCGAACACTGCACCGATGACGGCCACCTTGATGACAAAGGTGCCCAGGGCAGCAGGCAGGGTGAAGGCATCACCCACGCGGCCCGCCCAGGCGATCACCGCGCCGGACAGGCAGAAGAACAGCGCGACCACCGCGGCTCCGAGCAGCACGCTCACCGCGGCCGCCCACCCGATGACCAGACCCACGACCACGGCGGCGAGCCCGGCGGCCGGCAGACTGGCCAGCAGCCCGGCGCGCAGGAAGGACAGGCTCCACGGGGTGACGCCCCGCTCCGGGTTCGTGCTCATCGAGGCACCGTAGCCGTCGGTGAGGGGCCGGCGGGCGGGAAGCCCACGGGGCCCGGGCCCTCGCCTCGCACGCCGCGGCTGGCCGGGTGGTCCGCGCGGCTGCGCTCCTTCTGCGCGGCGACCTCGGCCTGACGGGCGGCGATCGCGTCGCGCCGGGCCCGCGGGCTCAGCACGACGACCACGCCGACCACCAGCAGCGCCCCGATCACGACGAGCACCTCGACGGTGCCCCCGGTGATCGACAGGGCGACGGCGCCGAAGCTGAGCAGGGCGGCCCAGAAGTAGATGATCAGGACGGCCCGGCGGTGCGAGTGCCCGATCGACTGCAGCCGGTGGTGCAGGTGCATCTTGTCCGGCCGGAACGGCGACTGGCCGCGCCTGGTGCGCCGCACGACGGCCATCACCAGGTCCACGAAGGGGATGAAGAGCACCGCCACCGGCACCAGCAGCGGCAGCATCAGCGGCAGCAGGCCCGCCGCCGAGCTCAGCGTCTGGGAGTCGGTCTGCCCGGTCGCCGACACGGCCGCGGCCGAGAGCATCAGCCCGACCAGCATCGACCCCGAGTCGCCCATGAAGATCCGGGCCGGGTTGAAGTTGTGCGGCAGGAAGCCCAGGCACGCCCCGGCCAGCACGGCGGTGATCAGCGCGGGGGCGCTGGCCACGTCGTCGTAGCCGACCAGACCGAGGTGGTAGCTGTAGGCGAAGAACGCCAGGGCCGCGATCGCCGAGACCCCGGCGGCCAGCCCGTCGAGCCCGTCGATGAAGTTCAGCGCGTTGACCGTCAGCACCGTCAGCGCGATGGTCGCCGGCACGCCGACGTCCGGCCCGAGCGACAGCGTCCCGATGTCGGCCACCGGCAGGAACAGGTAGGCCAGCTGCACGCCCAGCAGCACCATGACCCCGGCGGAGGCGATCTGCCCGGTCAGCTTGGTCAGCGCGTCCAGCTCGAAGCGGTCGTCGAGGATGCCGAGCAGGCAGATCAGCCCGCCGGCGACCAGGACGGCGATCGTCTGGGTGCTGAACTCGAAGCTGCGCTGCAGCGAGGGCAGCTGGGCGGCGACCAGCACCCCGGCGGCGACGCCGAGGTACATGGCCACTCCCCCACCGCGCGGGGTCGGGATCACGTGCACGTCGCGGTCGCGCACCGCCGCCATCACCCGGAACCGGACCGCCGCCACCCGCACCACCGGGGTGGCCAGGAAGGTGACCAGGGCGGCGACCAGGAGGACGACGGCGTACTCGCGCATCGGCTCAGACGGTCCGGGCGGGCTCGGGGTACGCGGGGTGGGCGCTGACCAGCTTCTCGACGCCCGCGGCGACCTCGGCGGTGCGGGAGCCGTCGGCGTCCCGGATCGCCGTGCCGATGAGGGAGGCGATCTCGGCCATGTCGGCCTCGACCATCCCCTGCGTGGTGACCGAGGGGCTGCCGACCCGGATGCCGGAGGCGATCGAGGCCGGCTGCGGGTCGAAGGGGATCGCGTTCTTGTTCAGCACGATGCCGGCAGCGTCGCAGCGGGCCTCGGCGACCTTGCCGGTGACCAGCTCGCCGGCGGTGTCGGTGACCTCGCGCAGGTCCAGCAGCGCCAGGTGGGTGTCGGTGCCCCCGGCGACCGGACGCAGTCCCTCGGCGGCCAGCCCGGCGGTGAGCGCCTGGGCGTTGGCGACGACCTGGCGGGTGTAGGCCTGGTACTCCGGCTGCAGGCACTCCTTCAGGTTCACCGCCTTGGCGGCGATCGCGTGCATGAGCGGTCCGCCCTGCATCATCGGGAACGCCGACTTGTCGATGGCCTTGGCGTGCTCGGCCTTGCAGACGATCGCCCCGCCGCGCGGGCCCCGCAGCACCTTGTGCGTGGTGAAGGTGACGACGTCGGCATAGGGCACCGGCGAGGGGATCGCCTTGCCGGCGACCAGGCCGATGAAGTGCGCCGCGTCGACCATGAAGATCGCGCCGACCTCGTCGGCGATCTCGCGGAAGGCGGCGAAGTCGATCAGCCGCGGGATCGCCGAACCGCCGGCGATGATCAGCTTCGGCCGGTGCTCGCGGGCCAGGTCGCGCACCTGGTCGTAGTCGATGTGCTCCGTCTTCGGGTCGACCCCGTACTGGACGGCGTTGAACCACTTGCCCGAGAACGAGACCTTGGTGCCGTGGGTCAGGTGGCCGCCGTGCGGCAGCGCCATGCCCAGGATGGTGTCGCCCGGCTGCAGGAAGGCGCCGTAGGCGGCCAGGTTCGCGCTCGCACCGGAGTGCGGCTGCAGGTTGGCGTGCTCGGCGCCGAAGAGCTCCTTGGCGCGCTCGATGCCCAGGGTCTCGGCCCGGTCGACGACCTCGCAGCCGCCGTAGTAGCGGCGTCCCGGGTAGCCCTCGGCGTACTTGTTCGACAGCGTGCTCCCCAGCGCGGCGAGGACCGCCGGGCTGGTGAAGTTCTCGCTGGCGATCAGCTGCAGGCCGCTGCGGAGGCGGTCCAGCTCGTCGACGACGACGCTGGAGATCTCCGGGTCGAAGGCGGCCAGCGCGTCGAAGTCAGGACCCCAGTAGGGGGTGGTGGCCGGGGTGCTCATCGCGGGTGCACTCCTGCTGCTCGGTGCCGGTGCCCGCGTGCACCTGGGGAGAGGGGCGCGCGGCTGTCGCACCACGGTATCGCTCTGCCCTCACGATCCTCCGGACCGCACCGCGGCCAGGTGCCGTCCCCACCGACGCCGGGCCGCCCGGTCCGAGGACGACGGGACCCTCCCGGCCCGCGCCGCGCTCCCCGCTCGTCCTCCGGACGACGCCGTGGTCACGTCCGGAGGACGCACGTCGCGGTGCTCCCGTGGTGCGTCCCGGCCCGCTGCAGAGCCCGCCGCGAGCGAGGAGGCCCGCTCAGTCGGTGATCTCGGGGACGACCTCGCGGAGGCTGTCGAGGTCGACGGCGCCCAGGCGCAGGACCCGCGGGACCGGTGCGGTGCAGTCGACGATGGTGCTGGCCGCCGAGTTGGTGCGCGGGCCGCCGTCGAGGACCACCGCGGCCCGCTCCCCCAGCTGGTAGACCGCCTCGGCGGCGGTCGTCGCGGCCGGGCGGCCCGACCGGTTGGCGCTGGAGACCGCGAGCGGGCCGGTGCGCCGCAGCAGGTCGCGGGTGATGTCGTCGGCGGGCAGCCGGACGGCGACCGTGCCCTCGGAGTCGCCGAGGTCCCAGGCGAGCGTCGGGGCGTGCTCCACGACCAGGGTCAGACCGCCGGGCCAGAACGCCTCGGCCAGCTTCGTGGCCACCGCGGGGACGTTCGCCACCAGCCCGGCCAGCGTCGAGGACTCGCCGATGAGGACCGGCACGGGCATGTTGCGGCCACGGTTCTTCGCCGCCAGCAGCTTGCCCACCGCGGCGGGGGTGAACGCGTCGGCCGCCACCCCGTAGACGGTGTCGGTCGGGGTGAGCACCAGGTCGCCGCGGGACAGCGCGAGGGCGGCGGCGGTCAGCCCCGTCTCGCGCTGGTCGGGGTCGCTGCAGTCGTAGAGGTCGGCCACGGCTCGGGAGTCTCCCCCACCTACGCTGCGCCCGTGCAACAGGTGGGTGTACCCGCGGTGTGCGCCGCCGTCGTCGTCCTGCTGGCCGGCTGCGGCGCGCCGGACGAGCCGGCGGCCGCACCGCCGTCCGGGCCGGCGGTCGCCGCGCTGACCGGGCTGCCCGCCGGTGCCCGGGTCGACTACCAGCTCGGCGGCCCCTACCCACCGGCGGCGGGCGTCGCCGGCGTCGTCCGCGACCGCACCGCTGCCCCGGCCGCCGGGGTGTGGTCGGCCTGCTACGTCAACGCCTTCCAGACCCAGCCGGGCACCACCGAGTGGCCTGCGGACCTGTTGCTGCACGCGGCCGGCGGCGACCTCGTGGAGGACCCGGACTGGCCCGGTGAGTTCCTGGTGGACGTCTCCACGCCGGCGCAGCGCGACCGGGCGCTCGACGTCGTCGGCCCGTGGCTCGACGCCTGCGCGGCGGCCGGGTTCACCGCGGTCGAGCCGGACAACCTCGACAGCTGGACCCGCTCCGACGGCCTGCTGGACACCGACGACGCCGCGGCGATGGCCCGCGCCCTGACCGACCGCGCGCACGCCGCCGGGCTGGCGATCGGGCAGAAGAACGCCCCGGAGCTGACCGGTGCCGGTCTCGGCTTCGACTACGCCGTGGCCGAGGACTGCGGCCGCTACGACGAGTGCACCGGCTACACCGCCGCCTACGGCACCGTGCTGGACGTCGAGTACACCGACGAGGGCTTCTCCGCGGCCTGCGCCGTCCCGGGGCTGAGCGTGCAGCGCCGCGACCTCGACGTCACGCTGCCCGGCGACCCGGCCTACGTCGCGGCGTGGTGCCCGGAGCGCTGAGCGGTCGTGTGGCGCGGCCGGCCGGCCAGGTCGGCGTGGTCGGCGACGTCGGTCCACCGGCCGTGCGCCCGCACCAGCGCCGGCAGCGAGCTGCCCTGCAGGTCGGCGTGCTCGATGCCCAGCCACCCGCCCGGCCGCAGCAGCCGCGCGGCGGTGCCCAGCAGCCCGCGGACGACGTCCAGCCCGTCGGGACCGCCCCACAACGCCAGCGGCGGGTCGTGGTCGACGACCTCGCGGGGCAGCCGCGCGTCGTCGGGGACGTAGGGCGGGTTGGACACCACGACGTCGACGGTGCCGTCGAGCTCGGCGAGCAGGTCCGGGTCGGTCATGTCCCCGGCGAGCACCTCGACCGGGGTGTCACCGGCCGCGGCACGGGTGGCGGCGTTGTGCCGGGTCCACTCGATCGCGCCGGGGTCGCGCTCGACGGCCAGCACCCGGACGCCGGGGTGCTCGTTGGCCACGGCCAGGGCGATCGCGCCGGACCCGGTGCCCAGGTCGACGACGGTGGGTGCGGCCAGCCCGGCGATCCGCTCCAGCACCCAGCCGGCCAGCAGCTCGGTCTCCGGCCGCGGCACGAACACCCCCGGGCCGACGGACAGCTCGAGGTGGCGGAAGGGCGCCGTCCCGGTGAGGTGCTGCAGCGGCACCCGGTCAGCCCGCTGCTCGACCAGTGCCCCGAACCGGGCGGCGGCGTCCTCGCTGACCTCGCCGGCGGTGAGCAGCGCCGTGCGGGAGACGCCGAGGACGGCGGCCAGCAGCAGCTCGGCGTCCACGCGCGGGGACTCCACGCCGGCCGCGGCCAGCCGGGCGGCGGCCTCGCGGACGAGCTGCTGGGCGGTCAGGACTCCCCCGCCAGCAGCTCCTCGGTGTGGGCGGCGGTGAGCGCGTCCAGCACCGGGTCCAGCTCACCGTCCAGGACGGCGTCGAGGTTGTGCGCCTTGAACCCCACCCGGTGATCGGAGATGCGGTTCTCCGGGTAGTTGTAGGTGCGCACCCGCTCGCTGCGGTCGACCGTGCGGACCTGACTGCGGCGCTGGTCCGACGCCGTGGCCTGGGCCTCCTCGCGGGCGGCGGCCAGCAGCCGGGAGCGCAGCACGCGCAGCGCGGACTCGCGGTTCTGCAGCTGGCTCTTCTCGTTCTGCGAGCTGACCACGACGCCGGTGGGCAGGTGGGTGATCCGGACGGCGGAGTCGGTGGTGTTCACGCTCTGCCCGCCGGGCCCGGAGGAGCGGAAGACGTCGATGCGCAGGTCGTTGGGGTCGACCGACACGTCGACGTCCTCGGCCTCGGGCAGCACCAGGACGCCGACCGCGGAGGTGTGGATGCGGCCCTGGGACTCCGTCACCGGCACGCGCTGCACCCGGTGGACGCCGGCCTCGAACTTCAGCCGGGAGAAGATGCCCTCCTCGGTGCGGGACTTGATGGCCACCGCGACGTCCTTGTAGCCGCCGAGCTCGGCCGGGACCGCCTCCAGGACCTCGGTCGCCCAGCCCCGCCGCTCGGCGTAGCGCAGGTACATCCGCAGCAGGTCGCCGACGAACAGCGCGGACTCCGCGCCGCCCTCCCCCGCCTTGACCTCGAGGATGACGTCCTTCTCGTCGTCGGGGTCCTTGGGCAGCAGCAGCTCGGTGAGCTTCCCGCTCAGCTCCCCGACGGTGGCCTCGAGCTGCTCGGCCTCGGCGACGAAGGACGGGTCGTCGGCGGCGAACTCACGGGCGGCACCCAGGTCGTCGCGGGCCGCGTCGAGCGCGCGGGCGGTCTCGACGACCGGGGCCAGCGAGGCGTAGCGGCGGCCCAGCCGGCGGGCTCGGGCGGCGTCGGCGTGCACGGCCGGGTCGGCCAGCTCGGCCTCCAGCTCGCGGTGCTCGGCGAGCAGGCCGGCGAGCCGGTCGCTGCCGGACTCGGGACTGCTCACGGGCACGCTCCTGGGTCGGGGTTCGGGACGGGGGTCCGGACATGACGACGGCGCCTGTGCCGCTCTCGGAGGAGAGCGGCACAGGCGCCGTCGGGGGTGCTACTTCTCGGCGTCGGTGCTGGCGCCGGCGTTGCGCTTGCCGAACCGCTTCTCGAAGCGGGCGACGCGGCCACCGGTGTCCAGGATGCGCTGCTTGCCCGTGTAGAACGGGTGGCAGGCCGAGCAGGTCTCGACGGTCATGGTGCCGCCGGCCGCCGTGCTCTTGGTCTGGAACGTGTTGCCGCAACCGCAGGTCACCGTGGTGACGTGGTAGTCCGGGTGGATGTCGGCCTTCATGCCGGTACACCCTCTCTCTGGTCTCGTGGTCGGTGTCTCGCACGCCGCCGGGGTCTGGCCGACCCACGCGACGAAGGCTCGATGGGCCAGTGTACGGCCCCGGCGAGGTGATGGAACGGCCCCCTTCCAGGGGCCGCCCCCGGCCTCCCTGCAGGGCCCCGCCGCGAGCTCGCTCGTGGCGGGGGGCAGGGAGGTCCTTATTCCTTCTCGCCCAGGCCCAGGGTCGTCTTCTGGACCTGCATGAGGAACTCGATGTTGTTGCGGGTCTTGCGCATGCGGTCGAGCAGCAGCTCCAGCGCCTGCTGGGGCTCCAGCGCCGACAGCACCCGGCGCAGCTTGATCACGATCGCCAGCTCGTCCGGGGACAGGAGGATCTCCTCCTTGCGCGTGCTGGAGGCGTTCACGTCGACGGCGGGGAAGACCCGCTTGTCGGCCAGCCGGCGGTCGAGCTTGAGCTCGGCGTTCCCGGTGCCCTTGAACTCCTCGAAGATGACCGTGTCCATCGTGGAGCCGGTCTCGACCAGCGCCGAGGCGATGATCGTCAGCGAGCCGCCGTTCTCGATGTTGCGGGCGGCACCGAGGAAGCGCTTCGGCGGGTAGAGCGCCGTGGAGTCGACACCACCGGAGAGGATGCGCCCGCTGGCGGGGGCCGCCAGGTTGTAGGCGCGGCCCAGCCGGGTGATCGAGTCCAGCAGGACGACGACGTCGTGGCCCATCTCGACCAGGCGCTTGGCCCGCTCGATGGAGAGCTCGGCGACCGTGGTGTGGTCGGCCGGCGGCCGGTCGAAGGTCGAGGCGATGACCTCGCCCTTCACCGAGCGCTGCATGTCGGTGACCTCCTCGGGCCGCTCGTCGACGAGCACGACCATGAGGTGGACCTCGGGGTTGTTCACCGCGATGGCGTTGGCGATCGACTGCAGCACCATGGTCTTGCCGGCCTTCGGCGGGCTGACGATCAGGGCGCGCTGGCCCTTGCCGATCGGCATGACCAGGTCCATGACCCGGGTGGTCATCAGGTGCGACTCGGTCTCCAGCCGCAGACGGTCCTGCGGGTAGAGCGGGGTCAGCTTGGTGAACTCCGGGCGGTCCTTGGCCTGCTCGGGGTCCAGGCCGTTGACCGACTCGAGCCGGACGAGGGCGTTGTACTTGTCCTTCTTCTCGCCCTCGCGGGGCTGGCGGACCGCACCGGTGATCGCGTCACCGCGGCGCAGGCCGTAGCGGCGCACCTGGGCCAGGGAGACGTAGACGTCGTTCGGGCCGGTCAGGTAGCCGGAGGTGCGCACGAAGGCGTAGCTGTCGAGCACGTCCAGGATGCCGGCGACCGGCAGCAGGACGTCATCGTCGCTGACGGCCGGCTCGCCGGAGTCGAAGCGCTCACGGCCACCGGTGGTGGTGCCACCGCGCCGGTTGCGGTCGCGGTACCGGCGGCCCCGGCGGCCACGGCCGTCGAAGTCGTCGTCGTCCTCGTCGGGGCGGGCGTCGCGGTCGGCGCGCGGGGCGTCGGTGCGGGCACCGTCGCGGCTGTCGCGGGCACCGTCCCGGCCGTCGCGGGCACCGTCCCGGCCGTCGCGGGCACCGTCCCGGGCTCCCTCACGGCCGTCGCGGGCACCGTCGTTGCCGGTGCGGGCGCCGTCGGTGCGGTTGCGGTTGCGGCCGCCGCGCTCCTCGCCGTCCCGGGCGTTCTCCCGGCCGGCGCCGTCGCGGCCGCCGTCCCGCGCCGCGTCACGGGTGCGGTCCTCGCGGGGGCCACGCTCGTCGCGGTCGCCACTGTCACGGGCCGGACGCTCGCCACCATCGCGGGCCGGACGCTCGCCACCATCGCGGGCCGGACGCTCGCCACCGTCACGGGCCGGACGCTCGCCACCATCGCGGGCGGGACGCTCGGCACCGTCACGAGCCGGACGCTCGCCACCATCGCGGGCGGGACGCTCGCCACCATCACGAGCCGGACGCTCGCCACCGTCACGGGCCGGACGGTCGCCACCGTCACGGGCGGCGCGCTCGCGGCGGGTCCGCGGCGGGCGCTCACCGTCGGTACGGGTCTCGGCCTGGGCGTCGCGAGCGCCGGCCTGGACCGGGGCCTCGTCGGCGGCGGCCGGCTCGGCCGGCGTCTCGACGGTGTCGGTGGTGGGGGCGCCGGCCGGGCGGCTGGCACCCCGGCGGCGACGGCCGGTGGGGGCGCCGTCGGAGCTGCTGTCGTTCGTGGTCTGCTCGGGGGCGCCGGTGACCGGGCCCCCGTTGGCGCCACCGCTGACCGGCGCCTCGAGCGGCGCGGCCGAGGTCGCGACGCCACCCGTGGGCGCGTTGTCGACGGCGGCGGTGTCGACGGCGGCGCTGTCGGTGGTGGGTGCGCTGCTGGGGGCGCTGTCCGAGCCGGCGTCGGCCGGGGTGCTGTCGGCGCGCGGCGCGGGGGTGTGCTCAGCGGCGGGGGCGGCGGAGCCGTTGCTGCCGGACTCGCCCACCTGCCGCTCGGAGATGGCGGCGACGAGGTCGCTCTTGCGCATCTTGCCGGTGCCGGGGATGCCCAGCTCGCCGGCCAGGCGCTGCAGCTCGGGCAGCAGCATCCCGGCCAGGCCGGTGCCGCGGCGGCGGGAGCGGGCGGCCGCTCCGTTGCCGGCGGCTGCCTCGTCGGACGGTGCGCCGTCGAGGAGGTCGGTGGTCTCGCTCACGTACAGGTCCTTCCCTGCGGTGACCTGCGCCTACCAGCGCAGGAGGTGACCCGCTCCCTGAGGCGAGAGCCCTGGTGTGGACGTCCGCGTCGGCGGGGAGTGCACGGGTCTGTGGAGGTGCGAGGAGGTCGGCGGCGACGGATCGCGGCCCACGCCCCGCTCGAGGCGCGCCCGGAGGCGGCTACGTGGTCAGCCTAGACACAGGCCTTCCTCGCCCACAACACAGTCCGTCACCGGTGTGCTCCAGGCAGCTCAGACGATACCGCACCGTGATCAACGCCCAGCGCGGTCACGACCGCGCCGTCGTGGTCGACGCGCAGCGGCAGGGCGGTCCAGCCGTCGGGGACCGCGGCGGCGAGCTCCCGCACGGCCGCGGCCGAGGCCGGGTCACCCGCGTGCTCGCCGGGGCCGAGCACGGCCAGCGCCAGCACGCACGGACCGGCGCCGGAGACGACGGCCGCACGACCGTCGGCGCGCAGCCGGGCCACCAGCGCGGCGCTGTCGGGCATCGCCGGCGCCCGCTGCGCCTGGTGCAGCCGGTCCTCGGTGGCGTCCAGGAGCAAAGACGGGTCGGCGGTAAGGGCGTGCACGAGCAATGCCGACCGGCCCGCGGCGTGCGCGGCGTCGGCGTGCGGCACGGTGGCCGGGAGCAGCCCGCGGGCCAGGTGGGTCGACAGCGTCGTCGCCGGGACGAAGAGCACCGGGCTGACGTGCGGGTCGACGGCCAGGCGCGCGGCCCGCGCACCCGTCGGCGTCGTCCACGACAGGGTGGCCCCGCCCAGCAGGCAGGGGGCCACGTTGTCGGGGTGGCCCTCGATCTCGGAGCACAGCCGCAGGACGGCCGCGTCGTCGACGGTCACGTCGGGGCACAGCGCCCACGCAGCCAGCACCCCGGCGGTGACGGCGGCGGCGGACGACCCCATCCCCCGGCCCTGCGGGATGCCGTTGTGCGCGGTGATCCGCAGCCCCGGCGGCGTCCAGCCCAGCTCGGCGCACGCCGCGCGGAAGGCCTGCACGACCAGGTGCGACTCGTCGGTGGGCAGCTCCCCCGCGCCCTCGCCGGTCACCTCGACGGACAGGCCGCCGTCGGTGACCTCGACGTCGAGGGAGTCCCAGCAGCTGAGCGCCAGTCCCGCGCAGTCGTAGGCCGGCCCGAGGTTGGCGCTGGTGGCCGGGACCCGGATGCGGACGCCGGCCACTCAGAGACCGAGCTGGGCGGCCGCCGCGGCGGCGTCGACCGGGATGGTGACCGGCACCGGCGCGCCGGAGATCGCCCACTCGGGGTCCTTGAGCCCGTTGCCGGTGACCGTGCAGACGACCCGCTGGCCCGGCTCCAGTCCGCCGGCCTCGGCGACCTGCAGCAGCCCGGCCACCGAGGCGGCCGACGCGGGCTCGACGAAGACGGCCTCGCTGCGGGCGAGCAGCCGGTAGGCGGCCAGGATCGCCCGGTCGGTGACGGCGTCGATCCGGCCACCGGAGTCGTCGCGGGCGGCCAGGGCCTTGGTCCAGGACGCGGGGTTGCCGATCCGGATGGCGGTGGCGATCGTCTCGGGGTGCTCGACCACCTTGCCGGTCACGATCGGGGCGGCACCGGCGGCCTGGAAGCCCCACATCCGCGGGGTGTGCGTGGCCGGTCCGTCGGCGGCGTACTCGCGGTAGCCCTGCCAGTAGGCGGTGATGTTGCCGGCGTTGCCCACGGGGAGGCAGTGGATGTCGGGGGCGTCGCCCAGGACGTCGACGATCTCGAACGAGGCGGTCTTCTGGCCCTCGATGCGGTACTGGTTGACGCTGTTGACCAGGCTCACCGGGTAGTCGATGGCGAGCTTGCTCGCGAGTGCCAGGCAGTCATCGAAGTTGCCCTGGACCTGCAGCAGCTTGGCACCGTGCACCAGCGCCTGGGCCAGCTTGCCGGTGGCGATCTTGCCCTGCGGGACCAGGACGGCGCAGGTCAGCCCGGCGCGGGCGGCGTAGGCCGCCGCACTCGCACTGGTGTTGCCGGTGGAGGCGCAGATGACGGCCTTGGCGCCCTCCTCGAGGGCCTTGGTGATCGCCATCGTCATGCCGCGGTCCTTGAACGACCCGGTCGGGTTGGCGCCCTCGACCTTGAGGAACACCTCGCAGCCGGTGCGCCGGGACAGCTCGGGTGCGGGCACCAGCGGGGTGGCGCCCTCCTGCAGGGTCACCACCGGAGTCGAGGGGCTCACCGGCAGCCGGTGCCGGTAGGCCTCGATCAGCCCGGGCCAGAACGGTGAGACAGCTCCGCGCAACGTCGTGCTGGTCATGAGAGCCCCTCGACTCGTAGGACGCTGGTGACGCCCCGGACAGCGGGCATCTCCCGCAGGTTGTCCACCGTGGTGGCCAGCGCCGCGTCGGGCGCCCGGTGGGTGACGATGACCAGCGTGGCGGCGTCGCCGTGCCCGTCCTGGCGGACGGTGGCGATGCTGACGCCGTGCGCGGCGAACTCCTGCGCGACCTGGGCCAGCACGCCGGGCACGTCCGCGACGTCCAGGCTCACGTGGTAGCGGGTGGGGGTGTCGGCCATCGGGCGGACGGTCAGCCCGGCGTAGCCCGTCGTCCCCGGGCCGGCCACGCCGTTGACGCGGTTGCGGGCCACGGCGACCAGGTCGCCGAGGACGGCGCTGGCGGTCGGTTCACCGCCGGCACCGCGGCCGTAGAACATCAGCTCACCGGCGGCCTCGGCCTCGACGAAGACGGCGTTGAACGCCCCGCCGACCGCGGCCAGCGGGTGCGTGGTCGGGATCATCGCCGGGTGCACGCGCACGGCCACCGCGTCGTCGGCGCCCTCGGCCCCGGTCACCCGCTCGCAGATCGCCAGCAGCTTGACCGTGCAGCCGATCTCGGCGGCCCGGGCGACGTCGGTGGCCGAGACCGCGGAGATGCCCTCGCGGTACACGTCGGCGGCGGTGACCGGGGAGTGGAAGGCCAGCGAGGCGAGGATCGCGGCCTTCGCGGCGGCGTCGAAGCCGTCGACGTCGGCGGTCGGGTCGGCCTCCGCGTAGCCCAGCTCGGTGGCCTCGGCCAACGCCTCCCCGAACCCGGCGCCGGTCTCGGCCATCCGGGACAGGATGTAGTTCGTCGTGCCGTTGACGATGCCGACCACGCGGCGCAGCTGGTCACCGGCCAGGGACTCCCGCAGCGGGCGCAGCAGCGGGATCGCACCGGCGACGGCGGCCTCGTAGTACAGGTCGACCCCGCCGTCGGCGGCCGCGGCGTGCAGCGCCACCCCGTCGTCGGCCAGCAGCGTCTTGTTGGCGCTGACCACGGACTTGCCCGCGGCCATCGCGGCCAGCAGCAGCGAGCGGGCCGGCTCGATGCCGCCGATCACCTCGACCACCAGGTCGACGTCCGGGCGGGTGACCAGCGCCATCGCGTCGGTGGTGAGCAGCTCGGCCGGGACGTCGGGGTGCCGGTCGGGACGGCGGACGGCGACCCCGGCCACCTCGATCCGGCGGCCCACACGGGCGGCGAGGTCGTCGGACTGCTCCGACAGCAGCCGCAGCACGGCACCGCCGACGGTGCCGCAGCCCAGCAGCGCGACCTTCAGGGGCTCGCTCACGAGGTGGCTCCGACCGGGTGCTCGGGTGCCGGCTGGTCGATCGCCGGACTGGGGGCGGGGACGCCGGCGAGGACGGCGTCGAGGGCGAACACGTCGGCCAGTGTCTGCCGCCGGACGATCTCGGTGGCCGCGCCGTCCCGCACGGCGACCACCGGGGGCTTGAGCAGGTAGTTGTAGTTGCTGGCCATCGACCAGCAGTAGGCGCCGGTCGCGGCGACCGCCAGCAGGTCGCCGGGCTGGACGTCGCTGGGCAGCCACAGGTCGCGGACCAGCACGTCACCGCTCTCGCAGTGCTTGCCCACCACCCGGCACAGCGCCGGCGGTGCGGTGGAGCTGCGGTTGGCCAGCACGCAGGTGTAGCTGGCGTCGTAGAGGGCGGTGCGGATGTTGTCGCTCATCCCGCCGTCGACGGACACGTAGTTGCGCACCAGCGGGGCACCCGGGGCACCGCCTCCCCCGCCGAGGCGCACCGGCTTGATGGTGCCGATCTCGTAGAGGGTGACCGTGCCCGGCCCGGCGATGGCCCGGCCCGGCTCCACGGCCAGCCGCGGCACCGGCAGCCCGAGCGCGGCGCACTCGGAC
This sequence comes from Modestobacter sp. L9-4, assembly GCF_019112525.1. NCBI lineage: Bacteria > Bacillati > Actinomycetota > Actinomycetes > Geodermatophilales > Geodermatophilaceae > Modestobacter > Modestobacter sp. L9-4. The sequence continues at coordinate 1,252,428 of NZ_CP077800.1, forward strand.
GCGACCACCGAGCGGAGCTTCACGGCGACGTCGGCAGGGCTCACCGGGTCGTCGTCGGACAGGTAGGCGATGCCGAACCCACCGCCGAGGTTGAGCTCGCCGAGGACCTCCCCGGTGGCCTGGTGCACCTGGCCCATCAGGCCGACGACGCGGTGCGCGGCGGCCTCGAAGCCGGCGGTGTCGAAGATCTGCGAGCCGATGTGGCTGTGCAGCCCCGACAGGTGCAGCGCCGGCTCCCGGATCACCCGGACCGCGGCGGTGAGCGCGTCACCGGTGGCGAGGGAGAAGCCGAACTTCTGGTCCTCGTGCGCGGTGGCGATGAACTCGTGGGTGTGCGCCTCGATGCCGACCGTGGAGCGGATCAGCACCGGCACCGGCGTGCCGCCAGCAGCCACCCGGGCCGCGGCGATCGGCACCAGGCGCTCGATCTCGTCGAAGGAGTCCAGCACCACGTGGCCGATGCCGGCGTCGGCGGCCAGCTGCAGCTCCAGCAGCGACTTGTTGTTGCCGTGCAGCGCGATCCGCTCCGCCGGGAACCCGGCGGCCAGCGCGAGGGCCAGCTCGTTGCCGCTGCAGGCGTCCAGGTGCAGCCCGTCCTCGGCGACCCAGCGGGCGACCTGCCCGCAGAGGAACGCCTTGGACGCGTAGTGCACGTCGGCGCCGGCGAACGCGCCGGCGAAGTCAGCGGCCCGGCTGCGGAAGTCGGCCTCGTCGAGCACGAACAGCGGGGTGCCGTGCTCGCGGGCCAGGTCGGTCACCGCGCGGCCGGCCAGGTGCAGCTCGCCGTCGACGCGGGTGGCTGACCGCGGCCAGACCGCGGGGTCGAGCGCGCCGAGGTCCTCGGGCGCCGGCCCCGCGGCCGGCGGCGGCGAGATGTTGCCGTGCAGCGGGCCGGCCGGGTGCGCCCTCACGGTCGGTCCTCTCGACTGCAGGAGGGCGGGAGTGGCCACTGCCGCCGCTGGTGGGTGCTCACATGCGCTCCGGGGCGGAGACGCCGAGCACGGTCAGGCCGTTGCGCAGCACGGTGGCGGTCGCGGCGCACAGCCACAGCCGGGCGGTGGTCAGCGGCGTGGCCTCCTCGTCACCGCGCGGCAGCACCCGGCAGGAGTCGTAGAACCGGTGGTAGGTGCCGGCCAGCTCCTCCAGGTACCGGGCGACCCGGTGCGGGGCGCGCAGCTCGGCGGCCGAGGACACCACCTGGGGGAACTCCGCGATCGCCCGCAGCAGGTCGCTCTCCCGCTGGGTCTCCAGCAGCGCGGTGTCGACGTCGCCGGCCTCGCCCAGCGGCAGGCCGAGATCGGTCGCCCCCCGCAGCAGGGAGGCGATCCGGGCGTGGGCGTACTGGACGTAGAAGACCGGGTTGTCGTTGGTCTTCCTGGTCCAGGCGTCGAGGTCGAGGTCGATCGTCTGGTCCACCGAGGCCCGGGCCAGCGCGTACCGGGCGGCGTCGGCGCCGATCGCGTCGACGAGGTCCTCGAGGTTGACGACCGTGCCGGCCCGCTTGCTCATCCGCACCGGCTCGCCGTTGCGGACCAGGTTGACCAGCTGGCCGATCAGGATCTCCAGGTTCGTGGCCGGGTCGTCGCCCATCGCCGCGACCAGCGCCTTGTACCGGCCCACGTAACCCGTGTGGTCGGCGCCCAGCATGATCACGACCCGGTCGAAGCCCCGCTCGCGCTTGTCCAGGTAGTAGGCGCAGTCGGCGGCGAAGTAGGTGGGCTCGCCGTCGCTCTTGACCAGCACCCGGTCCTTGTCGTCGGCGAAGTCCGTCGTCCGCAGCCAGACCGCGCCGTCGGACTCGTAGACGTGCCCCTGCTCCCGCAGCCGCGCCACGGCCTTGTCCAGCGCGCCGCTGTCGTGCAGCGTCTTCTCGGAGAAGTAGGTGTCGAAGACGACGCCGAAGCCGGCCAGGCTGCGCTTGATCTCGGCGAACATCAGCTCGACGCCGTGCACCCGGAAGCGCTCCTGCTGGGCGTCCTCGGGCAGCTCGAGCACGCCGGGCTCGGCCGCGACGACCTGGCCGGCGATCTCGCCGATGTAGTCGCCGGCGTAGCCGTCCTCGGGCACCGGCCGGCCGTTCGCCGCCGCCATCAGGCTGGCGGAGAACCGGTCGATCTGGGAGCCGGCGTCGTTGAAGTAGTACTCGCGGGACACCTCGGCACCGCTGGCGGTGAGCAGCCGGCCCAGCGCGTCGCCGACGGCTGCCCACCGGGTGCCGCCGATGTGCACGGGACCGGTCGGGTTGGCCGAGACGAACTCCAGGTTGAGCCGCTGCCCGGCGAGGGTGTCGGTGCGCCCGTAGGCCTCCCCCGCGGTCACCGCGTTCACCGCCACCTGGCCGAGGGCGTCCTTGGCGAGGGTGATGTTGAGGAAGCCCGGCCCGGCCACGTCGACGGCGGCGATGCCGGTCGCCGCGCGGAGCTCGGCGGCGACGGCCTCGGCGACCTCGCGGGGCGGCCGGCCGGCGGGCTTGGCCAGCCGCATGGCCACGTTGGTGGCGTAGTCGCCGTGCTCGGGGTTCTTCGGCCGGTCGATCACGACCGCGTCGGGGACGTCGACCGCGAGCGTGCCGCGCTCCACGGCCGCCGCGACTGCGGACCGGACGACGTCGCTGAGCTGCTCGGGTGTCACCGCTCGATCGTACGGAGCAGGGCATCCCACTTCTGACCAGCCCGCTCCGCGTCCCACAGGGTGAGCACGCCGACGACCAGCAGTGGGCGGTCCCCCACAGGCCGGCGACCTACACTCGCTGCCGCCGGACGGGACTCCCGCCCCGGGACGGACGGGGCCCGAGGCCTCACCGGTGAGCAGCGCGTGAGACGCACAGCAGTCAGGAGCGGCAGTGGCCAAGGACCCGAAGGCCCGGAACGGTGGCGCCACCCGTGCCGGCGCGACCGGCGGCAAGGGCCGTACCCGGCCGCCGGTGAACGTCGTCTCCCCCCAGCGTCCCTGGGGCCTGATCGCCGCCGCCGTGGCCGTGGCCGTCTTCGCCGTCGCCGTCCTGGGCTACGCGGTGATCAGCGTCAACCGGGCCAACGCCGACAAGGTGACCTCGGCCGACCAGATCCCCGGCATCGCCACCTTCGACTACGCCGGCGCCCAGCACGTCACGACGCCGGTCACCTACACCGAGTCGCCCCCGGTCGGCGGCCCGCACGACAACGAGTGGGCCGACTGCACCGGCACCGTCTACGACGTCGACATCCGGCACGAGAACGCCGTCCACAGCCTCGAGCACGGCGCCGTGTGGATCACCTACAACCCGGACACCATCGCCGACGGCGACCTCGACGTGCTCAAGGGCCTGGTCGAGGGCCGCGGCGGGATGCTGATGTCCCCCTACGTGGGCCTCAAGTCCCCGATCAGCCTGCAGTCCTGGAACCACCAGCTGTTCGTCGACTCCGCCACCGACAAGCGGGTCGAGCAGTACGTCGACTTCATGGTGCTGAACAACGAGTTCACCCCCGAGCCGGGCGCGACCTGCGAGAACCCGAACTTCATCTCGAACCCGCTGGTGGTCGGCGACCAGACCCGGGTCGGCGGCGGCACCGGCGCGGTGCCCAGCGACGCGCCGGTCAGCGGGACCCCCGCGCCCTGACCACCGCGCACCCGGCGGCGCCCGGCGCGCCGCCGTCCACCGGAGAGGCACCCCGATGACCGAGCCCACCCCGCAGCCCCCGGCGTCACGACCGCGGGCCCTGACCGCGGTGCTGGTGGCGGTCATCGCCGTCGGCCTGCTGGTGGCCGGCGGCGGGCTGGCCGTGGCCCTCGGCATCGGCTCGACCGCCACCCCGACGGCGGACTCGGTGGACGCCGGCTTCTCCCGGGACATGTCCCGCCACCACCTGCAGGCCGTCGAGATGGCCAACCTGGCGCAGACCAACAGCTCCGACGACGAGGTCAAGCGGCTGGCCTTCGACATCTCCGCCACCCAGACCAACCAGGCCGGCCGGATGCAGGGCTGGCTGGCGCTGTGGGGCCTGCCGGCGACCAGCGGTGAGGTCATGGGCTGGATGGACGACGGCGCGATGTCCGGTCACGACATGGGCGGCATGAGCGGCATGGGCGGGGCGCACGGCGTCGACCCGGCCGCGGCCGCCGACGGGGCGGTGATGCCGGGCATGGCCACCGAGACCGAGCTCGCCCAGCTGCGCGGTGCGACCGGGACGGCGTTCGACGTGCTCTTCCTGCAGCTGATGACCCGGCATCACCAGGGCGGGCTGGAGATGGCGCAGTACGGCGAGGAGCACGCCTCGCTGCCCGCGGTCCGCAGCCTGGCCCGGTCGATCGCGCAGAGCCAGACCGCGGAGACCACGACGATGGAGCAGATGCTGCGCTCGCGCGGCGGCAGCCCGCTGCCCGCTCCCTGACCGACCAGCCCCCGACCGGAGCCCCCGACCGGGCCCCGGCCGGGGGCTGGTAACGTCCCACCGGCGCCGAGCGGGAGCGGAGCGCAGCACCACCGCAGCACCGCACGTACGAGCCCCCGTAGCTCAGGGGATAGAGCACTGCCCTCCGGAGGCAGGGGCGCAGGTTCGAATCCTGCCGGGGGCACCACCAGCCCCGCGCTCGTACCGCGACTCCCCGCCCGCCCGGCCACCAGGCCGAGCGGGCGGAGCTGTCTCCGGCGGGTCGTGCCCGCCGGTTCGTGCCCGGCAGGACACCTCAGCCGGGTCGCCTCAGGACTCCGTCACCCGCCCGTCGGCGACGGCGAACCGCCGGGTGGTGTGCACCGCCTCCAGCATCCGCCGGTCGTGGGTGACCAGCAGCAGCGTGCCCGGGTAGTCGGCCAGCGCCTGCTCCAGCTGCTCGATCGCGGCCAGGTCCAGGTGGTTGGTCGGCTCGTCGAGCACCAGCACGTTCACCCCGCGGGCCTGCAGCAGCGCCAGCGCCGCCCGGGTCCGCTCCCCCGGCGACAGGGTGCCGGCCGGGCGCATCACGTGGTCGGCGCGCAGCCCGAACTTGGCCAGCAGCGTGCGCACCTCGGCGTCGGGCAGGTCGGGCACCTCCGCGCCGAACGCCGTCGCCAGCGGCTCGTCGCCGAGGAACAGCCCGCGCACCTGGTCCACCTCGCCCAGCCGCACGCCCGAGCCCAGCGACGCCGTCCCCTCGGCCAGCGGGACCCGGCCGAGCAGCGCACCGAGGAGGGTCGACTTGCCCGAGCCGTTGGCGCCGGTGATGGCCACCCGGTCACCCCAGGCGACCTGCAGGTCCAGCGGGCCGAGGGTGAACGCCCCGCGCCGGACGACGGCACCGTTCAGGGTGGCCACGACGGTCCCCGAGCGGGGAGCGGGCGCGATCTCCATCCGCAGCTCCCACTCCTTGCGCGGCTCCTCGACCACCTCCAGCCGCTCGATCCGCCGCTCGGTCTGCTTGGCCTTCGCCGCCTGCTTCTCCGAGCTCGCCCGGGCGGCGGCCTTGATGTGCTTGTCGCCGTCCTTGGACTTCTTGATCGAGTCGCGCACGCCCTTGGCCATCCAGTTGCGCTGCATCTGCCCGCGGGCCTCCAGCGAGGCCTTGGTGTCGGCGAACTCCTCGAAGTCCTCGCGGGCGTGCCGGCGGGCGACCTCCCGCTCGACCAGGTAGGCCTCGTAGCCGCCGTCGTGCACCCGCACCAGCTGCTGGGCCAGGTCCAGCTCGACCACCCGGGTGACCGTGCGGGCCAGGAACTCGCGGTCGTGGCTGACCAGCACGACCCCGGTGCGCAGCCGGGTGACGAACCGCTCGAGCTGGTCCAGCCCGGCCAGGTCCAGGTCGTTGGTGGGCTCGTCGAGCAGCAGGACGTCGTAGCGCGACAGCAGCAGCGAGGCCAGCCCCACCCGCGCGGCCTGCCCGCCGGACAGCCCGGTCATCGGTGCGTCCAGGGCCACCCCCGGCGCGACCTCGGCGACCACCTCGCCCGACCGCTCGGCCAGGTCGGCACCGCCCAGGGCCAGCCAGCGCTCCAGGGCGTCGGCGTAGGCGTCGTCGGCGCCGTGCTCCCCAGCGGTGAGCGCCTCGAGCGCGCCGTCCATCACGCGCTGGGCGTCGGCGACCCCGGTGCGCCGGGCGAGGGCGTCGAGCACGGTCTCCCCCGGCAGCCGCTCGTGCTCCTGCGGCAGGTAGCCGACCGTCGCCGACGGCGGGCTGAGCACGACCTCCCCGGCCTCGGCGGGCAGCACCCCGGCCAGGGTCCGCAGCAGCGTCGACTTGCCGGCGCCGTTGACCCCCACCAGGCCGACGACGTCGCCGGGGGCGACCACGAGGTCGAGGTCGGCGAACAGGACCCGGGCGCCGTGACCGGCGGCGAGGGAGCGGGCGAGCAGCGTGGCGGACACGGCTACATGGTGCCGACCGCCGCCCCCGCGGTGCGAACGGGTTGCCGGCTCAGTCCGGGCCGCCGCCGCCGTCGAGCACGTCGTCGGCGATCTCGTCGAGCCAGGACTCGAACGCGGCCACGCCGGGGTCGTGGTCCTCCGCGGTGCGACGGCGGACCAGCCAGGGCTGCAGCTGGTCGTAGCCGCGCACCGAGACCCGGCGCAGCGGGCGCACCCGGTACCCGGGGACGCCGCGCAGCCGGCGGGCCAGCTCCTCGTCGACCAGCACGGTGGCCGGCCGGGCGATCGAGGTCAGTCGGCTGGCCAGGTTGACCACCGGTGAGTAGACGTCGCCGAGCCGGGTGAGCACCGGACCGAACGCCAGCCCGACCCGCAGCGGCGGCCGGTCGGGGGCGGCCCACTCGTCGGGCAGCCGCAGCGCGATCTCCACGGCGTCCACCGGGTCGGTGCAGGTGAACAGCACCGCGTCGCCGACGGTCTTGACCACCCGGCCGCGGTTGCGGGCGACGACGTCGGCGGCCAGGCCCTCGAAGTCCTCGACCATGGCGCCCAGCTCGCGTCCGCCCATGCCGCGGGAGCGGGAGGTGTAGCCCACCAGGTCGGCGAACCCGACCGCCAGCTCGGGCCGGTCGACCGCACCGGGACCGGTGGCGAACAGCCGGCCGGCGTTGGCGGCCAGGTGCCGGCGCCACACGTAGTCCTGCAGCTCGGCCATCAGCGGCAGGAGGTCCTCGGTCGCCGCGACGACGTCGGCGCCCACGTCGGCCCCGTCGGCGGCGGCCAGCTGCGCGGCCAGCATGTCGGTCTGCCAGTCGGCCAGCCGGGCCAGGGCCTGGCCCATGGCGCGGGCGATCGAGGCCTCCGCGGCCGGCCCGACGAAGCCGGAGTCGATCAACGCCGACAGCCGGGCCAGCGCGCTCACGTCGGCGTCGGTGAACGCCGGGTCGTCGTCGGGGACGTCGGCGAAGCCCAGCGCCCGCCACAGCCGCTGCGTCCGCTCCGGCGGCGTCCCGGTCAGCGCGGAGACCTCACCGCGGGTGTACCTGCGGGGCCCACCGAGCAGCAGCTGCTCCAGGGCCTCCCGCGGGTCGGTGCCCCCGTGCGACGGCCCGGACCCGGGCTCGGTCAGCGGTCGGTCCGCGGTTCGGCGTCCACGGCGGTCGAACCTACCCAACGCAGGAGACCCGCGTCGCCGGACGACATCGGACGGATCTGCGACGCGGTGGTCCAGGACGCCCACCAGGGGACCCGGCTCCGCCAGGATGGCCGCGTCGCCGGGCAGGCCGGTGCGAGGCGAGGAGGACGAGATCAGCAGCGCCCGACAGGCCGTGGTCGACCCCGTCCGGGTCGACGTGCACGGCCTCACCAAGACCTTCGGCCAGGTGCGCGCCGTCGACGACCTGAGCTTCACCGTCGAGCCCGGGCAGGTGACCGGCTTCCTGGGCCCGAACGGCGCGGGCAAGACCACGACCCTGCGCATGGCGCTCGGCCTGATCAACCCCGACCGCGGGAGCACGACCTTCAACGGCGTCCCCTACGCCGCCCTCCCCGAGCCGATGCGGGCGGTCGGCGCGGTGCTGGAGACCGCGTTCCACCCGGCCCGCAGCGGCCGGGACCACCTGCGCGTCTACGCCCGCGCCGCGGGGCTGCCCGCCGGCCGGGCCGACGAGGTGCTCGCCCAGGTGGGGCTCGGCCCGGCCGGCCGGCGCAAGGCCGGCGGCTACTCCCTGGGCATGCGCCAGCGGCTGGGCCTGGCCACCGCGCTGCTGGGCGACCCGTCGGTGCTGGTGCTCGACGAGCCCGCCAACGGCCTGGACCCCGAGGGCATCCAGTGGCTGCGCGGCTTCCTGCGGCACCTCTCGCACGAGCAGGGGCGCACCGTGCTGGTGTCCAGCCACCTGCTGAGCGAGGTCGAGCAGACCGTCGACCGGGTGGTCATCGTCGGCGCCGGCAGGCTGGTGCGGCAGGGCTCGATGGCCGAGCTGCGCGCCGGGGCCGGCAGCGGTGACGTGCGGGTCCGCAGTCCGCAGGCCGCGCAGCTGGCCGACCTGCTGCGCGCCGCGGGTGCGACGGTCGTCCCGACCGACGGCGTCCCCGACGGGCTGACCGTCAGCGGGCCGACCACCGACGAGATCGGTGCGCGTGCGTTCACCGGCGGCATCGAGCTGCACGAGCTGCACGCCCACACCAGCGGTCTGGAAGAGGTCTACTTCCGGCTCACCGCCGGTTCCGAGCAGTACTCCGCCGGCACCGCCGGCCCGACCGGGGAGGCAGCAGCCTGATGGGCCGTCTGGTGCAGGCCGAGTGGACCAAGCTGCTGACGACGAGGGTGTGGATCGGGCTGCTGCTGGGCGCCTGCGTGCTGGTCGGCGGGTTCGTCGCCCTGATCACCGGCCTGGCCGGCACCGAGGGCGGGCCCTCGCCCGTCGGCACGCCCGGCTACGACCAGCTGGTGCTGTCGCTGGCGGCCAACGGCAGCATCCTCACCCTGGTGCTGGGCATCATCGGGACGACCCAGGAGTACCGGCACCGCACCGCGACGCCGACCTTCCTCGCCAGCCCCCGCCGGGGTCGGGTGATCGTGGCCAAGCTGCTCGCCTACCTGGTGGCCGGCATCGCCTTCGCGGTGGTGATCTGCGCGGTCGACGTCCTCGTCGCCTCGGTCTACGGCGGGGCCCGGGGCGGGGCACCCGAGCTGGCCGGGGACAACCTGCAGGTCCTGGGCGGCGCCGCCCTCTCCCTGGCGCTCTACACGGTCATCGGCATCGGGGTCGGGGCGCTGTTCCGCAACCAGGTGGGCGCGATCGTCGGCTCGCTGGTCTACCTCTTCGTGATCGAGAACATCATCGCCAGCATCTCGGCGATCTCCGGCGTCTACAAGTGGCTGCCCGGTGGCGCGTCGGCGGCGCTCACCGCCACCACCGAGGGGCCCGACCTGCTCGACCAGTGGGAGGGCGGCGTGCTGCTGCTGGCCTACGCCCTGGTGTTCTCCGTGGTCGGGACCCTGCTCGCCGTGCGCCGGGACGTCGTCTGAGGACGCCGGGAGCGCACCGCCGGCCCCTGCACACGGCAGGGACCGGCGGCGCGCCGGGGGCGGTGTCCTGCGCCACGTGCGCCACGTCACGCATGATCACCCCGGGTCGAGGGGCGAGGCGTAAAGTCGGCACCCGGTCCAACGACGTCCCTCGACGAAGAAGGCACTCGACCCTGTGTCAAGCGTGAGCTCATCCCAGCCCTCCCCCGCCCACTCCGCCAACCCGGTGGCGGGCTTCGGTACCAACGAGTGGCTGGTCGAGGAGATGTACCAGCAGTACCTCGCCGACCCACGCAGCGTGGATCAGGCCTGGCACGACTTCTTCGCCGACTTCCGCCCGGGCAGCACCGAGGGTGCTGCGGCACCCGCCGCCGCCCAGCCCGTCGCCGCACCGCCGGCCGCACCCCGGCCCGCCGCAGCACCGGCTGCCGCAGCGCCTGCGCCGGCGGCGCCTGCCGCCGCGGCCCCGGAGCCCCCGGCAGCCGCGCCCGCGCCGGCCGCCGCCCCTGCGGCACCGGCCGCGGCGCCCCGGCCCACCGCGATCGACGCCCGCTCGGAGGGCACCGTCGTGGCCCGTGCCGCCGAGCGCGCCTCGCAGCAGCAGCCGGCCGCCCCGGCCAAGGCCGCCGCCAAGCCCGCCACGCCGCGCCCGTCCGGCGGTGAGGACGGCGGCCCGAAGCGCACCCCGCTGCGCGGCGCCGCCGCGGCCGTGGTCAAGAACATGAACGCCTCGCTGACCGTGCCCACGGCCACCAGCGTGCGAGCGGTGCCGGCCAAGCTCCTGGTCGACAACCGCATCGTGATCAACAACCACCTGGCCCGCGCCCGCGGCGGCAAGGTGTCCTTCACGCACCTGATCGGCTACGCGCTGGTCCGGGCGCTGGACGACTTCCCGAACATGAACAGCGCGTTCGCCGAGGTCGACGGCAAGCCCACGCTGGTGCAGCCCGAGCACGTGAACTTCGGCCTGGCCATCGACCTGCCCAAGGCCGACGGGTCACGCTCCCTCGTCGTCGCCTCGATCAAGGGCGCCGAGGAGATGGACTTCGCCGAGTTCTGGGGGGCCTACGAGGAGGTCATCCGCCGGGCCCGGGCCAACAAGCTGACCATGGAGGACTTCTCCGGCACCACGATCAGCCTGACCAACCCCGGCACGATCGGCACCAACCACTCGGTGCCGCGGCTGACCACCGGCCAGGGCACGATCGTCGGCGTCGGCGCGATGGACTACCCGGCCGAGTTCCAGGGGATGAGCCCCGAGGCACTGGCCGAGATGGCCGTCTCGAAGATCATCACGCTGACCTCCACCTACGACCACCGGGTCATCCAGGGCGCGGAGTCCGGCGACTTCCTGCGCCGGATGCACGGGCTGCTGCTGGGCCAGGACGGCTTCTACGACGAGGTCTTCCGCTCCCTGCGGGTGCCCTACGAGCCGGTCCGCTGGGTCGCCGACAAGCGGGTCGCGCACGAGGGCCAGATCGCCAAGGAGGCCCGGGTCGTCGAGGTCATCGAGGCCTACCGGCGCAGCGGCCACCTGATGGCCGACACCGACCCGCTGGAGTTCAAGACCCGCACCCACCCCGACCTGGACATCGTCCAGCACGGGCTCACGCTCTGGGACCTCGACCGCCAGTTCCCCGTCGGCGGGTTCGCCGGCGAGCGCACCATGCTGCTGCGCGACATCCTCGGCGTGCTGCGCAACTCCTACTGCCGCACCGTCGGCATCGAGTACATGCACATCACCGACCCCGAGGAGCGCGGCTGGCTGCAGCAGCGCATCGAGGTCAAGCACGACCAGCCGGCCCGCGAGCAGCAGAAGCGGGTGCTCGGCCGGCTCAACGCCGCCGAGGCCTTCGAGACCTTCCTGCAGACCAAGTACGTGGGGCAGAAGCGCTTCAGCCTCGAGGGCGGCGAGTCGGTCATCCCGCTGCTGGACGAGGTGCTGCTGGCCTCCACGGAGTACGGCCTGGACGAGGTCGCGATCGGCATGGCCCACCGCGGCCGGCTCAACGTGCTCGCCAACGTGCTGGGCAAGAGCTACGCCAAGATCTTCGGTGAGTTCGAGGGCAACATCGACCCGGGCACCGTGCAGGGCTCCGGCGACGTGAAGTACCACCTGGGCGCCGAGGGCACCTTCTCCCACGACGGTCGCTCGATCGCCGTCTCGCTGGCCAGCAACCCCAGCCACCTGGAGACGGTCAACCCGGTGCTCGAGGGCATCGTGCGGGCCAAGCAGGACATGCTCGACAAGGGCCCCGAGGGCTTCACGGTGCTCCCGGTGCTGCTGCACGGCGACGCGGCCTTCGCCGGCCAGGGCGTGGTGCAGGAGACGCTCAACCTGTCCCAGCTGCGCGGCTACCGCACCGGCGGCACCGTGCACGTGGTCATCAACAACCAGGTCGGGTTCACCACCAGCCCGGCGCACTCGCGGTCCAGCCTGTACTCCACCGACGTCGCCCGGATGATCGGGGCGCCGGTCTTCCACGTGAACGGCGACGACCCCGAGGCCTGCGTGCGGGTGGCGAAGCTGGCCGTCGACTACCGGCAGGCGTTCAAGAAGGACGTCGTCATCGACCTCGTCTGCTACCGCCGCCGCGGGCACAACGAGGGCGACGACCCCTCGATGACCCAGCCGCTGATGTACGACATCATCGACCGCAAGCGCTCGGTGCGGAAGCTGTACACCGAGGCGCTGGTCGGCCGGGGCGACATCACCCTGGCCGAGGCCGAGGAGGCGCTGCAGGACTACCGCGCCCAGCTGGAGCGGGCCTTCGCCGAGACCCACGACGTCAGCGACACCTCCGGCCCCGGCCCGGTCATGGACCCCCGGTCCCCGCAGCAGGCCACGGTCGACACCGCGGTCAGCCGCGAGGTGCTGAAGACGATCGGCGACGCGCAGGTGGCGCTGCCCGTGGACTTCACCGTGCACCCCAAGCTGCAGAAGATGCTGGAGCGCCGCTCGGCGATGACCAGCGAGGGCGGCGTCGACTGGGCGATGGGCGAGCTGCTGGCCTTCGGGTCGCTGCTCATGCAGGGCGTCCCGGTGCGGCTGGCCGGCCAGGACTCCCGGCGCGGCACGTTCGTGCAGCGGCACTCGGTGCTCATCGACCGGGAGAACGCCGCGGAGCACACCCCGCTGGCCAACCTGACGCCGGACCAGGCGAAGTTCTTCGTCTACGACTCCCTGCTCAGCGAGTACGCCGCCCTCGGGTTCGAGTACGGCTACTCGGTCGCCGACCCGCGGGCCCTGGTGCTCTGGGAGGCGCAGTTCGGCGACTTCGTCGACGGCGCCCAGATGGTGATCGACGAGTTCATCAGCAGCGGTGAGGCCAAGTGGGGGCAGCGCTCCGGCGTCGTCCTGCTGCTGCCGCACGGGCTGGAGGGCCAGGGGCCCGACCACTCCAGCGGCCGCATCGAGCGCTTCCTGCAGCTGTCGGCGGAGAACAACATGACCGTCGCCAACTGCTCGACGCCGGCGAACTACTTCCACCTGCTGCGCCGCCAGGCGCTCAGCGAGGTGCACCGCCCGCTGGTGGTGTTCACGCCCAAGTCGCTGCTGCGCGCCAAGGCCGCGGTGAGCTCGGTCGAGGACTTCACCGAGCAGCGCTTCCGCCCGGTCCTGCCCGACCCGGGGCTGGCCGGGACGGCGCTGGACTCCGCCGCGGTGACCCGGGTGCTGCTATGCAGCGGCAAGGTCAGCTACGAGCTGCTGTCCCAGCGCGAGGCCGAGTCGAACACGACGACCGCCGTCCTGCGGGTCGAGCAGCTGTACCCGCTGCCGGCCGAGGAGATCGCCGAGGCGCTCGCCCAGTACCCGAACGCCACCGACGTGGTGTGGGTGCAGGAGGAGCCGGCGAACATGGGCGCCTGGCAGTTCATGGCCTGCAACCTGCCCGAGCAGCTGCCGGCAGGCCGCACCCTGCGCAAGGTCAGCCGCAAGGCCTCGGCCAGCCCCGCGGTCGGCTCGGCGAAGGTCCACGAGGTCGAGCAGCGCGCGCTGGTCGCCCAGGCCTTCGCCGACTGAGGTCCCCGTGTACTTCACTGATCGCGGCATCGAGGAGCTGGCCGGCCGGCGGGGCGAGGAGGAGGTCTCCCTCGCCTGGCTGGCCGACCAGCTGCAGGCCTTCGTCGACCAGCACCCCGACTTCGAGGTGCCGGTCGAGCGCTTCGCCACCTGGCTGGCCCGCGGCGGCACGGACGACGACATCGAGGACTGATGGCCTCGCTGCAGGGTCCCGCCGCGAGCTCGCGAGCGGTGGGGGGCAGCGAGGTCCTTCCACTGATCGAGGCTCTGCGCCGGGCCGGGGTGGCCGACGTCGACGGTTCGGGCCTCGCCCGCGCCCTGTACTCCACCGACGCCTCGCTCTACCGGGTGCTGCCCCGGGTCGTCGTCCGCCCGCGCCACCCTGACGAGATCGTGGCGACGCTGGCGGTGTGCCGTGAGCTCGGCGTCCCGCTGACCGCCCGCGGCGCGGGGACCTCGATCGCCGGCAACGCCGTCGGCCCCGGCGTCGTGTTCGACACCAGCCGGCACCTCACCCGCGTGCACCGCGTCGACCCCGGGGCCCGGACGGCGGTGGTCGACCCCGGCGTCGTCCAGTCGTCGCTGCAGGCCGCGGCCCGAGCGCACGGGCTGCGGTTCGGGCCGGACCCGAGCACGCACGACCGCTGCACGATCGGCGGGATGATCGGCAACAACGCCTGCGGCTCCCGGGCGCTGGGCTACGGCCGGACGTCGGACAACGTCGTGGGCCTGGACGTCGTCACCGGCGGCGGCGAGCGGCTCACGCTGGCCGGCGGTCTGCCCACGGGTGGGCTCGGCGACCGGCTGCGCGACCTCACCGACGCGCACCTGGAGCTGCTGCGCACCGAGCTGGGCCGCTTCGGCCGGCAGGTCTCCGGCTACGGGCTCGAGCACCTGCTGCCCGAGCACGGCCGTGACCTGGCCCGCGCGCTCGTGGGCAGCGAGGGCACGCTCGCCCTCACGCTGGGCGCCACCGTGCGGCTGGTGCCCGAGCCCACCGCCCGGGTGCTGGTGGTGCTGGGCTACCCGTCGATGCCCGAGGCGGCCGACGCTACGCCCGCGCTGCTGCCGCACTCCCCCACCGCGATCGAGGGGCTGGACTCCCGGATCGTGCAGCGGCTGCACGACGTCCCCGCCGCCGTCGTCCCCGACCTGCCCCGCGGGGAGGGCTGGCTGATCGTGGAGATCACCGGTGACGACCCGGCCGAGGTCGCCGCGCGGGGCGCGCGGATCGCCGCCGACGCCGGCGCCGTCGACACGATGGTGGTCACCGACGCGGCCCACGCCGCGGCCATCTGGCGGATCCGCGAGGACGGCGCCGGGCTCGCCGCCCGCACCTCCGACGGCCGGCCTGCGCACGCCGGCTGGGAGGACGCCGCCGTCCCGGTGGCCCAGCTGGGCTCCTACCTCCGCCGGTTCGAGGCGCTGCTGCTCGACCACGGGCTGCAGGGGCTGCCCTACGGCCACTTCGGCGACGGCTGCGTGCACGTGCGCATCGACTTCCCGTTCGGCCCCGGCTCCCCCGAGCCCGACCGGGGCCGCGGCCGGTACCGGGCCTTCATCGGCGACGCCGCCGCGCTGGTCGCCGAATACGGCGGGTCGGTGTCCGGGGAGCACGGTGACGGCCGCGCGCGCAGCGAGCTGCTGCCGGTCATGTACTCCCCCGCCGTGCTCGACCTGTTCGGCCGGGTGAAGGGCCTGCTCGACCCCGACGACGTGCTCAACCCCGGCGTGCTGGTGCGGCCGGCGCCGTTCGACGCCGACCTGCGGATGGCCGCCGCACCGGCCCACCGCACCCGGCTGGCGCTGGCGTACCGGCACGACGGCGGCGACCTGTCCACGGCGGTCCACCGGTGCACGGGGGTGGGCAAGTGCCGGGCCGACCTCACCGACGCCGGTGCTGTGATGTGCCCGTCGTTCCAGGCGACCCGGGAGGAGAAGGACAGCACCCGCGGCCGGGCCCGGGTGCTGCAGGAGATGCTCGCCCCCGGCGGCCCGGTGCACGACTGGCGCTCACCCGAGGTGCACGAGGCCCTCGACCTCTGCCTGTCCTGCAAGGGGTGCGCCCGCGACTGCCCGACCGGTGTCGACATGTCGACCTACAAGGCCGAGGCGCTGCACCAGTCGTACCGCCGCCGCCGCCGGCTGCGGCCGCGGGCGCACTACGCGCTCGGGCAGCTGCCCCGCTGGGCCGACCTGGCCGCCCGCGCGCCCGGGCCGGTCAACCGGTTCCTGGGCAGCCGGCTGGGCGGCGCGCTGGCCCGGTGGGGAGCCGGGGTCGACCAGCGCCGGGACCTGCCGGCCTTCGCGCCGCGCACCTTCCGCGCCGGCTGGACGCCGCTGCCCGACGACGGGCGGCCCGTGGTCGCGCTGTGGGTCGACTCGTTCACCGACCACTTCTCCCCGCACGTCGCCGACGCCGCCGTCCGGGTGCTGGACGCCGCCGGCTACCGGGTGGAGGTGCCCCCGGCCGACACCTGCTGTGCGCTGACCTGGATCACCACCGGCCAGCTGGACGCCGCCCGCCGCATCCTGACCCGCACGGTGGCCCGACTGGCCCCCTGGGCCGACGCCGGGGTGCCGATCGTGGGCCTGGAGCCCTCCTGCACCGCGGTGCTGCGCGGCGAGGTCGTCGAGCTGGTCGACGACCCGGCCGCGGCGCGGGTGCAGGCCGCGACCCGGACGCTGGCCGAGCTGCTCACCGCCACCCCCGGCTGGACGCCCCCGGACCTGGACGGCGTCGAGCTGGTCGCCCAGCCGCACTGCCACCACCACGCGACGATGGGCTGGACGACCGACGAGCGGCTGCTGCGCGGCGCCGGGGCCGAGCTCACCCGGGTCGGTGGCTGCTGCGGCCTGGCCGGCAACTGGGGCGTCGAGCGCGGGCACCACGACGTGTCGGTGCAGATCGCCGAGCACGACCTGCTGCCCGCCGTCCGGGCGGCCGGGCCCGGGGCCGTCGTCCTGGCCGACGGCTTCTCCTGCCGCACGCAGCTCGACCACCTCGCCGACACCGGTGGGCGGCACCTCGCCGAGCTGCTGGCCGACCGGCTGCCGCACTGAGCGCGGTGCGCCTCCCGGGGAGGGGCGCACCGCCGGGTGACCCTGGGTCCGTGCTCGGTCACTCCCACGCCCTCTCCGGCCTCGCCGTCGGTGCCGCCACCCTGCCCTGGGCGCCGGTGGACGGCACGGTCGCCCAGGTCGCCTGGGTCTCCGCGGTCGGCGGCCTGGCGATGCTCCCCGACCTCGACCAGCAGGGCTCGACCATCTCCCGGATGTGGGGCCCGCTCACCGACGTCCCCTCCGGGCTGGTGAACACGGTCGCCCGCGGCCACCGGTGGGGCACCCACGACGCCGTCCTGGCGCCGCTGGTGTTCGGCCTGCTCGCCCACGCCGCCGCCTGGAACCGGTGGTCGAGCCTGGTGGTGCTCGCCCTGGCCATCGGGCTGGCGCTGCGCGCGCTGCACGTGGTCATCCCCGGCCGGGCCGAGAACACGGTGATCGGCAACCTGGTGCTCTCGTTCGGCGGCGCCTGGCTGCTGCTGGCACACAGCCCGGCCCCGGCGTGGCTGCCGTGGGCCGTCGCGGTGGGCGTGCTCACCCACATCGCCGGTGACTGGCTGACCCGCGAGGGCGTGCCGGTGCCGGTGGTCTGGCTGGTGCACCGCAGCCGGCTGGCACCGGTGCACCTGCGCACCGGTGCGACGGTGGAGAAGGCGGTGCTCGTGCCGCTGTTCGTCGTCGCGACCGTGGCGTTCCTCTACCTCAACACCGGGGCCTCGGACCTCGTCGACCCGCTCCTCGCCCGCCTGGGCGGCTGACCGCCGCCGACGTCACCCCGTCGTCGACCAGGCGCCGAACGGGGTCCGTGAGCCCTCCCGACCCCGCTGCGCACACCCGCCGCCGTCCGGCTCAGGACGCGGCGGGCGGGCGCGGCAACCGGCCGGGGCGGGGGCGCAGCCGGGCGACCACCCGGCCGACGACGACCGCGGTGCCGAAGGCGCGGGAGTCGTCGGTGACCAGCGGGTTGTCGCCCTCGACCCAGTGCCCGCCGGGGACGGCGCGGCGCACGCGCTTGACCACGAGCAGGTCCGGGCGGGCCGGGAACCGGGCCAGCACCACCGTGCCGGGCCGGACGGCGGCACCCGGGCGCAGGCGGTGCACCAGCAGGCGGTCGCCGTGGCGCACGGTGGGCGACATCGACGGCCCGGTGACGCGGGCGAGCACCCACCGGGTGGCCAGCCCGGGCACGGTGCCACCGGGACCGCTCGCTCCGTCCGGCGTGATCACCGCGAGTAGGGTCCCAGACGAACGTCCCCCCAGAGACCGGAGGCACCCCCATGCGTCTGTTCAGCATGTTCTCCGCAGTCGAGGCCACCGCGCACTGCGACCTCCCCTGCGGCGTCTACGACCCCGCCCAGGCCCGCATCGAGGCCGAGTCGGTCAAGGCCCTCCAGGAGAAGTACCAGGCCAACGAGGACCCGGTCTTCCGCACCCGCGCCATCCTGATCAAGGAGCAGCGGGCCGACCTGGTCAAGCACCACCTGTGGGTGCTGTGGACCGACTACTTCAAGCCCCCGCACTTCGAGAAGTACCCGGAGCTGCACGAGCTGTTCAACAAGGCCACCAAGCAGGCCGGCGCCGCGGGCGCCAAGGGCAGCATGGACCCGGCCGAGGGCCAGAAGCTGCTGGACTACATCGCCCGGATCGACACGATCTTCTGGGAGACCAAGGCAGCTGCCTGAGACGGCACCCCGCTGCCCCCACCACGAGCGAGCTCGCGGCGGGACCCTGCAGCGGGGCCGGTCCCACCGCCTCGCGGTGGGACCTGCACGACCCCCACTGCCGGACCGCTCCTGCGAGCGGTCCGGCAGTGGCGTGTCCGGACCTGCACCGAGGTCGTCGTCGCGGTGCCCACGCGGCCGCCGGCAGGGCACCGTCAGCCCGCCCCGTAGCCTCGGTCTGCCATGCGCATCGACCGGGCCGGCTGGCCCTTCCTCGCCGTCCCCCTGGGCTCCGCGGCGGCCACCGCCGCCCTCGGCCAGGGTGCCGGCGTCCGCTGGGTCCGGCTGCTCGCCTGGCCGTCCCTGGCGCTGTCGGCCTACATGGCCCTCTTCTTCCGCGACCCGCAGCGGCAGGCGGACTCCGTCGCACCGGCCCGGGACGACGTGGTCTCCCCCGCCGACGGCGTGGTCATGGTCGCCGGCGAGCCGCAGCCCGGCGTGGCCCCCGAGGGCGACTGGCAGCAGGTCAGCGTCTTCCTCTCCGTCGTCGACGTGCACGTGAACCGGGCGCCCTACGGCGGCCAGGTCACCCGCTCCACCTACGCCCCCGGCAGCTTCCTGGCCGCCTACCGGGCCGAGAGCGCGCACCGCAACGAGCGCAGCGAGCTGTGGGTGGTCGACGGCGAGCGCACGGTGGTCTTCCGCCAGATCGTCGGCGTGCTCGCCCGCCGGATCGTCACCCGCGTCGTCCCGGGCCAGCAGGTGGCCACCGGCGAGCGGATCGGGCTGATGAAGTTCGGCTCCCGGATGGACGTCTTCGTGCCGCCGGAGTGCACCGTCCTGGTCACGAAGGGGCAGCGGGTGCGAGGCGGCGAGACCGTCATCGCCCGCTGGTCCCCGCCCAGCTGAGGGGCGGAGGAGATGCCGGGCAGGCGCACCAACACGGTCGAGTTCGTCCGTGGGTCGGTGCGCGGCGGGCGACGGCGGGCACGCTCGTGGCTGCCCAGCATGTTCACCCTCGCCAACATGATGTGCGGGTTCGGCGCGATCCTGGTCGCCTTCCGCGGCGAGTACCGGCTGGCCTGCGCGCTCATCGCGCTGTCGGTCGTGTTCGACATCGCCGACGGCGCGGTGGCCCGGCTGGTGGGGGCGGTCTCCCCGTTCGGGCTGCAGTTCGACTCCCTGGCCGACCTGGTCTCCTTCGGGCTGGCGCCGGCGCTGCTGGTGTTCGCACTGTTCTCCGACGGCCGCGACTCCCTCGACGCGCTGGGCTGGATCGCCTGCTTCATCTGGGTGGCCTGCGCGGCGATCCGGCTGGCCCGGTTCAACACCACCATCGACCCGACCGCCGACAAGCGGTACTTCACCGGCCTGCCCTCCCCCGGCGCCGCCGGCGTCGTGCTGGCCAGCGTGTTCGCCTTCGCCGACCTGATGGAGGGCCGCGACCGGCTGTGGGTCCTGCTGGTCGTCCTGCTGCCGGCGCTGCTGATGATCAGCAACGTCCGCTACCGGTCGTTCCGGTCGCTGGTCAGCCCGAAGAGCGGGCGCCCCTACGGCCTGGCCCTCACCGTGCTGGTCGTCGTCGTCGGCCTGGTCGTCGTCCCCACCGTCGCCTGCTGCGTGGTCGCCTACAGCTATCTGCTCTCCCCGCTGTTCATCCCCCTGCTGAGCCCGCTGACCCGGCTGGTCCCGGCCCGCGTGAAGGAGCTGCTGTCGTGAGCGTCCGCCCGGTCCGGCCCGACGACGTCCCGGCGGTGTGCCGGCTGGTGCGCGAGCTGGCCGCCTACGAGCGGGCCGAGCACGAGGCGCTGATGACCGACGAGCAGCTGCACACCGCGCTGTTCGGCGACGCGCCGGCCCTGTTCGGGCACGTCGCGGAGACCCCGGACGGCGAGGTCGCCGGCTTCGCGCTGTGGTTCCTCACCTTCTCCACCTGGCGTGGCACCCACGGCATCCACCTCGAGGACCTGTTCGTCTCCCCCGGCCACCGGGGCACGGGCCTCGGCCGGGAGCTGCTGCGCACGCTGGCCCAGGAGTGCGTCGACCGCGGGTACGCCCGGCTGGAGTGGTCGGTGCTGGACTGGAACACCCCGTCGATCGAGTTCTACAGAGCAGCAGGCGCGCTGCCGATGGACGGGTGGTCGGTCTTCCGGCTGACCGATGACGCACTGACCCGGTTCGCCGCCGACCGACGGTGACCCACCCCACGATGAGGAGAACGGCGTGAGCACCGAGCGCGGCGAGTCCCAGTGCTGGCTCAGCGACATGGACGGCGTCCTCGTGCACGAGGGCAACGCGCTCCCCGGCGCCGCGGAGTTCCTCGCCCGGCTGGTCGAGCGCAACCGCCGCTTCCTGGTGCTGACCAACAACTCGATCTTCACCCCGCGCGACCTCTCCGCCCGACTGGCCCGCAGCGGCCTGGACGTGCCGGAGGAGTCGATCTGGACCTCCGCGCTGGCGACGGCGGACTTCCTGGCCTCCCAGCTGCCCGGCGGCTCGGCCTACGTCATCGGCGAGGCCGGGCTGACCACGGCGCTGCACGAGGCCGGGTACACCCTCACCGACACCGCGCCGGACTACGTGGTGCTCGGGGAGACCCGCACGTACTCCTTCGAGGCCATCACCCAGGCCATCCGGCTGGTCGGTGCCGGCGCCCGCTTCATCGCCACCAACCCCGACGTCACCGGTCCCTCACCGGAGGGCCCGCTGCCGGCCACCGGGTCGGTCGCGGCGATGATCACCAAGGCCACGGGCGCGGAGCCTTACTTCGTCGGCAAGCCCAACCCGATGATGTTCCGCAGCGCCATGAACCGGATCGAGGCGCACTCGGAGTCGACCACCATGGTCGGCGACCGGATGGACACCGACGTGGTGGCCGGCATCGAGGCCGGGCTGGAGACCGTCCTGGTGCTCACCGGCTCCACCAAGGCCGAGGACGTCAGCCGCTTCCCGTTCCGCCCCAGCCGGATCCTGCCCTCGATCGCCGAGGTCATCGACCTGGTGTGAGGACCCCCTTGCCCCCCACCACTCGCACGCTCGCGACGGGCTCCGGCACGGGGGCCTAGAGGTCGCTGTAGGCGAGCCGGGCCTCGGGGGTGGCGAGCAGGTAGAGCACCAGGCCGACCAGCGCCAGGACCGGGACGCCGATCAGCGGGCGGTCGGCCTGGAAAGCCGCGGTGTAGCCGAGGATGCCCAGGAAGATCTGCAGCGCGACGACCGGGCCGCGGGCCCACGACGACAGCCGCCACAGCCCCCGGGCGGCGGCGGCGAGCACCGCAGCGGAGAGACCGACGAAGACCACCTCGGCCAGCGCCCGGCCCAGGCTCTCCGGCGAGCCCGTCACCGACAACACGAGCAGCACGACGGCGAGACCGCCCAGCGCAACGGCCTCGAGTCCCACCACGAGCGCGGCGCGGCGCACCGAGCCCGGCACCCCCGTCGCCGGTCGCGGCGCACGCGGGGCGGAGGGTGCGGCCGCGCCCCCGAGGAGACCCTCGGCGCGGGACCGCCGGCGTTCGGGGACGTCGGGCGTCTGACCTGGCACGCTGCCGAGGTTACGCCGGGGAGCCCCGGTGCCCGGCCCGTCCGGGAGGCGCTGCCGGCACCGACCCGGGCGCTGGATAGGTTGGCGGCATGCGTGCGCTGCTGGTGGCGAACCCGGCGGCGACGACCACCACCCGCAAGGTGCGCGACGTGCTGGTGCGGGCGCTGTCCAGCGAGCTGCAGGTCGACGTCGCGGAGACCGGGCACCGGGGCCACGCCCGTGACCTGGCCGCACAGGCAGCCACCGACGGCGTCGACGTCGTGGTGACCCTGGGCGGTGACGGCACCGTCAACGAGGCGGCCAACGGCCTGCTCGCGGCGGGTCCGGGGCCGCGGGTCCCGATGCTGGCCGTCGTCCCCGGCGGGTCGACCAACGTCTTCTCCCGGGCGCTGGGCCGCTCACGGGACCCGGTGGAGGCGACCGGGGAGATCCTCGACTCGCTCCGCGCAGGCCGCACCCGGCTGGTGTCCCTGGGCACCGCCTCCGCGCGCACCGCCTCCGCGCGCACCGACGACGCCGGCTGGACGGAGCCGCGGTGGTTCGTCTTCGCCGCCGGCCTGGGCTTCGACGCCGACGTGATCTCCCGGGTCGAGTCCCAGCGCGCCCGCGGACGGCGCTCCACCGGGGCGCTCTACGTCCGGTCGGGGGTCGACGCCTTCCTCCTCGGCCGCGACCGCCGCCGTCCGCCGGTGACGCTCGAGCTGCCCGGCCGCGCCCCGGTCGACGGGCTCTTCCTGGCACTGGTGTCCAACGTCAGCCCGTGGACCTACCTGGGCGAACGGCCGATCGTGCCCAGCCCCGAGGCCTCCTTCGACAGCGGCCTGGACGTCTTCGCCATGGGCCGGGTCGGCGTGGTGCGGATGCTGCACCACCTGCGGCAGACCATGGCCGCCCGGCCCGATGCCCGCGGGCGCGGCGTGCACCGCTGGCACGACCTCGCCGAGCTGACGCTGACGGCGTCCCGGCCGCAGGGCTGGCAGCTCGACGGCGACCACCTGGGCACCACCACGGGCCTGCGCGTGCGGTCGGTCCCGGAGGCACTGCGCGTCGTCGTGTAGCGGGAGGACCCCGCTCACCCCTGCCCTGTCCCGAGCCTGCGAGCGACGGGGTCCGCACCGCCGCGGCAGGCCCTGGAGCGGGGCCGTAGGCGGCGTCACAGCCGACGAGTGGCGAGCGACGCAGCGGCGTGGTGAGCTTCCTCACGAGCTCGACCGATCGTGGCGAACTGCTTGACAGTGCGTCGTCTCGTGAAAGCATCACAAGCAAGCAACCTGCCCGTAACGAGGCGGGCGGTCGCCGTTCAACGTACCGGGACACCGGTGCGCTGACCTGCGGGGGCGGTCTGGGGACCGGCGACCGACACCCGACGATACCGAGGAGTACACCGCCATGGACTGGCGCCACCGCGCGCTCTGCCGGGACGAAGACCCGGAGCTCTTCTTCCCGATCGGGACGACGGGCCCTGCGGTCGTTCAGATCGAGCAGGCCAAGGCGGTGTGCCGTCGCTGCCCGGTCGTGGAGTCGTGCCTCGAGTGGGCACTGACCTCCGGACAGGACTCCGGCGTCTGGGGCGGCCTCTCCGAGGACGAGCGCCGCGCCCTCAAGCGCCGCACCGCCCGCACCCGGGTCCGCACCGCCTGATCAAGGACCCCCTCCCTCCCCACCACGCGCTCCGCGCGCGGCGGGTCCCGGGAAGGGGCCGAACAGCAGGGCCGCACCCCTCGGGTGCGGCCCTGCTGTCGTCAGTGGCGGGGGCGGCCGGCGCCGGGGAGGGTGAGGACGGCCTCGGTGCCCGGGCCGCTGGCCGGCGGACCCATCTCGAGCCCGCCGTGCAGCTCGCTGGTCACCAGCGTGCGCACGATCTGCAGCCCCAGGCCGGTGCTGGCCGCCGGGTCGAAGCCCTCGGGCAGCCCACGCCCGTCGTCGCGCACCCGCACGACCAGGTCGTCGCCGTCCCGCTCCGCGCCGAGCAGGATGGTGCCCGGCTCACCGTCGGGGAAGGCGTGCAGGGCGGCGTTCTGCAGCAGCTCGGTCACCGCCATCACCAGCGGGGTCGCCACCGCCGCGGACAGCTCGCCGAACGCGCCGCTGCGGGTGAACCGGGCCGGGCGCCCGACCGCGGTGACGTCGCCCAGCATGGGCAGCACCTGGTCCAGCACGTCGTCGACGTCCACCACGTCCTCGCGGCTGCCGGCCAGGGTCTCGTGCACGACCGCGATCGAGGCCACCCGGCGCACCGACTCCTCCAGCGCGGCGCGGGCCGCGGGCTCGGTCATCCGGCGGGCCTGCAGCCGCAGCAGCGCCGCGACCGTCTGCAGGTTGTTCTTCACCCGGTGGTGGATCTCCCGGATGGTGGCGTCCTTGGTCATCAGCGCCCGGTCGCGCCGGCGGACGTCGGTCACGTCGCGCACCAGCACCAGCGCACCGGCCTCACCGCCGGGTGCCTGCAGCGGCAGCGCGCGGACCAGCATCGTGGCGGCCTCGTTGTCGACGTCCATCGGGTCGGGGAAGCGCCCGGCGACCGCGGCGCCGATGCTCGCCGCCACCGCCTCCCCCGCGACCTGGTCGGCCGACACCGTCCGGGTCACCTCGCCGAGGTCGGAGCCCACGACGTCGCCGGTCACGCCCATCCGGCGGTAGGCCGACAGGGCGTTGGGGCTGGCGTAGACGACCGCGCCGGTGCCGTCGAGCCGCACCAGCCCGTCGCCCACCCGGGGGCTCATCTCGGCGTCGTCGAGCATCCGCGGCGGGAACGTGCCGGCGGCGACCATCAGCGACAGCTCGGCGGCGATGTCGAGGTAGGTGAGCTCGAGCGCCGACGGGGACCGGGTCGCGGCCAGGTTGGTGTCCTTGGCCAGCACCGCGACCACCGCGCCGTCGTGCCGCACCGGGATGACCTCGCGCCGCCGCGGGAACGCCCCCGACCAGTCCGGGTCCCCCTCGGTGATCGGCCGGCCCTCGCGCTGGGCCAGCACCAGCGGCTCGGCGGCCGGCCCGGTCACCTCGCTGCCGATGAGGTCCTCGGGCTGGCTGGTGGGGGCGGTGAGCGGGCGCACCTGGGCCACGCACCACCAGGCCCCGCTGGCCAGCGGCACCCACAGCGTGAGGTCGGCGAACGCCAGGTCGGCCAGCAGCTGCCAGTCGGCCACCAGCCGGCGGGCGTGGTCGACCTGGGACGGGCTCGCCGACCCGCGGGTGAGACGTTCCGACAGGCTGCTCATGGTGCCGCCGAGCCTACGACCCGCGCCCGGACGCCCACCCGAGCGTGCTCGGGTGCGGGACGGGGAGGGTTCACTACCCTGCGCTGGTGCTGACGATCGACCGCGCCGTCCCGGCGGACTTCCCGCGCATCGCCGAGCTCACCGTCGGCGTCTACGAGGGCGAGGGGCTCGTCTCCCCCGAGTACGTGCCGACCCTCGCCGACGTGGCCGGCCGCGCCGACCGGGCGGACCTGCTGGTCGCCCGGGACGGCGACGGGCGGATCGTCGGCAGCGTGGCGCTCGTGCTGGCCGGCGACTTCGGCGAGGTCACCCGGTCACCGGACGAGGCGGCGTTCCGGATGCTGGCCGTGGACGCCGGCGCCCGCGGGCAGGGGGTCGGCGAGGCGCTGGTGCGCACCTGCCTGGACCGGGCACGCGCCGCCGGGCGGGCACGCATGGTGCTGTCGACCGGGGAGCTGATGACGGCCGCGCACCGGCTGTACGAGCGGCTGGGCTTCCAGCGGCTGCCGGAGCGGGACTGGGCACCGCGGCCCGGCATCGACCTGCGGGTCTACGTCCTCGACCTCGGCTGACGACCCACCCGGCAGTCAGGCCCCGCCCACGGGCCCACCCCGGGATCGCGAGAGGACCGGGGTCCTCCGTCAAGACTGGACGGTGGCGATGAGGTCGCCCTCCTGGAGGACCTCGCCCTCGGTCACGTGCAGCTCCGCGACGGTGCCGGCCCGCTCGGTGAGCACCGGGATCTCCATCTTCATCGACTCGAGGACCACCAGCGTGTCGCCCGCGGCGACCTCGGTGCCGGGAGCCACGAGCACCGTCACCACGCTGGAGACCATCTCGGCGTGGATCTCCTCGACCGCCACCGGTGCCTCCTCCTCGCCCCGCCCGCCGGAGCCGGCGGACAGCACATGAAAGCACGGCCGCACCCGGGCCGGTCCGCCCCTCTGCTGGGCAGGCGCCCTCAGCAGTCGGGGACGAGGACCCCGGCGATGCGCTGCAGCACGCCGCAGACCGCGGCCCCGTCGTGCGGGACCCCGGTCTCCGGCAGGCCGGTCAGGACGTCGGTCGCCGCACTCGCCGCCCGGGCCGGGCTGGGCCCACCGGCACTGACGGTCGTCAGCAGCGCGTCGTACCAGCCGTCGAGCCGGTCGCCGGGCTCGTAGCCGCTGTCGGCGACGACCTCGGGGCCCAGCAGCGGACGGCGCCCGGAGCGGGGCGCGATGTCCGGCAGCCGCCCGGTGACCCGGCCCGCCGTCCCGGGCGGGAGCGTGGACCGCAGCTGCACGGCGACCGCGGCCCGCGGCGTGCCCGGCACGGGTGCGGCGTCGGCGGGCAGCCCGGCGGCGCTGCGCAGCGCCAGCTCGACCGCGTCGACACCGTGCGCCCGCTCCAGCACGGCCATGTCCAGGGAGAAGCCGGCGGCGACCTCGGCGAGCTCGCCGTCGGGGTCGATGCCCACGCTGACCAGCCCGCGCCAGCCGACCTCGGGCAGGCGGCGCGCAGCCGCCGGCAGCGGCCCCAGCCCCTCGCTGGGCGTCCAGGACACCCGCGGGGTGCCACCGGCCCGGTCGCGCAGCACCGGGGTGACGTGGTGCAGCCCCTCCGCGGTCACCCAGGCCAGGAACCCGCGCTCGCTGGCCGGCTCGACGCCGTCGCCCCCCAGCCGCTCGAGGACGTCGGCGGGCGGGCCCACCCAGATCAGGCCGGCGTCGGCCACCGCGGCGGCCAGCCGGGCGCTGCCGGCCAGCGCGGGCGGGACGGGCAGCACGGCGTCGACCCGGGTACGGCGGGCGGCCTCGACCAGCCGGCGCACGTCGAGGTAGGACTGGTCGGCGGGCGCGGGACCCAGCAGGACCGACTCGTCGGCCAGCCGCACGTGCCGGGCGTCGCGCTCCGGCTCGGAGTAGACGGCCACGGCCTTCACGCCCAGGCGGCCACAGGCACGGACCACCGCACAGGCCATCGGCCCCCGGCCGGCCACCAGCACGCTCTCGACTGCCTGGACCACGTCGTCCCCCCGTTCCCCACTGACCCGCCCATCCTCCCTCAGGCCCGCACGGGTGGGCACGGCGGCACGACCCGGCCGGGGTGCCGGCCCGGCCACCGCCGCCGGGCGGTCGACCCCGGACGTGAGACCCTGGGCAGGTCACCAGGGCCGGGGCCGGGGTGCGCGAGCACCCCTCCCGGCCGTCGATCAGCTCCTGGGCCGGAGGGCCCGGTGGCGACTGAGGAGAGGAGGGCAGCGATGTCCAAGCGTGGACGCAAGCGGCGCGCCCGCAAGAAGAGCGGCGCCAACCACGGCAAGCGCCCCAACGCCTGAACGCACGAGCCCCCCTGGACCGCCGCTCATCGCGGGACGGTGCAGGGGGGCCTGTGGTGCGTCCAGGGGGCGGCCGCCTACGCGGTCGGTCGCTCCGCGGGGACGCTGAACGTCTCGACGCTGGCCTGCTCGACCCGCACCTGGGTGCCGTCGTCGTCGAAGGAGACCGTGGTCAGCTGGACCTTGATCCGGTCGCGCAGGCCCACCGGCGTCGGGTCACCGCCGCACCGACGGCGGATGAGCGCCTTGAACTCCTGCTCGATGCCGAACTGCCGCAGGCACGGCGAGCAGTCCTCGAGGTGCTCGGCGATGACCGCGCGCCGCTCGGGCCCGGTCTCGTTGTCCAGGAACTCGAAGACGTGCGACAGGACGTCGTCGCACGAGGTGATCTCGTCGTCGCCGTGCAGCTCGTGAGCGTCGTTGCTCATCAGTGCGTCGCCTCTTCCGCTGCCCCGGCACGGACGAAGCCGCGCTCCCGGGCGTAGTCGGCCAACAGCTTCTGCAGACCGCGACGGCCGCGGTGCAGGCGGGACATCACCGTGCCGATGGGCGTGCCCATGATCTCGGCGATCTCCTTGTAGGCGAACCCCTCGACGTCGGCGAGGTAGACCGCCATCCGGAAGTCCTCCGGCAGCTGCTGCAGCGCCTCCTTGATGTCGGAGTCGGGCAGGTGGTCCAGCGCCTCGATCTCCGCGGAGCGCAGCCCGCTGGAGGTGTGCTCCTCAGCGGCGTACAGCTGCCAGTCCTGCACCTGCTCGGTGGGGTACTGCTGCGGCTGGCGCTGCTTCTTGCGGTAGCTGTTGATGTAGGTGTTCGTCAGGATCCGGTACAGCCACGCCTTGAGGTTGGTGCCCTCGGCGAACTGGTGGAAGGCGGAGTACGCCTTGACGAACGTCTCCTGCACCAGGTCCTCGGCGTCGGAGGGGTTGCGGGTCATCCGCAGCGCCGCCGGGTAGAGCTGGTCCAGGTAGGGCAGGGCGTCGCGCTCGAACCGGGCGTCGCGCTGGGCGCGGGTCTCGGCGAGCTCGCTGCGGCTGCCGTCCGCGCGCGCCTCCGGCGTCGGCTCGGGGGTCTGCTCGGCCAGCGCCGCCGTCGTGGCGGGGCTGTCGACTGCGGGCTCGTCAGGCACCGACCGTCCTCTCTGCGGCGCCCGGGAACGGACGACCACGTCGGTCGATCCTAGCCGGGAGCGGCCGGGTCGGCCGGGGGGACGGCGGACGGGTGCCGACCCGCGCGCTGTGCGCGCCGGTGCGCCCGGGACTGTGCTGCTCACGGTCGGTGCAACGGCACGTGCCCGGGGTCGATTCCCCGATCGCGCGCCTTCCTCGCCGGGGCCGTTCCACAGGCACGGGCGCGGGTCCTAGGCTGCTGCGCCGTGGCGGCGACACCGGCGGTGCGGGCACTGGAGCGGGCCGGGGTGGTGTGCTCGCTGCACGAGTACGACCCGGCCGACGGGGCGGAGGGGCACGGCTACGGGGAGGTTGCCGCGGCGGCCCTGGGCGTCGACCCGTCGCGGTTGTTCAAGACCCTGGTCACCCGGGTGGACGGCGCGCTCACCGTGGCCGTCGTCCCGGTCAGCGGGTCACTCGACCTCAAGGCGCTGGCCGCGGCGGCCGGCGGGCGGAAGGCCGCGATGGCCGAGCCCGCCGACGCCGAGCGGGCCACCGGCTACGTGCGCGGCGGGATCAGCCCGCTGGGCCAGCGCAAGGCGCTGCCCACCGTGGTCGACGAGAGCGCCCTGGCCCTGGAGACGGTCCTGGTCAGCGCCGGGCGCCGCGGCCTGCAGGTCGAGCTGGCCCCGGCCGACCTGGTGCGGCTCACCCGCGCCCGCACCGCCCCGATCGCCCGGGGGTGACCCCCGGGCCGCGGGCCCGGGGCGGCCCCTGCGTCAGCCGTAGGGGGTGAGCAGCTGGTCGACGGGGGCGAAGTCGTCGGTGAGGACGTCGGCGTCCCCGATGAAGGAGGTGAGCTGCTCCCCCGCGGCGACCTGCCAGGCCAGTCCGCGGTCGGCCATCGCGGCGGCGATCGCCTCGGCGGGCAGCGGGCGCCGGGACGCCACGGCCACGACGTTGCCGCCGTCCTCGCCGGCCAGCACCGGCGCCCGGGCCAGCAGCACCACCTCGGGGAAGACCGACCGCAGGGTGGCCAGCTCGGCCCGGACGAAGTCCAGCGGCGGGTGGTCGATCAGGTTGACCGCGTAGACGCCGTCCTCGGCGAGCGCGGCGTCGACCATGTGCAGCGCCTCGGCCGTGGTCAGCTGCCAGGGCACCGAGAGGCCACCGAAGGCGTCGCCCACCACGAGGTCGCGTGCGCCGTCGGGCTCGGACTGCAGCGCCACCCGGGCGTCGCCGACCTGAACCTCGAGCTCGGGCGAGGTGCGCAGCCCGAGCTGCTGCTCGTCGACGTCGACCACCCCGGGGTCGACCTCCAGCACCCGGCTGACCGTGCCCGGCCGCACCTCCGCGAGGTAGCGCGGCAGCGTCGCGCCGCCGCCCCCGACGTGCAGCGCGGACAGCGGGGCGCCCGCCGGGGCCATCGCGTCGGTGACCGAGGCGATGGCCTGGACGTACTCGAACTCCAGGTGCGTGGGGTCGGCGAGGTCGACGTAGGAGTGCCGCAGCGTGTCCAGCACCAGCACCCGCCCGGTGCTGCGCTCGGGGTCGGCCTCCACCCGGGCGCAGTGGTAGGACGTCTCGGTCTCGCACGGGGTGGGGGCGACCGCGGCGAGCACCGGCGCGGCCACGGCCAGCACCAGCAGGCCGGCGGGCAGCCGCGCGGTGACCCCGGGGCTGCTCCGGCGCAGCAGCAGCGCCAGGACCAGCCCGACCACCACCACCAGCAGCCCGGTGCCCACGAGGATGACGCTGCTGGGCAGCAGCGCCACCAGCACGAAGCCGGTGGCGAACGTGGCCACGATCCCCCCGAGCGTGCCGATGCCCGACAGCCGACCGACCACCGACCCGGTCTCGGCCAGGCTGCCCAGCTGCAGCGCGACCACCATCGGCGGCACCGCCGACAGCAGCGCGGCCGGCACGATGACCGCCACCGCGGCCAGCACCAGCACGTTCCCGGCCGCCGCGCCGGTGAGCAGCTCGCCGGCGAAGCGCACCAGCGGCAGCACGGCGACCACGAGCGCCCCGCCGGCGACCAGCAGCGGGGCGATCAGCCGCCGCGGGTCGGTGCGGTCGGCGGCGGCGCCACCGGCCCAGGCGCCGATCGCGATCGCCGCCAGCGCGAAGCCGATGACCGCCGTGTTGGTCTGCAGGGTGATGCCCACGTAGGGCGCGATGAGCCGCAGGCCCACGACCTCGAGCACCAGCACCGAGCCCGAGGCCAGGAAGGTGACCCCGGCGGCGATCCAGTCCGGCAGCGCCCGGGACCCGGCCGGCGGCGGTCCGGCAGCGGTCGTGCCCGCCACGTCAGAAGAGGGCCGGCTGGTCGGCCGGCTCGCTGACCTGCTCCTGGCGGGCGGTGAGCTGCGGCCCGTTGTTCGCCACGTTGCCCACGGCCGCACCGACCGGCCGGATCTCCAGCCGCTCGACGTACTCCGGCGGGGTCGGCGCGGCGACCGCCGTGACGTCCTGCTGGGCGGGGTCCAGCCAGTCGGCCCAGCGCTCGCGCGGCAGCACCAGCGGCATCCGCGGGTGCACCTCGGCCAGCGCGCCGACGGCGGGGGCGGTGACCACGGTGCACGTGTAGAGCCGGTCCTCGCCGCGGCCCCACACCTCCCAGAGGCCGGCGAACGCCAGCCCCGAGCCGTCCTCGGGGGTCACGTAGTACGGCTGCTTGCCCGGGGCGTCGTGCCGCGGCGCCCACTCGTACCAGCCGTCGGCGGGCACCAGGCAGCGGCGGCCGGCGGCGGCGGTGCGGAAGGCGGGCTTCTCGGTCAGCGACTCGACCCGGGCGTTGAGCATCCGGTTGCCGATCGAGACGTCCTTGGCCCAGGAGGGCACCAGGCCCCAGCGCACGACCCGCAGCTCGCGGTGCCCACCACCGGTGAGCGCGCCCTCGGCGTCCCGCTCCCTGGCGTGCCGCACCACGTACACGTCCTTGGTGGGCGCCACGTTGTGGTCGGCCGGCAGCGGCGCCTGGCCCTCGGCGACGACGGCCTCGAACTCGACCACCAGGTCCTCCGGACGGCGGCTGGCGGCGTACCGACCACACATGACGGCTCCTCCCCGGGCCTCCCCTGTGCAGGCGGCCCGCCTGCGAGCGTAGGGGCGACCACCGACGACCGGAGGGTCCGCGCCCTGCCGTCCTGCCCCGTCCCGGTGTCCTCCGGCACGGCCGACGTGGTCGTCGCGTCCGCAGACCGCGGCCGGCAGGGCAGGATGGCCACCATGGTCGAGGTCTGGGCACCCCCGTCGCGGCACACCCCGGTGGACGCGGTGGTCACCCTGCCCGGCTCCAAGTCGCTCACCGCCCGTGCCCTGGTGCTGGCCGCGCTCGCCGCCGGCCCGAGCCGCCTGGTGCGCCCGCTGCGGGCCCGCGACACCGACCTGATGGCCGCCGGGCTCCGGGCGCTCGGCGTCGCGGTCGCCGAGGACGGCGCCGACTGGCTGGTCACCCCCGGCGAGCTGCGCGGCCCGGCCGAGGTCGACGCCGGGCTGGCCGGCACGGTCCTGCGCTTCCTGCCCCCGGTGGCGGCGCTGGCCACCGGCCCGGTCCGGCTGGACGGCGACCCGCGGCTGCGCGACCGGCCGAACGCGGGGCTGATCACCGGCCTGCGCGACCTCGGGGTCCGCATCGACGACGACGGCCGCGGGCGGGCGCCGTTCACCGTGCACGGCACCGGCGCCGTCCGGGGCGGAGCGGTCACCGTCGACGCCAGCGAGTCCAGCCAGGTGGTGTCGGGCCTGCTCCTGGCCGCGGCGCGCTACGACGAGGGCATCACGCTCACGGTGGCCGGCAGCCTGCCCTCGCTCCCCCACGTGGAGATGACGGTGCGCACGCTGACCGAGCACGGCGTGCGGGTCACCGCCGTCGACGGCGGCTGGTCGGTGGCGCCCGGCCCCGTCGCGCCGCTGGACCGGGTGGTCGAGCCCGACCTGTCCAACGCCGCCCCGTTCCTGGCCGCGGCGCTGGTCACCGGCGGCCGGGTCACCGTGCGCGACTGGCCCGCCGACACCACCCAGCCCGGCGCGCAGCTCGACCGGCTGCTCACCGCGATGGGCGCCGACGTCGTCCGCACCGAGGTGGGCCTGCAGGTCACCGGGGGCGACCGAGTCGCCCCCCTGGACGCCGACCTCGGCGAGGTCGGCGAGCTGACCCCGGTGCTGGCCGCGCTGTGCGCCCTGGCCGACGGGCCGTCGCGGCTGACCGGCATCGCCCACCTGCGCGGCCACGAGACCGACCGGCTGCAGGCCCTCGACGAGGTGCTCACCGCCGTCGGCGCCTCGGTCGAGCAGCTGCCCGACGGGCTGGTGGTCACGCCGGGGACGTTGCGCCCGGCGCGGCTGGACTCCTACGCCGACCACCGCATGGTGCACGCCGCGGCGCTGCTCGGGCTGGCGGTCGACGGAGTCGAGGTCACCGACCCGGGCGCGGTGGCCAAGACGCTGCCCGACTTCACCGACCGCTGGGCCGCCCTCGTGGGAGCCGGGCTGCCGGAGGTCGTGGCGTGAGCGGGCGGCGGATGGACAGCCGGTCCGACGAGGACGACGTCCGCGTCCGGGCGTCCCGGCACGGCTCACGGCCGCGCACCCGCACCCGGCCGGCCCACGAGGAGGCCGTGCCCGGGCTGGTGGTCGCAGTCGACCGCGGCCGGATGACGGTGCGCGTGCAGGGGCCGGAGGGCACGCCCGTCGAGGTGACCGCGATGCGCGCCCGGGAGCTGGGCAAGCACGGCGTGGTCGTGGGTGACCGGGTCCGGGTGGTGGGCGACACCTCCGGGCGCACCGACAGCCTGGCCCGCATCGTCACCATCGCCGAGCGGGTCACCTCGCTGCGCCGCACCGCCGACGACACCGACCCCACCGAACGGATCGTGGTGGCCAACGCCGACCAGCTGGTGGTGGTCACCTCGATCGCCGACCCCGAGCCGGCGCTGGGCTTCCTCGACCGCTGCCTGGTCGCCGCCTACGCCGGCGGGCTCACCCCGCTGCTGGTGCTCACGAAGAACGACCTGGCCAGCGCCCAGCCGCTGCTGGACCGCTACGCCGGCCTGGACGTCGACGCGGTGCCGATGTCGCCCGAGGCACCGCTGGAGGACCTGGTGACCCGGCTGCGCGACAAGACGAGCGTGCTGGTCGGGCAGTCCGGCGTGGGCAAGTCCACGCTGTTCAACCGGCTGGTGCCCGGCGCCTTCCGGGCCACCGGCGACGTCAGCAAGATCGGCAAGGGGCGGCACACGTCGTCCTCGGCGGTGCTGCTGGACCTGCCCGGTGGCGGCACGCTCATCGACACCCCCGGGATCCGCTCCTTCGGCCTGGCGCACGTCACCGCCGGCGACGTCCTCGCCGCCTTCGACGACCTGGCCGAGGCCTCGGTCGACTGCCCGCCGATGTGCGGGCACACCACCGAGGACCCCGGCTGCGCCCTCGACCCCTGGGCCGCCGCCGGCCCACCGGCCCGTGCCGAACGCCTGGCCAGCTTCCGCCGCCTGCTCGCCGCCGTCGGCCAGCTCACCCCCGGCCACTGAACAAGAACCCCCTCTCCCGCCACTTCGCAGGCTCACGGCGGGGCCCTGAGAGGGGGCCGAGGGACCGCGGCGAGTTCGCGAGTCGTGGAGAGAGGGCGCCTAGAGCTGGCGGGCCATGAGGGGGCGCTCGAGGAAGCCGCCGGTGGTGTCGGGCTCGACGCGCCAGGCGCGGGCGCCGCGTCGGGCCGTGACCACCTCGGCCAGCGCGGTGCCGAGGTAGTGCAGGCCGACGCCGTCCTCGGTCGCGTACCCGCCCGGCAGCTCACCGTCGGCGACCATCTGCCGGTAGGCCGCACGGCGCGGCAGGTCGGTGAGGTCGTCGTGCACCGCGTTGCTGTGCGGGAGCAGCCCCAGCCCGTCGGTGAAGGGCTCGAGCCGGTCCGACCAGGCGTCGGTCGGGCCGCCCACGTGCCAGCACAGGCTCCCCGCGCTCGGCCCGGCGAGCACGACGCCGGCCTCCCAGCACTCGCGCAGCAGGTCGGTGAGCCCGTGCGCCCGCCACACGGCGATCAGGTTCACCACGCTGCCGCCCTCGACGAGGACGACGTCCTGGGTCAGCAGGTGGGCGCGCAGGTCGGGCACGCTCGGCCGCGGGAACAGCCGCAGCACGCTGAGGACGACGTCGTCCCGGCCGCCCAGGACCCGCTCGTAGGCCGAGACCGCTGCCGGGTCGTCGCCGACCGCGGTGGGCAGGTAGCACAGCCGCACCGGGCCGGGCTCCTGCCGGCGGGCCGCGCCGAGGGCCAGCAGGTGGTCGATGAGCGGGCGGTTGCCCCGCTCCCCCGGCCGGGGCTCGAGCACGCCGGAGAACGCGAACACCTGACGCCGCATCACACCTCCACGTACCCGCCGCTGCGCCAGTAGACGCCGGCGTCCCGGGTCAGCAGTGCCTCGTCGACCAGGTACCGGCGGAGTGCGGCCACGTCGGGGTGCCAGGCCGCGAGCAGGGCGTTGACCTCACGCTCGGGGTAGCGCACGCCGGGCTCGAACACGTGCACCAGGTGCTCGAGCACGACCAGCCGCTTGGCCCGCTGCGCCGGGATCGACACCAGCCGGCCGTCGCGGAGGAAGGCGCGCAGCACGGCGTCCTGGCCGGGGTCCTCCGACAGCGGCTCGGGCGCGGGCGCGCTGGCCGCCGCGGCCCGGGCGGCCTCGCCGAAGCGCTCGGTGTGCAGCAGCAGCGTGTGCCCGTCCCGGTGCACCAGCCCCGCGCGCGCCAGCCGGCGGGCGGCGAGCGCGACGTCCTTCAGCGACAGGTCCGCGGTCCGGGCGACGTCCTCGATCGTGGTCGCGCCCAACGCCAGGGCGGCCACCACCCGCAGCCGCACCGGATCGGCCAGCAGCCCGACGATCGTCCCGGCCTCCATGGCCACGACGGTATCCGCCGCACCGCGGCGAGTCGGCACGCCCGCGCCGGGGTAGGCACCCGTCATGGTGAGCCCGATCGACATCCAGAAGGCCCTGTCCGGCATCGACTACCCGGCGAAGAAGGACGACGTCGTGAAGCACGCGGAGTCCCACGGCGGCGGCGACGACGTGCTCGAGGCGCTCAAGGGCATCGACGACCAGGAGTACGACACCCCGGCGGCGGTCAGCAAGGCCGTCTTCAAGGACTGAGGAAGGACCCCGTCTCCCCCCACCTCTCGCGAGCTCGGGGCGGGACCTGAGAGGGGGCCGCTCCAGCACGTCACCACGCTCGGAGCGGGCTAGGGGACGGGGCCACAGCTCGGCGGGCGGGGCCGTCGCGGTCCCGCCCGCTAGGTTCTGGCCATGACGGCTGGCGCGCGCGGGTACAACGAGGACATGCGCCTGGCGCACGTGCTGGCCGACCAGGCCGACGCGATCAGCCTGGACAGGTTCCGCGCGCAGGACCTCAAGGTCGACACCAAGCCGGACCTGACGCCGGTCACCGACGCCGACCACCGGGTCGAGGAACAGCTGCGCATCACCCTGGCCCGCGCCCGGACCCGGGACGCCGTCCTCGGCGAGGAGTTCGGCAGCACCGGCCGCGGCGACCGGCGCTGGGTCATCGACCCGATCGACGGCACGAAGAACTTCGTCCGCGGCGTGCCGGTGTGGGCCACGCTGATCGCCCTGCTCGACGGTGACGTGCCCGTCGTCGGGCTGGTGTCCGCGCCGGCGCTCAACCGCCGCTGGTGGGCCGCGGCGGGCACCGGCGCCTGGACCGGCCGCCGGCTGGAGAACGCCACCCGCTGCACCGTGTCCGAGGTGGGCCGGCTGGCCGACGCGAGCCTGTCCTACTCGTCGCTGTCCGGCTGGGAGGAGCGCGACCTGCTGCAGCCGTTCCTCGACCTGACCCGGCAGGTCTGGCGCACCCGCGCCTACGGCGACTTCTGGAGCTACATGATGGTGGCCGAGGGCGCGGTCGACGTGGCCTGCGAGCCCGAGGTCTCGCTGTGGGACCTCGCCGCGCTCGACGTCATCGTGCGCGAGGCGGGCGGGGCGTTCACCGACCTGTCCGGCGCGGCGGGCCCGGCCGGCGGCAGCGCGGTGGCCAGCAACGGCGTCCTGCACCCCGACGTGCTGACGGCGCTCGCCCCCCGGGAGGGGTGAGCGCCGTCGGGCCGGTGCAGCGGGGTCAGCGGACCGGGCCGGACCCGTTCCCGCGGCCGCCCTGGATGCGCCGGCGGACGTCCTCGATCTTGGCCCGGTTCTTCGGGTCCTTGGCGAACGTCTGGGCCTTGTCCGTCGCCTGACGGATGACCTGCTTGCCCTTCGGGCTGTTCGCGAACTGGATGACCTTGTTCAACAGCGACGCCACGACGCGTCCACCCCCTCGTGCTCCGGGGAGCCCCGTACGGGCCCCGCTCGTCTGTGTCAACGGTGCCAGCCGCGCAGTCGTTCCGCGCGGCGAGCTCAGCCCGCCGCGGCCCACCGCTCGCGGACGGCGGCCGCCTCGGCCGCCCGCCGCGGCGCGACCACCGGGTCCCCGACCCGCTGCGGCACGAGCGCCCCGCCCACCCCGCGGGCGGCGAGCACCGCGGCCCCGGCGGCGGAGGCACTGCGCACCTGCACGTGCTGCACCGGCCGGCCCAGGACGTCGGCCAGCAGCTGCTGCACCACCGGATCGCGGGCACCGCCGCCGGTGAGCACGACCAGCTCGTCGTCCGCCGGACCGAGCAGGTCCAGCCCCGCCGCCACCGCGCAGGCCACGCCCTCCAGCGCCGCCCGGGCGAGGTCGGCGCGGGTGGTGTCGGCCGACAGCCCGGTCCAGCTCCCCCGCGTGCCCGGCCCGGCGACGCCACCGCGCTCGCCGGTGAGGAAGGGCGCGAAGGACACCCCGCCGGCGCCCAGCGGTGAGCTCGACAGGCTGCCGGCGAACCCTGCCCAGTCCAGGCCCAGCACGGTGCGCACCCAGTCCCAGGCGGTGCCGGCGTTCTGCAGCGCGGCCATGGCGTACCAGCCGTCCTCGGCGTCGGCGTAGCAGTGGACGACGGGGTCGTCGGCCGGGGCGGGCGCCACCCCCGGCCGCAGCAGCTGGGCACCGGACCCGAGGTTGACCTGGACGCCGCTGCCGGTGCCGGCGGCCAGCAGTGCCAGCGGGGTGTCGGCGCCGCCCACCACGACCGGCACCTCCCCGCCGAACAGGCCGGTCGTGCCGACGACCTCGTGTCCCGGGCGGACGGCGGGCAGCAGACCCTCGTCGACCCCGGCGGCCGTGGTGGCCGCAGCGGACCAGCGGTCGGCGGGGACGTCCCACAGCAGCGTGGCCGAGGCGTCGCTGCGGTCGGTCACGGCCGGGTCGGCGCCGGGCACCAGGGCGGCGCGGACGGCGTCCTTGGGCAGCAGCACCGTGGCCGCGGCGGCCACCAGCCCGGGCTCGTGCGCGACCAGCCAGGCCAGCAGCGGGCCGGTCATGCCGGCGGCCAGCGGGTTGGCCAGCGCGGCCCGGTCGGCGGTGGGCAGCGCGCGCCAGCGCTCGAGCTCCCCGGTGGCCCGCTGGTCGGGCCACAGCAGCGCGGGCGCCAGCGCCGTCCCGGAGGCGTCGACCAGCACCGCGCCGTGCATCTGCCCCGACAGCCCCAGGGCCGCGACCGGGCGGCCGGCCAGCTGGTGGCGCAGCCCGGCCGCGGCGTCGTCGAGGGCCCGCAGCCAGACCGCGACGTCGGTCTGCGCCCAGCCCGCGCGCGGCCGGTCCACGTCGTAGGCGGCCTCGGCCTCGGCGACGACCACCCCGGCGTCGTCCAGGGCGGCGAGCTTGAGTCCGCTGGTGCCCAGGTCGGCACCCACCACCACGGCGTCGGGCACGACGGCGTCAGCCCTTCTCGGGGCTGTCCCCGTAGGTGTACCCGGCGTCGACGTACCGGCCGCCCTCGGCCACCCCGGGCGGGGCGATCTCCCCGAGCCGGGTCAGGTCCTCGGGCGTGAGCTCGACGCCGGCGGCGCCGACGTTCTCCTCCAGGTAGCTGCGCCGCTTGGTGCCCGGGATCGGGACGACGTCCTGCCCCTGCGCGAGCACCCACGCCAGCGCGAGCTGACCGGGGGCCACGCCCTTCTCCTCCGCCAGGGCCCGCACCGCCTCGACCAGCCGGAGGTTGGCGGTGAACGCCTCGCCGGTGAAGCGGGGGTGGCCGCGCCGCCAGTCGTCGTCGCCGAAGTCGGCGGGGCTGGTGATCGCGCCGGTGAGGAACCCGCGGCCCAGCGGGCTGAACGGCACGATGCCGATGCCGTGCTCGCGGGCGACGCCGAGGACCTCGGACTCGAGGTCGCGGGTCCACAGCGACCACTCGCTCTGCAGCGCCGCGATCGGGTGCACGGCGGCGGCCCGGCGCACCGACGCCGCACTCGCCTCCGACAGGCCCAGGTACCGCACCTTGCCCTGCTCGACGAGCTCGGCCATCGCGCCGACGGTGTCCTCGATCGGCACCACCGGGTCGACCCGGTGCTGGTAGTACAGGTCGATCACGTCGACGCCCAGCCGGCGCAGGCTCGCCTCGACGCTGGCGTGCACGTTCTCCGGCCGCGCGTCGATGTCCAGGCCGCCGCGGTCGTTGCGGGACAGCGAGAACTTGGTGGCCAGCTGCACGTCGTCCCGCCGACCGGCGATCGCCTCGCCGACGAGCTCCTCGTTGTGGCCGCTGCCGTAGACGTCGGAGGTGTCCAGGAACGTGACGCCGAGGTCGAGCGCACGGCGGACCGTGGCCAGCGACTCGACCCGGTCGGCCGTGCCGTACATCTGGCTCATCCCCATGCAGCCCAGGCCGAGCGCGGAGACCTCCAGGCCGCCGAGGGTGCGCCGGGGAACGGGCGGGAGCGTGGTGGTCATGCGCTGATCCTGGCCCCGGCGGCGCGCCGCCCGCCAGGCGGGCGGACGGTCAGCTGCCGTGGAGCACGCCGGTGGTCGTCAGCTCCTCGGCGACGTCGCGCAGCTTGACGTTGGCGCGCTGCGAGGCGTGGGTGAGCAGCGTGAACGCCTGCTCGGCGGTGATCTTGTACCGCTCCATCAGGATGCCCTTCGCCTGCTCGATGACCCCACGGGAGGCCATCGCCCGGCGCATGTTCAGCACGTCGTCGCTGGCCCGCGCGGCGGCCTCGGCGTTGCCGACCGCGATCGCCACGAAGGCCGCGACCTCCTCGCCCAGGGCGATGTCGGCCGCACCGAAGGCGTGCGGCCGGACGGAGTAGTTGTTCAGCGCGCCGATCGTGGCGCCCTGGAAGGGCAGCGGCACCGACAGCGAGCTGCCCACGCCCCGTTCGGTGGCGTGCACCGCGTAGTCGGGCCAGCGCTCCTCGGCCGCCATGTCGGCGACCACGAAGAGCTCACCGGCGCGGCCGGCGTCCAGGCAGGGACCGTGGCCGCGCTCGTACTGCAGCTCGTCGGCGTCCAGTGAGATCTGCCCGTCGAAGGCGGCGGTGAAGGCACGCTCGTCACGGATCAGCGTGATGGAGGTGGCGTCGGCGCCGGGCATCACACTGCGCGAGATCTGCACGATCTCGGTGAGCACCTCCGGCAGCTCGCGGCCGACGAGTACGACACCGGCGAGGCGCTCGTGGAGCGCACCGAGGGCGGCGGTCATGGCAGTGCGTCTCTCTTCCGACCTGGGAGGGCACGCCGTGTCTTCGACGTCCCACCTGCCCGTGCACGTGTCGGGCGTCCCGAGGGTAACCGGCGCCCACGCCGGGATCACCGTGCCGCGGGACACGATCGGCCACAACCGGTCTCGTGACGGGGTCGGCCCGAGCGGCAGGACCCCTCCTGCTCCCGTCTGGTGGGATGGTCGGACACGGGCAGCGGCAACCGGCCGCGCCCGGTGTCGAGGAGGCCCGCGTGCAGTACGCCGAGTCCGTCATCGAGCTCATCGGTGACACCCCCCTGGTGCGGCTGCGGTCGGTCACCGCCCACCTGGGGCCGGATGCGCCCCTGGTGCTGGCCAAGGTGGAGTACCTCAACCCCGGCGGCTCGGTGAAGGACCGCATCGCCGTGCGCATGGTCGAGGCCGCCGAGGCCTCCGGTGCGCTCCAGCCGGGCGGCACGATCATCGAGCCGACCAGCGGCAACACCGGCATCGGCCTGGCGCTGGTCGCACAGACCCGCGGCTACAAGTGCGTCTTCGTGTGCCCGGACAAGGTGGGCGCGGAGAAGATCAACGTGTTGCGGGCCTACGGCGCCGAGGTGCACGTCTGCCCCACCGCCGTCGACCCGGCCGACCCGCGCTCCTACTACTCCGTCTCCGACCGGCTGGCCCGGGAGACCCCCGGCGGCTGGAAGGCCGACCAGTACGCCAACCCGGCCAACCCGCAGTCGCACTACGAGACCACCGGGCCGGAGATCTGGGCGCAGACCGAGGGCCGGGTCACGCACTTCGTCACCGGTGCGGGCACCGGCGGCACCATCTCCGGCGTCGGCCGCTACCTCAAGGAGGCCAGCGGCGGCCGCGTGCACGTCACCGGCGCCGACCCCGAGGGCTCGGTCTACTCCGGCGGCACCGGGCGGCCCTACCTGGTCGAGGGCGTCGGCGAGGACTTCTGGCCCGAGGCCTACGACAAGTCGATCGCCGACGAGATCATCGCGGTCTCCGACGGCGACTCCTTCGCCATGACCCGGCGGCTGGCCCGCGAGGAGGGGCTGCTGGTCGGCGGCTCCTGCGGCATGGCGGTGGTCGCGGCCCTGCGCGTCGCCGAGCGGCTCACCAAGGACGACGTCCTGGTCGTGCTGCTGCCCGACGGCGGCCGCGGCTACCTGAACAAGATCTTCAACGACGAGTGGATGGCCGACTACGGCTTCCTGACGGCGTCGGGCGGGGAGACCGTCGGCGAGCTGCTGGACGCCAAGTCCGGCGCCACCCCGACGCTGGTGCACACCCACCCGACCGAGACGGTCCGCGACGCGATCGACATCCTGCGCGAGTACGGCGTCAGCCAGCTGCCCGTGGTCAAGGCCGAGCCGCCGGTCACCGCCGGTGAGGTGGTCGGCTCGGTGGCGGAGAAGGCGCTGCTGGACGCCCTGTTCACCGGTGCCGCCACGCTGTCGGACCCGGTCGAGCGGCACATGTCGCCGCCGCTGCCGATCATCGGCTCCGGCGAGCCGGTGACCGCCGCGGTGAGCGCGCTGGGCGACGCCGACGCGCTGCTGGTGCACGTCGACGGCAAGCCCGCCGGCGTGGTCACCCGGCAGGACGTGCTCGGTCACCTGGTCGGTCTGCCGGCGCCTACGGTCGTGTCATGAGCGGCTTCAACACACGCGCGATCCACGCCGGCCAGGAGCCCGACCCGGCCACCGGCGCGGTCATCCCGCCGATGCACCTGACCACCACCTACAAGCAGGACGGCGTGGGCGGGCTGCGCGGCGGCTACGAGTACAGCCGCAGCGCCAACCCCACCCGCGACACCCTGCAGACGGCGTTGGCCAGCCTGGAGCAGGGCACCCGCGCGATGACGTTCGCCTCCGGCCTGGCCGCCGAGGACGTCCTGCTGCGCACCGTCTGCCGGCCCGGCGACCGGATCGTGCTGGGCGGGGACGCCTACGGCGGCACCTACCGGCTGATC
This sequence comes from Modestobacter sp. L9-4, assembly GCF_019112525.1. Taxonomy (NCBI): domain Bacteria; kingdom Bacillati; phylum Actinomycetota; class Actinomycetes; order Geodermatophilales; family Geodermatophilaceae; genus Modestobacter; species Modestobacter sp. L9-4. The sequence goes on from NZ_CP077800.1 coordinate 1,294,259, forward strand.
TCCAAGGTGCAGGAGCCCTGGGGCGTCGGGCACGTCCCCGTCGACCTCAACGACCTGGACGCCGTCCGGGAGGCGGTCGCGCCGGAGACGACCCGGGTGCTGTGGTGCGAGACGCCCAGCAACCCGCTGCTCAACATCGCCGACATCGCCACGCTCGCGGAGATCGCGCACGCCGCGGGCACGCTGCTGGTCGTCGACAACACCTTCGCCAGCCCCTACCTGCAGCAGCCGCTGACGCTGGGCGCCGACGTGGTCGTGCACTCCACGACGAAGTACCTGGGCGGGCACTCCGACGTCGTCGGTGGTGCGCTGGTCGTCTCCGACGCCGAGCTCGGCGAGCGGCTGGCGTACCTGCAGAACGCTGCGGGCGCGGTCAACGGCCCGTTCGACGCCTGGCTGGTGCTGCGCAGCCTCAAGACCCTCGGTGTGCGCATGGACCGGCACAGCGCCAACGCCGGCCGCATCGCCGAGTGGCTGCTGGAGCACTCCGCGGTCTCCGCCGTCCTGTACCCGGGGCTGCCGGAGCACCGCAACCACGAGGTCGCGGCCAGGCAGATGTCCCAGTTCGGCGGGATGCTGTCGTTCCGGCTCAAGGCCGGCGAGGAGGCCGCGCTGCGGGTCTGCGAGCGCACGCGGGTGTTCACCCTGGCCGAGTCCCTCGGCGGCGTCGAGTCGCTCATCGAGCACCCGCACCGGATGACCCACGCCAGCGCCGCCGGCTCCCCGCTGGAGGTGCCCGCCGACCTGGTGCGCCTGTCGGTCGGCATCGAGGACGTCGACGACCTGCTCGCCGACCTCGACCAGGCCCTGGGCTGAGGAAGGACCCCTGCGCCCCTCACCCTGCACGGGGGCCGGCTGCGCCCGTCGTTGTGCGCTGACTGCTGCCTCCCGGCCTCGGAGGCAGCCGTCAGTGCACGACGGCGGGCACGTCAGGGCAGGAGCGTGAGGATGCGGGGGCCGTCGTCGGTGACGGCGACGGTGTGCTCGACGTGGGCGGCGCGGCTGCCGTCGGCACTGCGCAGCGTCCAGCCGTCGGCGTCCACGCGGTAGTCGTCGGACCCGCCGGCCAGGAACCACGGCTCGATGGCGATGACCAGCCCGGCGCGCAGCTTCAGGCCCCGCCCGGCGCGACCCTCGTTGGGCACGCTCGGCGCCTCGTGCATGCTGCGGCCGATCCCGTGGCCGCCCTGGTCGGTGTTGATCCCGCAGCCACCGGCCCGGCCCACCTCGCCGATGGCCGCCGACACGTCGCCGAGCCGGCCACCGACGACGGCCGCCGCGATCCCGGCCTCCAGTGCCCGGGTCGTGGTGTCGACCAGCCGCACGTCCTCCTCCCGCGGCGTCCCCACCGAGAAGGTGACGGCGCCGTCGCCGACCCAGCCGTCGAGGGTCGCGCCCGCGTCGACGCTGAGCAGGTCGCCGTCCTCGAGCTCCTGGGAGGTCGGGACGCCGTGCAGCGCCACGTCGTTGACCGACAGGCAGACCACCCCCGGGAACGGCGGGGTGCTGCGCAGCGGGGCGTAGCCCAGGAACGGCGAGGTGGCCCCGGCGTCGGCCAGCACCTGCCGCGCGGCCTGGTCCAGCTGGGTCAGCCGGACGCCGGGGGCGGCGAGGGCCCGCACCGCTGTGTGCATCTGGGCGACCACGGCGCCGGCGGCCCGCATGGCCTCGATCTCGCCGGGGGTGCGCAGTTCGATCACGTCGTCGTCCTCCTGGTTCCGGTATTGGTATCCCGGTATTACTATCACGGCCATGGTGCGACCGCCGTTGAGCCCGGAAGAGCGCGAGCGCGGCCGTCGGCTGGGCGCCCTGCTGCGCGAGGCGCGCGGCGCCCGCACCCCGGGCGAGGTGGCCCTCGCCTCCGGGGTGAGCCTGGAGGCGCTGCGCAAGATCGAGTCCGGCCGGGTCCCGACGCCGGCGTTCTTCACCGTCGCCGCCCTCGCCCGGGCGGTCGACCTGCCGCTCGACCGGCTCGCCGTCGCCCTCGATGACACCGGGACGGGCACCGCCCTCTCCGCCTGAGCGCCCGCCGGGTAGAACTCCCTGGTGCCCAGCGAGCCCGCCGTCACCGTCGTCATCGCGACCCGCGACCGGCGGGAGTCGCTGCTGCGTTCCCTCGCCCGGCTGGACGACGGCGTGCACCCGGTGGTCGTGGTCGACAACGCCTCCGCCGACGGCAGCGCGGCCGCCGTCCGGGAGCGGCACCCGCGGGTCGACCTCCTGGAGCTGCCCGCCAACGCCGGGGCGGTCGCCCGCAACGACGGCGTCCGGCGCGCGACCACCCGGTACGTGGCGTTCGCCGACGACGACTCCTGGTGGGAGCCGGGCTCGCTGGAGGCCGCCGCCGCGCTGCTGGACGCCCACCCCCGGGTCGCCGTCGTGGTCGGCCGGGTGCGGATGGCCTCGGACGGCAGCGAGGACGCCGTGACGCGCAAGCACCGGCTGGCGCTGCTGGGCCGCTCCCCCGCCGGGCCCGACGTGCTCAGCTTCCCGGCGTTCGCCGCCGTGGTCCGCCGTGACGCCCACCTCGGCGCCGGCGGCTTCTCCCGGCTGCTGTTCTTCGGCGGCGAGGAGCACCTGCTCGCCCTCGACCTGGCCGCCGCCGGGTGGCAGCTGGTGTTCAGCGAGGACGTCGTCGCCTGGCACGACCCGGCGGGCCCGGACCGCCCGAGCGCGGCCCGGTGGTCGCTGCAGACCCGCAACGACGTCCTCGTCGATTGGCTGCGTCGTCCGCTCCCGGTGGCGCTGGCCGCCACCGCGCGGCTGGCCCGCCGGGCGCGCACCGAGCCGGCCGCCCGGACGGCGCTGGCCGGGGTGCTGCGCAACCTCCCGGCCGCGCTGCGTCAGCGACGGCCGGTGCCCGCCGAGGTGGAGCACCGGTTCGCCACCGCCCAGCGGCCGGCCGCGGACGTGCTGCGCGAGCTCAGCCCTGCAGCTGGCGGCTGAGCCACTCCCGGGCCTGGGCGTTGGCGGCCGCACCGCGCTGCTGGGCGCCGGCGATCGCGTCGGTGAGCGTGCCCGACAGCGCGTGCTCGAGGGCGGCGTCCAGGGTGTGGGCGTCGACCTGGTCACCCGGCACCACCAGCGGCCAGCCCAGTGCACCGGCCTGCGCGGTGACCTTGGCCCCGCCGACGATCGCGTCGCAGGCGATGACCGGCTTGCCGTGCGCCAGACCGAGCACCAGCGCGTGCAGCCGCATGCTCACCACCGCGTCGGCCCGGCGGATGAGCGCCTCGACCTGCAGCGGGAAGCGCTCGTGGGGCTTCTCGAAGGAGTCCATGGTCAGCTCGAACCACGGGATCGCCCGGGCACCGAGCCAGCCCTCGATCGCCGCGCGCACCTCGACGGCGCGGCTGCGGTCGCCGTACTCCTCCTGCGGCGGGGCGAACGCGACCGCCAGCACCGGCACGTCGGGCGTCGTGGTGGCCATCGCCAGGTCCGGGCGGGCCACGCCCGGGGCGTCGCGCTCCCACACCTGGTGGAACAGCGCTCGGCCGGCGTCGGAGACGACCGAGACGTTCACCGCCCAGCGGGTGGCACCGGCGAAGGCATCGGTCAGCTCGCGCAGCAGCGGGGTGTCCGAGATCGGGCCGCTGACGAACACCAGGTGGGTGAAGTCGGCCGGGTCGAGCTCGCGCCAGTTCGGGCCGCGCATCAGGAACGGCGCCCACGCGACCGTGTGGTCGACGTCCAGCTCACGCAGCCAGCCCGACACCACCTCGGCGCCCAGGTCGTCGCCGACGGTGGCGATCACCTCGTCGAAGCTGAACCAACCGGTGACCAGGACGCGCATGGCCTCAGCTTCGCAGGCGCACCACCGGGCCGGTCAGGAAGGGTCGGCCACCAGGTCGCGGTACTCGGGGTGCCGCTCGATCCAGCCGCGCACGAAGGAGCACTGCGGGACGACGGAGCCGCCCTGGCTGCGGACGTCGTCCAGCGCTGCCCGCACCAGGGTGCTGCCCAGCCCGGAACCCTCGCTCTCGACCTCGGTGTGGGTGAAGACCACCTGCGGGCCGTTGCGGAGGTAGGCGGCGATGCCGAGCAGGCGGTCGCCGTCCCGGATCTCGTAGCGGCTGTCCTGCGGGGCGTCGGAGACCGTCGGTGTCATGCCCCTGCCGAACGGCCCTCCCGGGCGGGGTGTTCCCGCCCGGGAGGCCTCAGGACAGCCGGCGGGCGGCCGGGCCGGAGGTGACGGTGAGCGTGCCGGGCTCGGTCAGGCCGCGCTCCCGGCAGGCGGCGGCGACGGCCTCGCCGACCGCGGCCTCGTCGGCCGGGCGGATCAGCGCGATCGCCGAGCCGCCGAACCCGCCGCCGACCATCCGGGCGCCCAGCGCACCGGCCGACCGGGCCGCCTCGACCACGACGTCCAGCTCGACGGCGGACACCTCGTAGTCGTCGCGCAGCGAGGCGTGCGAGGCGTCCAGCAGCGGGCCGATCTCGTCCACCCGGCCGGCGCGCACCAGCTCCACGACGCGGTCGACGCGCTGGTTCTCGCTGACCACGTGCCGGGCCCGGGCCTGCAGCCGCGGGTCGGTCAGCTTCTCGACGTCGTCGGCGGTGGCGTCGGAGAGCCACTCCAGGCCCAGCTGGCGGGCGGCCTCGTCGCAGTCGGCGCGGCGCTTGGCGTACTGGCCGTCGGCGAGGGTGTGCTTGACCCGGGTGTCGATGACCATCAGCTCCAGCCCGGCCTCGGCCAGGCCCAGCTGCACCGGCTCGGTGCGGAAGTCGCGGGTGTGGATGAGCAGGGCAGAGCCCTCCTCGGCCAGCAGCGCGACCGTCTGGTCCATGCCGCCGGTGCCGGCGCCCACGACCTCGTTCTCGGCACGGATCGCCGCCTGCACCAGCACGTGCCGCAGCTCGACGGAGTCACCGCGACCGGCCAGCTCCGCGGCGGCGACGGCCACCGCGGCCTCCAGCGACGCCGAGCTGGACAGCCCGGCGCCCAGGGGGACGTCGCTGCTCACCGACAGGTCCATGCCGGGGACGTCGATGCCCGCCTGCTGCAGCGCCCACAGCGTGCCCGCGGCGTAACCGGCCCAGCCCGTCGCCGAGCCCGGGCCCAGGTCGCCCAGCCGGCCCTCGAACGGCGCGGCGTCGGGATCGGTGCTGGACAGCCGCACCACGTCGTCGTCCCGGCGGCGCACGGCGGCGGCGGTGATCCGGGTCAGCGCGAACGGCAGGCAGCGCCCGCCGCTGTAGTCGACGTGCTCACCGATCAGGTTGACACGGCCGGGGGCGGTCCAGACGCCGTCCGGCTCGACCCCCCAGGTCGCGCGCAGCTCGGCAGAGGCCAGGTCGGCCTGCTCCTGGGCGGTCATGACGCCACCTCCCGCAGCCGGTCGGCGATCCGCTCCGGCGTCGTGTCGTTGATCCATGCGCCCATGCCGGACTCCGAGCCGGCCAGGTACTTCAGCTTGCCCGGGGCCCGCAGCAGCGAGAACAGCTGCAGGTGCAGCCGGCCCAGCGCGCGGTCCTCGCCGGTCGGCGCCTGGTGCCAGCCGGAGATGTAGGGCACCCGGTCCACGCCGGGGTGGAAGCGGGACACCCGGCGCAGCAGCTCCTGGTAGACCACCGCGAGCTCGGCCTTCTCCGCGTCGTGCAGCGCGGCCAGGTCGGGGACGTCGCGGTGCGGGGCCAGGTGGACCTCGACGGGCCAGCGGGCCGCGCGGGGCACGTAGGCGGTGAAGTGCTCGCCGGTGAGCACGACCCGGGTGCCCTCGGCCTGCTCGGCGGCCAGCACGTCGGCCAGCAGGCTGCCGCCGGTGGTGTCGCGGTGCCGGCGGGCCTGCTCGATCAGCTGCGCCGAGCGCGGCGGCACGGTCGGGTAGGCGTAGACCTGCCCGTGCGGGTGGGTCAGCGTCACCCCGATCTCCTGGCCGCTGTTCTCGAACACGAACACCTCGGCCACCTGCGGGTCCGCCGAGTGGGCGGCGGTGCGCTGCGCCCACGCCTCGACGATCGTGCGCATCCGGGCCGGCGGCAGGTCGACGACGGCGGCCTCGTGGTCGCTGGAGAACACCACGACGTCGCAGTGCCCGTTCGCCGGGCGGTCGGCCGGGCCGAAGGGCGGCGGCGGGGCGTCCGCGGCCGGGCCGACGGTCAGCGGGGCGAAGCTGGGGAACCGGTTGGCGAAGACGGCGACGTCGTAGCTGCTGTCGGGGACCTCGGTGGGTCGCGCCGGGTCCGTCGTCGGGTCCAGGGGGCAGTCGGCCGCGCTGGGCAGGAAGGTGCGGTTCATCCGGTGCCCGGCGATGGTCACCCACTCACCGGTCAGGACGTCGAAGCGGATCTCACCGGCGTGCGGCGGCTCCGGCAGCGGGCGCACGTCGGCCACCTCGTGCACGGGGCCGGTGCTGGTCAGGTCGTCGAAGTAGAGGACCGGACGGCCGTCGGCCAGCACACGCTCGGTCACCTGCCCCGGCCACTGGTCCGCTCCGTCGGCGGGGTCTCCCACCGTGGGTCCGGCGTCCATGCGTGTCGTCCTCCTGTCGAGCCGTGTTCCCCCGAACGGGCTGAGTCTGCACGGGTGCGCACGGCAGACAGACGGAGGGCCCGGTCACCGTGTTCGGTGACCGGGCCCTCCGGTTGGTAGCGGGGACAGGATTTGAACCTGTGACCTCTGGGTTATGAGCCCAGCGAGCTACCGAGCTGCTCCACCCCGCGTCGCAGAGACGACAGTACCCCACGCCCCCGACGGTGCGCCCGTGGGTCCTCCCGGCCGTCACCCGACCGGGCGCTCCCCCACCCCGAAGGGGGTCGCCGCGTTCCGCGACCGCCCTGGAGCGACCGATGATCGTCGACGGTGGCCGGGACCCCGGTCGCCGTCGGGTCGAGGAGAGGCTGGTCGTGACCGAGGAGCGCACGCGCAGGGCCGGTGCGGGTGGCGGTCGCGGCGTCCGGCGCACCCTCGTCCGCACCGGGGTCGCCGGCCTGGTCACCGCGACGGCCGTCGTGGCCGCTCCCGGCACGGCCCTCGCGGCGGGCACCATCGCGCCGCTGCTGGACTGCTGGTCGGTCAGCGGCACGACCACCACGCTGGTCCTCGGGTACTCGAACACCAAGAGCAAGGCCGCCACCTACGACGTGGGCGGCAGCAGCAACCACTGGACGCCGGCGCGGTACGACGGGCCGCAGCCCGACACCTTCGAGGTCGGCACCTTCCACGGCGTCTTCCGGGTGGTCATGGCCTCGGCCGACGTCCCCACCGCGACCTGGACGTTGGGCAGCACCACGCTGGACGTCGGCGACGCGAAGGCCGCCACCGCCGGCTGCCCGACCGGCACCCCGCTGCCCGCGAGCGGCAACGGCACGGGCGCCGCGGTGGCCCTGCTGGCCGCCGGCGGCATCGGTGCCCTGTTGGTGCGCCGGGCGCGACGCCGGGTGACCGCCTAGTCCCGTGCGGGAGGCGTCCACGCGCCGGGCTCGACCGGGTCGGCCGGGGGCTCGCGCAGCGGGAGCTGCCACCAGCCGACGTCGTGCCAGCGCCCGGCCTTGAACCCCGCGGCGCGGTAGACGCCCACCGGGGTGAAGCCCAGCGCGGTGTGCAGTCCGACGCTCGCCGCGTTGGGCAGGGCGATCCCGGCGAAGGCGGTCACGTGGCCCAGCGGCCGCAGCTCGGCGAACAGCCGCTCGTACAGCGCGCGGCCGGTGCCCGCACCCCGCTCGCCGGCGGCCAGGTACACCGAGCAGCTCACCGACCAGCGGTAGGCCGCCCGGGCGTGGTGCGCAGCCGCGTAGGCGTACCCGACCACGGCGCCGTCCCGCTCGGCGGCCACCCACGGCAGCCGGGGTGCGGCGAGCATCCGGACGGCCATCTCGGCCGCGTCCGGGGGCACGGACTCGAAGGAGGCGACCGAGTCGGTGACGTACGGCCGGTAGACCGCGGCGATCCCGGCGGCGTCCGCGACGTCGGCGGCCCGGACCAGGGCGGGGCTGCGCACGGCCCGCAGCGTAGCCAGCGCGCGGCCCGGCAGGGACGACGTCCCGCACATGACGGAGGCCCGGTCACCAGGACGGTGACCGGGCCTCCGGCGTTGGTAGCGGGGGCAGGATTTGAACCTGCGACCTCTGGGTTATGAGCCCAGCGAGCTACCGAGCTGCTCCACCCCGCGTCGCTGGTACGACCATACCCCACCCCGGGGAGGTCGCCGCACGGGGGCCGGTCCCCGGGGTCGTCTCACCCCGGGGACCGCCCTCGGCTCAGCCGGTCGGCGTGGGCGAGGCGGACGGCGCTGCCGACGACCCCGACGCCGGTGCCGACGACGGGGCCGCGGACGACGGGGCTGCCGACGACGAGGCCGCCGTCTGCCCGTTGGCCGCCTGGTACGCCTGGACCGCCTCCTGCAGGTCCGCCTGCGCCTGACCGATCCGGGCGAAGTCCCCGGCCCGGGTCGCGTCGCCGAGCTCGGTGATCGCGTCGTTGAGCCGGTTCACCGCCTGGTCGCGGGCTGCCTCGTCGACCGGCCCGGCACTCGGCGCCGGGGTGGCGCCGTCGGTCGGGGTGGTCGGCGACGGGCTGGGGGTCGTGGGCGTCCCGCCGTCGGCGGCCACCTCACCCACCCCCTGACCGAAGACCTGGTCCAGCGCCTCGGCCAGGGTGTCGGCGTACCCGATCCGGTCGGCGTAGTTGACCAGCACCTTCTGCAGCAGCGGGAAGGAGTTCTCCCCCGTGCCCTGCACGTACAGCGGTTCGACGTACAGCAGGCCGGCGTCCCCGATGGGCAGGGTCAGCAGGTTGCCGTAGACCGCCCGGGAGCTCTCGCTGTTGAACAGCGTGATGTCCGGCCGGACGAGGTTGTTGGACAGGAACGAGTTCTGCACCTGGCGCGGCCCCCGGTAGGGGGTGTTACCCGGCAGCCGCAGCACCTGGATCTGCCCGTACGTGCCCGGGTCGGAGGAGGCGGAGACGAAGGCCGAGAGGTTGTCCCGCTCGAACGCGTTCAGCGCGCTGGTGAGCTGGAAGCTCGCCCGCTGGTCACCGGGCCGCTGGGCCAGGATGTAGTACGGCGGCTGGTCGTCGGTCGTCGTGCCCTGCTGCTGCTGCTGCGTCGGGTCCGGCGAGACCTGCCACCGGTCGTTCTGGTTGTAGAACGCGATCGGGTCCGACACGTGGTAGCGGGTCAGCACGTCCCGCTGCAGCTTGAACAGGTCCTCGGGGTAGCGGACGTGGCTGACCAGGTCCTCGCTCATCTCGCTGCGCGGCTTCACCGTGCCCGGGAAGGCCTTCATGTAGGTCTGCAGCACCGGGTCCTCGTCGTCCCAGGCGTACAGGTTCACCGAGCCGTCGTAGGCGTCGACCGTGGCCTTGACCGAGTTGCGGATGTAGTTGAACTGCTGGTCGGGCAGCGCGGTCGTGCCGGTGCCGGTCAGCGCGTCCGCAGCCCCCTCACCCAGCGACATCTGCTCGGCGTAGGGGTAGGCGTCCGACGTCGTGTAGCCGTCGAGCAGCCAGACGATCTTGCCGTCCACGACCGCCGGGTAGGGGTCGCCGTCCACGGTGAGGAACGGGGCGGCCTTCTCCACGCGGTCGCGGGGGTCGCGCACGTAGAGCACCTTCGACTGGTCGTTGACCGCGCCGGAGAGCAGGAAGTTCCGCTCCCGGTAGTAGATGGCGTAGGTCAGCCGGCGGAAGAAGCTGCCGATCGCCACGCCACCGGCGCCGTCGTAGGTGGAGTTGATCTGGCCCTCGCCGGACCCGCCCTCGGGCTGGTCGAACTCCCGCGGCGTGGGGCCACCGACGACGGAGTAGACGTCGACGCCGTCGTTGTTCAGCAGCTCGCCGTAGTAGACCTGCGATCGGTCGACCTCGATGTTGCCGCGGGTGGGCAGGTCGCCGGTGGTGAAGTTGGGCTCGCCCGCCTGCTGGCCGGCGGCGACCTGGTTGGCGGGTGCGGCGACGAAGCCGTTGCCGTGGGTGTAGACGGTGTGCCGGTTGATCCAGCTGCCCTGGTTGCCGCTGAGGTCGGAGCTGTTGAGCTCGCGGACGGCCACCACGTAGTCCTGGGTGACGCCGTCGATGGTGTAGCGGTCGATGTCCAGCTTGTCCGGGAAGCCGTAGACGTTGCGGATCTGCTGACGAGCGGTGAACGTCGCGGCCAGGACGTTGGGGTCCAGCAGCCGGGCGTTGGGGATCGTCTCGGTGTCGTCGCGCAGCGCGGCCACCGCCGCGTCGGCGTCGGCGGTCGAGGTCTGGTCCTGGGCGTAGTTGACGTAGTCGACGTCGTTGAGCTTGTAGGCGTCCAGCGTCGACTGGATCGCCCGCGAGGTGAACTCCGCCTCCCGCTGGTCGGCCGAGGGCCGGACGACGAACTGCTGCACGATCGCCGGGTAGGCCACCCCGATCAGCAGGCTGGCCACCAGCAGCAGGCCGAGCGCGGCGGCGGGCAGCACGGTGTTGCGCACCACGATGTTGACGAAGAAGGCGATGGCGCAGATCGCGGCCACCACGACCAGGATGTTCTTGGCCGGCAGCAGCGCGTTGACGTCGGTGTACGAGGCGCCGGTGTAGGTACCGCCGCGGTTGGAGTAGACGAGGCTGTAGCGGTCCAGCCAGTAGGCGATCGCCTTGAGCGCCACGAACAGGCCCAGCAGCACCGACAGCTGCACGCGTGCGGCGCCGGTGAGCTTCTGGCCCGGGGTCTGCAGGCGCAGGCCACCGAAGACGTACTGGGTGAGCACCGCGCCGATCAGCGCGAGCAGCACGATCGTGAACCCGAAGCCGAGCGCGAGCCGGTAGAAGGGCAGGTCGAAGACGAAGAAGCCGACGTCCTTGCCGAACTGCGGGTCGGGGGTGCCGAAGGGGGTGCCGTTGCGCCAGGCCAGCCAGGTCTGCCAGCTGCCCTGCGCGGCCGCACCGGCGAGCAGGCCCAGCACGACGCCGAGGGCGGTCAGCACGACCTTGCGGCGGGGCTCGAGGGACTGGCGGTAGCGCTCGAGGTTCTGCTGCTCCAGCGACATCGGCCGGAAGGTGGGGCGGAACCGGTAGGCGAGGTGGACCGAGAGGGCCACCAGCCCGCCGGTGGCCACGCCCGCGAGCGCGAACAGCAGCGCCCGGGTCTGCAGCTCGGTCCAGAAGACCTCGGTGAAGCGGGTCTCGTCGAACCAGAGGTAGTCGACGTAGACGTTGGTGAGCGTGCCGATCACGGTGAAGAGCACCAGCAGGACGGCGACGACGCCGATGGCCAGCTTGGCGCGCCGGGACAACGCCGGCACCGGCACGGGGGGCCGCATGGCCACGGTCGGACTCCTGTCTCAGGGGTGGGCGCGGGCACGGGGCCCGGCCGCGGAACTCGGACACAGGCGCCCGCAGCCCGCCGTCGGCGAGGAGGGTGCGAGCCCGGGGGTCCGCTCCCTCAACTGCTGTCGGCGGCGGCGGGTTCCCGGCCGTGGCACAAGCACACCACGGTTCCCTGACCGGGTGGTCAGCAGCCTGCGGGCGTCCGACCCGCGCGGAGGTCACCCAGCGCGGTCAGGGCGTCGTCCAGCGTGGCGACCTTGGCCATCGGCAGGCCCGGCTGCGCGTTGGCCAGCGCCTCGGCGCAGTTGGCCGCCGGCACCATGAACAGCACCGCGCCGATGTCCCGGGCGGCGACGAGCTTCAGCGGGATGCCGCCGATCGGCCCGACCGCACCGGCGGCGTCGATCGTGCCGGTGCCGGCGATGACCGCGCCCTGCGTGAGGTCGGTGTCGCCCACCATGTCGATGATGCCGAGGGTGAGCATCAGCCCGGCCGAGGGCCCGCCCACGTCGTCCACCTGGATCGAGACGTCGAACGGCGCGTAGGGGGTCTCCAGCACCTGGATGCCCAGTGCCGAGCCGTCGCCCTCCTGCGCCGCGCCGGTGGTCACCGTGGCGGTGCCCGGTGCGCCGAGGCGGGTGTAGTCGACCCGCACCGCGCTGGCCGGCGGGATGCCCTGGAGGACGCCGAGCAGCGCGTCCTGGGTGGGTGTCGGCGTGCCGTCCACCGCGACGACCGCGTCGCCGTCCTGCAGCTGCCCGGTCGACGGCGAGCCGTCCGGCACGCCCTGGACGACGACCTCGACGGGGTAACCGAGCTCGCTCAGCGCGGCGGCGCGGGCGGACTGCTCGGAGGTGAGGAAGGCCTGCCGGTTCTCCGCCTGCGTGTCCTGCACCGACTTGCCGGTGGGGTAGACCTGCTCGCGCGGGACGACGGTCACCTCGCTGTCGAACCAGCCCTGCACCGCCCGCACCAGGTTCAGCGAGCCCTGCGGGATGCCGACGGTGGTCAGGTTCAGGTTGCCCGAGGTGTCGTTGGGCTCGCGGCCGGTCACGGTGATGATCGGGGTGCCGTTGATGTCGCCGAGGGTGTTGTAGGTGGGCCCGGGCACCTGCGCCACGTAGGGGACGGGCAGCACGGCACCGAGCACCCCGAACAGCAGCAGCAGGACGGTGCCGGTGACCAGCACGGTGCTGCGACGACTCACGGTTCCTCCTCGCGGCCAGCGGCCGACGTCGGCTGGTCGCCCGGCGCCGCGGTCCGGGGCCGCGGCGGGCGCACCCGTCGAGGCGCGAGCGTAGGTGACCGAGCTGTCGGTCCGGGCCCGGCGGGTTCGCCGAGGGCAGAACGGTGCCGGGCCCAGGAGCCGGTCGGGGCCGGTCCGGCCGGTACCGGCGCGGTTACGGTGGTGCCATGAGCGACGTGCCCTTCGGCTTCGGACTCCCCGACCGCGACCCCGAGCGCCGGGACTCCTCCGACGGGCCCGGCGGCACCGGGTCCGGCGGCACGGGACCCGGTGCGAACGACCCGTTCGGCCTGGGTGCCCTGTTCGGCGGCATGGGCGGCGCCGGCTTCGGCGTCCCCGGTGGCGGCGACCCGGCGGAGCTGCTGGGCAAGATGCCGCTGTTCGCCGAGCTGCAGAAGCTCATGAACTACTCCGGCGGCCCGGTGAACTGGGACCTCGCCCGCCAGGGCGCGATCAGCCAGCTGGCCCCGGGCCACCAGCCCACCTCGGCCGCCGAGCGCGCCGCGGTGTCGGAGTCGCTCCGGCTGGCCGACCTGTGGCTGGACCAGGCCACCGAGCTGCCCTCGGGCATCGACCGCGGGCTGGCCTGGTCGCGGGTGGAGTGGGTCGAGCAGACCCTGCCCGCGTGGAGCGCCCTCATCGACCCGCTGGCCGAGCGGGTCGTCGCCGCGATGACCAGCGCGCTGCCGGCCGAGGCCGCCCAGATCGCCGGTCCCCTCGCCGGGATCATGGGCCAGATGGGCGGCGTCATGTTCGGTGCCCAGGTCGGCCAGGCGCTCGCCAAGCTCGCCGACGAGGTCACCACCAGCACCGAGGTCGGGCTGCCGCTGGGCCCCAAGGGCGCCGGCGTGCTGGTCCCGCAGAACGTGGCTGCCTTCGGCGCCGGCCTGGACCGCCCCGAGGACGAGGTGCGGCTGTTCCTCGCCCTGCGCGAGGCCGCCCACCAGCGCCTCTTCGCCCACGTGCCGTGGCTGCGCCAGCAGCTCACCGACGCCGTGCACGCCTACGCTCGCGGCATCCACGTCGACCCCGAGGCGATCCAGCGCGGGCTCGACGAGGCGATGAGCGGCATGGAGGGCGGGCTGGACCCGCAGGACCCGGAGAGCATCCAGCGGCTGCTGGGCAGCGGGGTGCTCGAGCCGGAGGAGACCCCCGAGCAGGCGATGGCGCTGCGCCGGCTGGAGACCCTGCTGGCCCTGGTCGAGGGCTGGGTCGACAGCGTCGTGGCGGCCGCGGCCGGCGAGCGCCTCCCCGGGCACTCGGCGCTGGCCGAGACGATGCGCCGGCGCCGGGCCTCGGGTGGCCCGGCCGAGCAGACCTTCGCCACGCTGGTGGGGCTGCACCTGCGGCCGCGCCGGCTGCGGGACGCCAGCACGGTGTGGGGCGCGATGGCCGCGCAGTACGGGCCGGCCGAGCGGGACCGGCTCTGGTCGCACCCGGACCTGCTGCCCACCTCCGACGACCTGGACGAGCCGCTGGACTTCGTCGCCCGCCAGGGCGCGGCCGACCCGTTCGCCGAGCTGACCGAGGGCACCGACCCCCGCGACGACCGCACCGACGGCGACGCGCCCCAGGACCCGACGCCCGGGACCTGATCCCGCAGCGGCCTCTCGCCGAGGGACACCCGACGGCCCCGCCCACCGGCGGGGCCGTCCGTCACGCGACGGAGCCGGGCTCCAGCTCGTCGTCGTCGGGCCGGGGTCCGGCGGTGCCGTGCTCGACGCCCTCGAGGAAGCCCAGCGCCCGGTCCACCTGCGGGTAGGCCCGGACCAGGGACCAGAAGTGCGCGTCGTGGCTGGCCTCGAGCAGGTGGGCGAGCTCGTGCACGAGCACGTAGTCGACGACGAACTCGGGCATGCCGCGGAGCCGGCTGGACAGCCGGATGGACCGGTCGGCGGGGGTGCAGGACCCCCAGCGGCGGTTCTGGTTGTCGACCCAGCGGATGCTCGCCGGCACCGCGCGGCCACCCAGGAAGGCGTCGGACAGCTCCAGCGCCCGCGTCATGAGGTCCTCGTCGGAGGCGAGGTTGCGCCGCTTGCGGTCCTCGCGGGTCTGCAGCTTGGCGACCATCTGGTCCACCCAGCGCCGCTCCTCGGCAGCGCTGAAGGCGGCCGGGATGAGCACGACGGTGCGCCCGTTCTCGCGGTAGGCGGTGACGGTGCGCCGGCGGCGTGCGCTGCGGCGCACCTCGACCTCCGTCTCCAGGCGCGGGGCCGTTCGCACGGCGGGGACGGCGGCCGTCGACGCAGCCGGCGGGCGGCGGTCAGGTCGGGGTTCCACGAACGCACCGTAACCGTCCCCGCTCCCCGCCTCCCGTCGAGGACACCCGGACGTGGACGAGTGCACACGGACAGTGGACAGCGCCTCCCCCGACGTCCCCCGAACGGCGGAACGCACCCCTCGCCGTCCACAGGGCCGCGCCGCGTCCGTGCTGGTCGGAGGGCCGTCCGGCGCCCGCGGCCGGGTGGGTCCCCTGCCGGTGCACAACGTCACCCCATCGGGTCCCCACCGTGTCCACAGCTGTGTCCACAGGCTGTGGGCAGTGTGCGTCCACCGCGCCCCGCGGGACCGTACGGCGGCCGGGGCCCGACCGTGCGGCGACGCGCCGGGACACCTGTGGACGACGGCTGCGCGCCTACCTCCCCCACTGGCACGCTGCCGGCGATGACCGAGAGCCCGCACCCCCTGCTCCCCGCCGCGACCCCGGTGCTCCGGCTGGACGACGACCTGCTGCAGGTCGGCGGCGTGGACGGCCGGGCGGGCCTGCGCCTGCACCCCGCCGGCGCCGACGTGGTCACGCTGCTGCGGGGGCTGGACGGCCGACGGAGCGAGCGCACCGTGCGCAGCGAGTCGGTCGCCGCCGGCCTGCCGGCAGAGGTGGTCGACGACCTGCTCGCCGGGCTGCGGGGCGCCGGGCTGCTGCACGACCTGGCCGCCGCCGACCTGCTGGCGACCGACCCGGGCCCGGCAGCTGCCGCCCGCGCCGGTCTCGAGCAGCCGGCCGCCGTCCCCCGGGCGGGCACCGCCGGTCGCTGGCACGGCCGCCGGCAGAGCGCCGTCGTGGTCGACGGCGCGACCCGGGTGGGGACGCCGCTGGCCGCGGTGCTCGCCGCCAGCGGGGTGGGCCGGGTGCACGTGCGCGACCGCGGGGCCACCCGGGCCGGGGACGCCGTCGTCGGCGGGGCGACCGCGGGCGACGAGGGGCGGCCCCGGGCGCTGGCGGCCGCCGACGCCGTCCGACGGGCCAGCCCGCTCACCGACCTGCGGCCGCTGCCGCCGGGACGGGCACCGGACCTGGTCGTCCTCTGCCGGCCGTGGGCAGCGGCCGACCCGCTGTCGGCGGCGCTGCAGCGCGCGGGCACGCCGCACCTGGTCGCCACCGTCCGCGAGGGCACCGGCGTCGTCGGCCCCCTCGTGCTGCCCGGCACGACGAGCAGCTGCCTGCGCTGCGCCGACGCCCGGCGCCGCGACGACGACCCGGCCTGGCCGCGGCTGGCCGCCCAGCTCGCCGCCGACCCCGACGCGCCCACCGGCGCCACCGTCACCTGCCTGCTCACGGCTCTGACGGCCGCGGTGCAGGTGCTGGCGCTGCTGGACGGCGACGACGAACCGGGCACCGTCGGCGCGACGCTGGAGCTGCGCCCACCGGACCTGCTCCCCCGCGTGCGCCGCTGGCCGCCGCACCCGGACTGCGTCTGCGGCGCCGCAGCCCGGCTCGCCGCAGCCGGCGGCTGAGGCCCACCGGGACGGGCGCGGACCTCGGCCGGGGCGCGGTCGACCGGGAGAGGGGACACTGTGGGAGTGAGTGACACGGGGCGCGACATCCCACGAGGGGCGGTGTCCCGAACGGCCAAGCTGGCCGCACTGCCGCTCGGGGCCGCCGGCCGGGCCACACTGGGCATCGGCAAGCGACTGTCGGGCCGGCCGGCCGACGAGGTGAACGCCGAGCTGCAGGAGAAGGCCGCCGAGCAGCTGTTCGCCGTCCTGGGCCAGCTCAAGGGCGGGGCCATGAAGCTGGGCCAGCAGCTGTCGATCTTCGAGGCCGCCGTGCCCGAGGAGATGGCCGGGCCCTACCGCCAGGCGCTGGTCAAGCTGCAGGAGGCCGCCCCGCCGATGCCGGTGCGCACCGTGCACGCCGTGCTGGGCCAGCAACTGGGCTCCCGCTGGCGCGAGCGGTTCCGCGACTTCGACGACACCCCTGCGGCCGCGGCCAGCATCGGGCAGGTCCACCGCGCCACGTGGCGGGACGGCCGGGACGTCGCGGTGAAGATCCAGTACCCCGGCGCCGGTCCCGCGCTCATGGCCGACCTCAACCAGCTGGCCCGCTTCGCCCGTCTCTTCGCCGCGATGTTCCCCGGCATGGAGGTCAAGCCGCTCATCGCCGAGCTGAAGGCGCGCGCCGAGGAGGAGCTGGACTACGGCCTGGAGGCCGACGCGCAGCGCGCCTTCGCCGCCGCGTACGCCGACGACGAGCAGATCGTCGTGCCGCGGATCGTGGCCAGCGCGCCGAAGGTGATCGTCTCCGAGTGGCTCGAGGGCACGCCGCTGTCGCGGATCACCGCCGAGGGCACCCGGGAGCAGCGTGACCGCGCCGGCCTGCTGATGGCCGTGCTGCACTTCTCCGGCCCGAGGCGGGCCGGGCTGCTGCACGCCGACCCGCACCCGGGCAACTTCCGGCTGATGCCCGACGGCCGGCTCGGGGTCATCGACTTCGGCGCCACCGCCCGGCTGCCCGACGGGCTGCCCGAGCCGATCGGCCGGCTGGTGCGCTGGGCCCTCGACGGCCGGGCCGACGACGTGCTGACCGACCTGCGGGCCGAGGGCTTCGTGCGCCAGGACGTCGAGGTCGACGCCCAGGGCGTGCTCGACTTCATCCTGCCGTTCCTGGCACCGCTGTCCACGCCGTCCTTCCAGTTCACCCGGGCGTGGATGCAGGAGCAGGCGATGCGGATCGGCGACCCGCGCAGCGACGCGAGCCGGCTGGGCCGCCAGCTGAACCTGCCGCCCGCGTACCTGCTGATCCACCGGGTCACGATCGGGTCGATCGGCGTGCTCTGCCAGCTCGACGCCGAGGCGCCCTACCGGGGTGTCTGCGAGGAGTGGCTGCCCGGCTTCGCCGGCTGACGCGCCGTCGCTGCGGGGCGGGCCGTTCCCGGCCGGGGGCCTGCGGACCCCCGGCCAGGAACTGCCGCCGTCACCAGACGGCGGAGCTCGCGCGGGCAGCGCGCTGGGACGCCTGCTCGGCACGCCGGGCCCAGCGCCGGGCGCTGACCACCCGACGGGCGCGGGAGGCCCGGTCGGCCTCGGCCATGCGATCGGACTGCTGACTGCGGACCAGTTCCTGGTCGATCAGGTACATGTCGGTTCCTCGTGGTGCGGGACGCCGTGGTGCGGCGCCCAGGTGGACTGGCAACGGGTGGACCGGCACCGGGTGACGTGCCGCCCGCCGCGGGGGCGGCGGACGGCGGGGCGGCGGGGTGCGTGTGGCTGCTGCCTCACGCGGCGGCCTCGGTGCGGACCTTCGGCGGGCGGCCCCGGGGCCGCTTGCGGGCGATGACGACCCCCCGGTCGAAGATCTCGCCGCCCCAGACGCCCCAGGGCTCGGCCCGGTCGAGGGCCCCGGCGAGGCAGGCCTCCTGCACCGGGCACCCGACGCACAGCCGCTTGGCCTGCTCGAGCTGGTCCGGGCTCTCGGCGAACCACAACTCGGGGTCGGTGACCCGGCAGGGCAGCACCCGGCGCACGACCTGCGCCGCCGGGCCCGGGGTGGACACGTGCGTGCGGTCGAGCCCGGGCCGACGGCTGGACGTCGCGGGATCGATCGTGGTCTGCACGGTCTCTCCTCCTCTTCCTCGGTCTGTGCGTCCGGTGGCGGGGGCCCGCCGACCGGTGTGGTCGGGAGGAGCCGCGGACAGGCCTGGAAAGACGAAGGCCGCGGTTCCCGGTGTCCGGGATCCGCGGCCTCGAGGAGGTCCAGCCGAGCTGTGTCAGCTCGGGTGGGCTCCGGGAGGCAGGTCACCCGGGGTGGTGCTGTTCTGCTGGGCGTAGCCGGCAGGCAGGCGCTCGGCATCGATCTGGACGGGCAGGGCGCCGGTCAGGACACCGGTGGCGCCGAACTCGGCCCAGCCGGTCTTCGACCCACGGAGCCGCACGGCCATGCCGGCGAACGGCAGACCGGTGGTGGTGGCCGGGGCACCGGCGCCGGCCATCGCGAGGACGACCGTGGACGCAGCGCAGACGTCGGCAGCCGGAGAGGTCACGGTGGTGCCGACGGTCGTCGTGTCGGTGCTGTTCACGGGGCCCCTCCTTCCGGGACGGAGCCCGGCCTCTCGGCCGGTCTCGGGTGCTGGCGGTGCGTGGTCGGTGCGGTGGAGCGGCTGCGTCCTGGGTCACCCCCAGGTGCTGCAGCGAAGGCTAGGGGACCCGCCGGGAACGGGTCAACCGAATTACGGACGGATCCTGCGGTCGGGCGTTCCCGCAGGTCAGGCGGCCCTCAGCCCTCGATGGCCGCGAGCACCCCGGCGCCGTAGAGGTCGAGCTTGCGGCTGCCCACCCCGGGCAGTCCGGACAGCTCGGCGAGCGTCGCCGGCCGGGCCTCGGCGATCGACTGCAGCGTCGCGTCGGTGAAGACGACGTAGGCGGGCACCGAGGCCTCCTGCGCCGCGCTGCTCCGCCAGGCGCGCAGCCGCTCGAACAGCTCGCCCGCCTCGCCCTCGAGCACCACCTTGGCCCGCTTCACCGGGCGGCGCGGGGTGGCCGCGGCGTCGGGGGCCAGGCCGTCGAGGAACCGGCTGCGCGGGCGGGACCGCCGTCCACCGGGGCTGCGGGCCAGCGACCAGGAGAGCGTGAGCTGCTCGCGGGCGCGGGTCACCGCGACGTAGAGCAGCCGCCGCTCCTCCTCCACCGCCTCCGGGCGCGACTGCGACTGGGCGATCGGCAGCACGCCGTCGACCAGGCCGACCACGAAGACGGCGTCCCACTCCAGCCCCTTCGCGGCGTGCATCGAGGCCAGGGTGACCCCCTGCACGGTCGGCGCGTGCTGGGCGTTGGCCCGCTCGGCCAGGTGGGCGACGAAGCCGGCGAGGTCGAGCGTGGGCTGCTCGGAGACCAGGTCGACGGCCAGGTCGACGAGGGCCGACAGCGACTGCCACCGGTCGCGGGCGACGCCGCCGGGCGGGGGCCGGTGCTCGGCCCAGCCGGTCGAGGCCAGGACGTCGCGGATCGCGGGCACCAGGGCGCCGGGGTCGTTGCCGCCGGCGGCCGCGCCACGGAGCAGCACCACCGCCTCGCGCACCTCGGGCCGCTCGAAGAACCGCTCGCCGCCCTTGAGCACGTAGGGCACGCCCAGGTCGGCCAGCGCGGACTCGTAGACCTGGGACTGGGCGTTGATCCGGAACAGCACCGCGATCTCGCTGGCCGGAAGCCCACTGTCGATGAGCTCGCGGCAGGCCCGGGCCACCGAGGCGGCCTCGGCCGGCTCGTCGTCGTGCTCCACGAAGCGGGGTGCGGGGCCCTCGGCGCGCTGACCCAGCAGCCGCAGCCCGGGCAGGCCCTTGCGCGGCGGCGCCTGGCCGATGAGCTTGTTGGCCAGGCCGACCACCTGCGGGGTGGACCGGTAGTCGCGCTCGAGCTTGACCACCTCGGCGTCGCCGTAGCGGTCGGCGAAGCCCAACAGGTACTCGGGGTCCGCGCCGGTGAAGGAGTAGATCGTCTGGTTGGGGTCGCCGACCACGCACACCTCGGCGCGGCCACCGAGCCAGGCGTCGAGCAGCCGCTGCTGGAGCGGGTTGACGTCCTGGTACTCGTCGACGACGAAGTGCCGGTACTGGGCGCGCACCTCACGGGCGACGGCCGGGTGCTCCTCGATGGCGTAGGCGGTGACCAGCAGCAGGTCCTCGAAGTCCAGCGCGCCGTCGCGGGACTTCGCCTCCTCGTAGCTCTGGTAGACCGCCGCCACCGCCGCGGCGTCGAAGGGCAGGTCGCGGCCGGCGGCAGCCGCGCGGGCCGGGTAGTCCTCCGGGGTGGCCAGGGTGGTCTTCGCCCACTCGATCTCGCTGGCCAGGTCGCGCAGGCTGGAGCGGTCGGTGGTGAGCCGGTTGCGGGTGGCCGCCCCGGCGACGACCCGCAGCTTGTTCTCGATGAGCTCGGGCATCGGGCCGCCGAGCACCCGCGGGGCGAAGTACCGCAGCTGGCGCATCGCCGCGGCGTGGAAGGTGCGGGCCTGCACCCCGCCCACGCCGAGCGCCGACAACCGGCCGCGCAGCTCGCCGGCGGCGCGCGCGGTGAAGGTCACCGCGAGCACCTGCTCGGCCACGTACTCCCCCAGGTGCACGCCGTAGGCGATCCGGTGGGTGATGGTGCGGGTCTTGCCCGTGCCGGCGCCGGCGAGGATGCACACCGGCCCCCGCACGGCCTCCGCGGCGGCCCGCTGCTGTTCGTCCAGCCCGGCCAGGACGGCGTCCGCTCCCGCCGCTCCCCCGGTGCCCTGACGCGCGCCTGCCACCTCTGTCGTCCCCACGTGACGATCCTCCCAGCCGGGGCCGACGGGCGGGGGAAGCATCCCCAGGGTGGCGACGTTCTGCGAGCGGCAGACCCCCGCACGCGGGCGCACCCCACCCGGGTGTCCTGCGCGGGACACGACGAGGGAGGATCCACCAGATGAGCGCTCCGGCAGCCGCGGTGACGATGTACACGACGAACTGGTGCGGCTACTGCATGCGGCTGAAGAAGCTGATGCAGCGCGAGGGCATCGAGTTCGCCGAGGTGAACATCGAGGAGGTCGAGGGTGCGGCCGACGTCGTGATGGCCGCCAACGGGGGCAACCAGACGGTGCCCACGCTGGTGTTCACCGACGGCACCGCGCTCACCAACCCGAGCATCGACCAGGTGAAGGCCCAGCTCGCGGCGTCCCCCAGCGCGTGATCCTCGGTCCGCGGCCCTCGGCGGGCGACCCCCGCCCTCCCGAGGGCTGCGGCGACGGACCGGCCGACGAGCCGTCCGTGCACCCGGCCGTCCCGGTGCTCTTCCCGCCCGAGGTCCTCACCGGACCCGCGGGTGCCCCGGCCGCACTCGTGGTGCGCACCACCCGTGGGTGGGCCGTCCTGGGTGGCGACCGTGACGTCGCGCACCGGGACCCCGTCGTCGACGGCGTGCCCCTGGTCGAGGCGATGACCCTGGCCGACCTGCTCGCCAGCGAGCTGGGTGCGGGTCCCGAGCCGGACCGGGCCAGCCGGCGCGCCGCCCGGTCGGCGGACCGTCCCGGTCAGGCCGGACCGGCACCGGACGAGGGCACCGACCCCCGCGATGCCGAGATCGCCACCCTGCGCCGCACCGTCAACCAGCTCGAGCACGCCCTCGCCGCCCGGGTCTCCATCGAGCGGGCGATCGGCGTGCTCGCCGAGCGGCACGGCACCACCCCGCGCGCCGCCTTCGAGGAGCTGCGCGGTCGGGCCCGGTCCCAGGGCCGACCGGCCACCGAGCTGGCCGGTGAGGTGCTCGACGGCCTGCCGCTGCGCCCCGCCGTCGCCGTCCGGCCCGGTGAGCCGCACACCCCGGGCCAGGGCGCACCGACCCGTCCCGGTGACGAGGACGCCGTCCCGGGGACACCGAGCTGACCTCCCCGCTCCCGCTCTCCCCGGCCGCGCTCGCCGACCGCCTCGCCGGCCTGCTCGCCGGCGTCCCGCCGGAGCCCGGTGCCAGGGCGCTCCGGGTCGCCCTCGACGGCCCCGACCTGCCCGGGAGCCCGGGCGTGACCGGTCCGCGGGTGCTGGCCGACGCGCTCGCCGAACGGCTGCCGAGCCTGAGCCGCCCGTCGGTCGTCGTCCCGGCGGAGGGCTTCTACCGCCCGGCGTCGCTGCGGCTGGAGCACGGGCGCACCGACCCTGACGCCCGCTACAGCGACTGGCTGGACAGCGGGGCGCTGTCCCGCGAGGTGCTCGACCGCTGCGGCCCGGGCGGGTCGGGTGAGTACCTGCCCGCGCTGTGGGACCTGGAGCGGGACCGCGCCGCCCGCCTGCCGCGCCGGCCGGCCCCCGACGGCGGCGTCCTGCTGGTGCCCGGGTCGCTGCTGCAGGGCCTCGGGCTGGCCTTCGACGTCGTGGTGCACCTGCGGCTCTCCCCCGCGGCCCGGCGTCGGCGGGTGCCGGCCGACCGCGCGTGGGAGCTGCCGGCCTTCGACCGCTACGACGACGAGGTGGACCCGGTGTCCCTGGCCGACGCGGTGGTGCTCGCCGACCACGCCGACCGCCCGGCCCTCGTCCTGCAGGGCCGCCTCACCCCGTGACCCCCGGCCCTCGTGCGGGGGCTGGGGGCACGGGGGCCGTCCGTCAGGAGAACTCGCCGGCCACCCAGCGGTCGATGATGTGCCGGGCGATGGAGACGTTCGGCGGGAGCGCCTGCGGACCGGTGCCGGAGCGCAGCTCGTCGCGGGTGAACCAGCGCGCCTCCTCGATCTCGTCGTCGTCGACCTGCAGCTCCAGGTCGGTGGCGCGGGCGACGTAGCCGAGCATCAGCGACTGCGGGAACGGCCACGGCTGGCTGGAGACGTAGCGGACGTCGGTGACCCCGATGCCCACCTCCTCGGCGACCTCGCGGGCGACCGCGGCCTCGGCGGACTCCCCCGGCTCGACGAACCCGGCCAGGATGGAGAACCGGCCGGCCGGCCACGCGGCCTGCCGGCCGAGCACGCACCGGTCGCCGCCGTCGTGCACGAGCATGATCACCGCGGGGTCGGTGCGCGGGAAGACCTCGCGTCCGCTCTCCGGGTCGTGCTGCGCCCAGCCGGCGCGCACGACCGTGGTCGGGGCACCGGTGATCGGGGAGAACCGGTTGCGCTCGTGCCACTCGATGATCCCGATGGCCTGGGACAGCAGGCCGGCGTCGAGGTCGCCCAGCTGGGCACCCACCTGACGCAGCCCGGTCCAGCTGTCGACCGGCCGCCCGCCGACGGTGTCGGGGCGGGGCGCGCGCAGGGCCGCGTAGGGCACCCCGTCGGCCTCACCGAGATAGATCGCGCCCTCGGGGTAGGCCGAGCGCTCCTCGTAGACCAGCTCGGGACCCTGCGGTCCCTCGTGCACCGGCACGTTGCGCTGGTCGTCGACCAGCAGCACCTGCACCGGCCGGCCCCGGGCGGGGTCGGGCAGCAGCCGCTCGAGGTGCCCGCGGTCGTGCGCGGTGCGGGACAGCAGCGGGACGTCGGTGACCGCACCGGCCCGGCTGTCGTCGGGCCACTCGCCGCGAGTGGGCGGCGGCGGGTTGTCGGCCGTCGTGCTGCCGCCGTCGGGGACGGTCACGACTGCGCTTCGACGGCGGGTGCGCTGACCTCGACCGGCCCGAGCACGCGCAGCTGGTCGGCGACCAGGTCGGCGTCACCGACCACGACGGCGGTCAGCGCGGAGGGCGCCAGCCAGCGCCGCGAGGCCTCGGTGACCTCGTCGATGCCGACGGTGAGCAGCGCCCGCTGGTGCTCGGCCAGCCAGTCGGCGGACAGCCCGGCGCCGAACAGCGCGGAGAGGGTGCTGGCCATGCCACCGTGGGTCGCCGTGCCGAGGGCCATGGTGCCCAGCAGGTAGCGGCGGGCGGAGTCGAGCTCGGCCTCGGTGACCGGGGTGAGCGCCATCCGGCCGAGCTCGTAGACCGTCTCCATCAGCGCCGGCCCGGTGACGGCGGTGGCGACGTCGGCCTCGACGGTGACCGAGGAGCCGGCGAGCAGGTGCTCGACACCGCTGCGCGGGCTGTAGGTGTAGCCCCGGCGCTCGCGGATGTTCTCCACCAGGCGGGAGGAGAAGTAGCCGCCGAAGACCATGCTGGCCAGCCGGAGGGCGGGCAGCTGCGGGTCGGTGCGCCCCGGGGCCTGACCACCCAGTCGCAGGTTGGACTGGACAGCGCCGGGCCGGTGCACCAGCTGCAGCGGCTGGGCGGGCGCGGCGGACACCGGCGGCGCGGTGACGGCGGTGCCCTCGGTGGCCCAGCCGGCCAGCGCGGTGCCGACGAGGTCGAGCGCCGCGGCCGGGTCGACGTCCCCGACGAGCACCAGCGTGCTGCCGGCCGGGCGGACGCGCTCGCGGTGCAGCTTGCGCAGCGCGGCGGGGGTGACGGCGGCGACCAGGGCCGCCGAGGGCAGCTGCTGGCCGTAGGGGTGGGCGCCGTAGCGGCGGGTGGCCAGCGCGGTGCCGGCGATGGTGCGCGGCTGGGACCGGGCGATCTCGATCCGCTCGACCACCCGGTCGCGCTCGGCCTGGACCTCCCCGCCGGGGTAGGTGGCCGACGTGAGCAGCTCGGACAGCACGCCGAGCACGGGGCCGAGGCCGGTGGGCAGCATGGTCGTGGAGAACAGCAGCCGGTCGGCGTCGTCGGAGACCGACATCTCGCCGCCGTGCGCCTGCAGCAGCTGGGCGATCTCGAGCTGGTCGTGCGCGGCCGTGCCCATGAGCACCGCGCCGGTGAGCACCGAGGCGCGGGCGGTGTGCGCGGCGGCCGTGCGGGCGGTGGCGGCGAAGGGGACCCGCAGCCGCAGCTCGATCAGCGGGACCCCCGGACGCGGGACGACGACCAGCCGCAGCCCGTTGGGCAACGTGGTCTCGTGGACCTCGGGGACCAGGGCCGGGCGGGGCTCGCCCAGCGGCGGGACCAGCGACATGTCCAGCACCGGTGCACTCACTTGCTCTCCTCGCGGACGCTCGTCTGCCGCGTTCGCGGCACTGCTGTGCACATGGGCGAGCTGGCGAGCCCGGTCACTTCGAGCCCCCGGTCGCGCGCAGCTCCAGGACGGCGGCGGTGTCGGGCGAGAGCCCGGCGGCCGCGGCCCGCACCTGCTCGGGGGTGACCCGGGCCAGCCGGCCGGCCAGCTCACCGGCCAGCTCGGCGCGGCCGTGGACCAGCTCGGCGGAGGCGAAGGCGAGCGTGCGGCCCAGCACGGAGTCGGCCTGCTGCAGCAGCTGGGCCTCGATGCGGGCCTGCACGCGGGCCAGCTCGGCCGGCTCGACGCCGTCGGTGGCGACCCGGTCGACCTCCTCGTGGACGGCGGTCAGCACGCGGTCGACCGGCACGTCGGCGGAGTGGTGCACCTCGGTGACCAGCAGCGTGGCGTCGCGGACGTCGAAGGGGTCACCGAACAGGCCCAGGTAGCTGCTCTGGCCGACCGCGACCCGGTCGGTGTGCAGCAGCCGGCGCTCCAGGCGGGAGGCGTCGCCCTCGCTGAGCAGCTCGGTGAGCAGCACGGTGCCGAGGTAGGTGTCGAGGTCGCCCACCGGGTCGGGCACCCGCCAGCCGAGGGCCACCGCGGGCAGCGGGGCGAGCGGGTCCTCGACGACGCCGCGGCGTGCTGCCGTCGGCGAGGGCTCCCCCACCACCGGCGCGGGCGGCGCCGGCCGGGCGGGGACGGCGTCGAACCAGCGGCGGACGAGCACCTCGGCCTCGGCCGGGTCCAGGTCGCCGCCGATGCACAGCACCGCGTTGGCCGGGGCGTAGTAGCGGGAGAAGAAGTCGGTCGCGTCCTCGACGGTGGAGGACTCCAGGTCGACGAAGGAGCCGTAGCCGTCGTGGGTGTTGGCGAAGCTCTCGAAGGCGATCGGCGGCAGCTGCAGCCAGGGGAAGGCGCCGTAGGGCCGGTTGAGCACGTTGACCCGGATCTCCTCCTTCACCACGTCGATCTGGTTGCGGAGGTTCTCCTCGGTGATCGCCGGGGCCGCCATCCGGTCGGCCTCCAGGAAGATCGCGCGCTCCAGCGCCTCGGAGGGCAGCGCCTGGAAGTAGTTCGTGTAGTCCTGGTGGGTCGACCCGTTGAAGGTGCCACCGGCGGCCTGCACGAGCCGGGCGTGCTCCATCTTCGGCACGTTCGCCGAGCCCTGGAACATCATGTGCTCGAAGAGGTGGGCGAACCCGGTGCGGCCCACCGGCTCGGACCGCATGCCGACGTCGTAGTAGACGCTGACGGCGACGACGGGGACGCTGCGGTCCGGCGCGAGCACCACCCGCAGCCCGTTGTCGAGCGTGAACCGCTCCACCGGGTGGCGCAGGGTCAGGTCGGGCCCATCAGATGTCACGTTCCCGACCCTAACCGCGCCCTCCGACACGCCGGTCGCCGGGACGGCCCCGCCACCCGTCCGGACGACGCATGTCAGCACGAGGCCTCGCTGCGGCCACCGCGGGGCGCTGGTCGTGCGACTCTCCGTCGGTGCGACGTGTCGGACTGCTCCTGACCGTGCTGGCGGCCAGCCCCGCGCTGGTGGCCTGCGGCCCGGCCATGGACGCGGTCGTGGGCATCGGGCTGGACGACGGCGGAGACCTCGTCGCGGTGGCGAAGGTCTGTGACGACGACGTCGCGCAGGTCGACCTGTACACCCACGACCCGGAGGTCCTGGTGCGTTCCTGGCGTCGTGACGAGCCGTTGACCGGGACCGAGAGCTGGCGTCTCGACACGATGTCCGGGAGATGGAGGTCCGACGACACCCCTCCCGGGCTGGACCGCGATGCGGTGTACGGGCTGTGGGCCACGCGGTCCAGGGGTGACGTCACCAGCTGGGTGACCTTCACCGGCGAGGAGGTCGGCCGGCTGCAGCCCGGCCACCTGCTGGTCCGTCGTCCCGATCGGCTGAGTGCGGCCTCGGACTCCTCGGAGGTGAGCGTCATCGGGTGGGACGACCTGAGGACCTGGAACTGCGGTTGGTGACGGCCTCGGTCGTCAGAGGAGGTCGACGTCGTCCAGGACGCGGTCGATGGTGCCGTAGAGCTCGGCGTGGGTGTTCGGGATCGACAGGTACAGCAGCGCCGGTGCGGGCTTGCCGACGTCGATGAGCAGCAGGGCGGCGCGCTCACCGGTGGCGTCGTAACCGGCGACGTCCCAGCTGAGGTCGAACTCGTAGAGCCAGGCGTCGACGCCGTCCACCGTGCGGGCCTCGCTGCGGAGCACCTTCCGCTCGTTGGGGACCGGGTAGTAGCGGGTGCGCACCTGGTCGGCGACGGCCTCCACGGTCCCCTGCAGCGTGCCGGAGCCACTGCCCCACCCGTAGCCGGCGGACAGCGGGCCGGAGGTGCACTGGGCGATGAACTCGGCTCCCGGGGCGTCCTCCTGGGTCACGAGGTACTGGCCCGCGGTGGACGTCGTCTCGATCTGCGGCTCCCGGTCCCACTCGGACCAGCCGTCCCCGAGCCACGGGTAGGAGATCCCTGCCTCCTGGTCGAACACGCGCACCGTGCCGGGCGGGAACGGGTTGCCGGGTGCGCTCGGGACGGCACGGGGCACGGGGTCCTCGTCGCCACCGTCACTGTCGCCGGAGGTGCTGACGAGCACGGCTACCAGGAGCAGCACCAGCGCGAGCCCGGACGCCCCCAGCGCGACGAGCAGTCCGGTGGACGCCCTCCGGCGGGGCCGGGCCGGCTCGGGGGTGCCCCACGCGTCCCACGCGGGGGCGGGCTCGGTGTGCGCCGCACCCGCGGGCTCGAACGACCGGCCCACGGTGACGCCCGGCCCGGCGGGGGTGGTCACGTCCGACCACACCGACCCGTTCCACCAGCGCACCAGGCCGGCGCCGCCGTCCGGGTCCGGGTACCACCCCGGCGGCGGGGTGGTGCCCGGTCCGGTCATGCCTGCACTGTAGGGCGCAGGTCAGCCGGCGAAGCGGACGCCGGCGAGCTCGCGCCACAGGTGCGCGGTGGCCTCGGCGCCGCGGTAGAGCATCGGCAGCAGCACCCGCTCGTTCGGCGAGTGGATGCGGTCGGTGGGCAGCCCGGCGCCGAGGAACAGCAGCGGCGAGCCGAGGATGCCGGCCAGGTCGGCCTCCGGGCCGCTGCCGCCCTCGCGGGTGAAGAGCACCTGGTCGGCGTCGGTGTCGAAGGCCTGGCCGATGGAGCGCAGGAGGGCGTCCATCGCCGGGTGGTCGAGGTCGCTGGCGCACGGGGCGACGCCGCCGGCGGGCACGTGCACGTCGGCCTCGATGCCCTCGGGCACATTGGCCTGCACCCAGGCGCGCACCTGCTCGGCGAGGTCGGCCGGCACCTGGTCGGCGACGAGCCGGAAGGTGATCTTGGCGTGCGCCTGTGCCGGGACGATCGTCTTGTGGCCCGGGCCGGTGTAGCCGCCCCACATGCCGTTGACCTCGGCGGTCGGGCGGGCGCCGACCCGCTCCAGCGTGCTGAACCCGGCCTCGCCGGTGGCGACGCGGGACGCGGCCGGGCCGGCGAGCCAGGCGGCCTCATCGAAGGGCACCCGGCCCATCAGCTCGCGCTCGCGGTCCGACAACGGGCGCACCTTGTCGTAGAAGCCGGGCAGGGTGACCCGCCCCGACTCGTCGTGCAGGCTGGCGACCAGCTCGGCCATGGCGTGCAGCGGGTTGGGGACGGCGCCGCCGAAGGAGCCGGAGTGCAGGTCGACGGCCGGGCCGCGGAGGGTGATCTCGGCGTCGGCCAGCCCGCGCATCGCGGTGACCGCACTCGGGACGTCGGCGGCGGCCATGCCGGTGTCGCTGACCACGATGACGTCGCAGGCCAGCCGGTCGGCGTGCTCGCGCAGCAGGTCGGCGAAGTACGGCGAACCGGACTCCTCCTCGCCCTCCACGATCAGCTTCACGGTGACGGCGGGGGTGTCGCGGCCGGTGGCGGCCAGGTGGGCGCGCATGCCGAGCAGGTGGAAGGCGACGTTGCCCTTGTCGTCGATCGCGCCGCGGGCGTGCAGCTCGGGGCCGGCCGGGGTCTCGACGACGGTGGGCTCGAACGGCGGGTGCTCCCACAGCTCCAGCGGGTCGACCGGCTGCACGTCGTGGTGGCCGTAGACGAGCGCGACCGGGGCGTCGGCGTCCGCCGACGGCCACTCGGCGTAGACCGCCGGGGCGCCCTGGGTCTGCCAGATCTCCACGGTCGGGAAGCCGGTGCGGCGCAGCGCCGCGGCCAGCCACTCGGCGCTGGCGGCGACGTCGCCGGCGTGCGCCGGATCGGCGGAGATCGACGGGATCCGCAGCCAGGCGTCGAGGTCGGCGTGCAGGTCGTCGAGGTGGGCGGTGACGAAGTCGCGTTCCGCGGAGCTGCTCACGTCCTGCACGCTATCCCGCCGTCCCGGCCGTCTCACGCCGCGGGAGCTAGGTTGCGTGCATGGCCGTCGGGATGCTGCAGGTGGACGTCGGGGACCTCACGTTCGACGTACGGACCGACGGCCCGGACGACGGCCCGCCGGTGCTGCTGCTGCACGGCTTCCCGGAGACGTCGCTGAGCTGGTCGGCGGTGACGCCGCTGCTGGCCGAGGCCGGGCTGCGCACCTACGCCCCCGACCAGCTGGGCTACTCCCCCGGCGCGCGTCCGGACGAGGTCGAGGCCTACTCGCTGCCGTCGCTGGTGCAGGTCACCGCGGACCTGATGACCGCCCTCGACGTCCCGGTCACCCACGTCGTCGGCCACGACTGGGGCGCCTTCGTCGCCTGGGCGCTGGCCGCCTGGCACCCCGACCGGGTGCGCACGCTGACCGCCGTCTCGGTACCGCACCCGACCGCCATGACCCTGGCGATGAAGGCCGACCCGGAGCAGAAGGAGCGGTCGGCCTACATCCGGCTCTTCCGCCAGGAGGGCGAGGCGGAGGCCGCGCTGCTGGCCGACGACGCCCGCCGGCTGCGCCGCGTGCTCGAGGCACCCGGGGTGCCGGCGGAGGCGGTCGACGTCTACGTCGCGCAGCTGTCCGCGCCGGGCGCGCTGACCGCCGCGCTCAACTGGTACCGGGCGATGGACGGCACCCGCGTCGACCCGGTCGACGTGCCGACGACGTACGTGTGGAGCGACGAGGACGTCGCCGTCGGCCGGATCGCGGCGGAGGCGTGCGCGGACCAGGTCACCGCCGACTACCGCTTCGTCGAGCTGCCCGGCATCACCCACTGGGTGCCCGAGCAGGCCCCCGAGGCGCTGGCCCGAGCCGTACTCGACCGGATCGCCTCGGCCTGACCCCGACGGTGTGCACTGAGGCCGGACCGTCGACGCCGTCGCCCCGCGTCAGCGCACACCGTCGCAGCGCCGGGACCCGACGCCGGCGTCCACGCCCCGCCTCGGGATGTCGGGCCACCTGCTCGCCGGCGAGGGACCCCGGTCGGGGTCACCACGACCGGGCCGCGTGCTCGACGGCCGCGGTGAGGCGGTCGGCGTCGTCGGTGGCTAGCAGGTCGAGGACCGCACCACGGAGCGTGGCCATGACCGCCGTCCGCTGGGCCAGGCCGTCGGCGGAGTCCCGGACGTCGGCGGGCTGCGTGCGGGCGAGGGCGGCCAGCACCACGCCGACCGACTCGGCGGCGAAGCGGCCGCCGGGCCCGTCCGGGTCGGCGATCGAACGACCGTAGGCCTCGTGCCAGAGCACCAGCAGCCCGCGCCGCCGCGGCTCCCGCAGCCAGGCCCAGATGGTCACGGCCGCCTCGGCCAGCGTCGCCGCCGGGTCGAGCTCGGTGAGCAAGGCCAGCTCGTCGGCGCGTACCCGCGCGAGGACCTCGGCGACGAGCTGCTCCTTGCTGCCGAACAGGAACAGCAGCACGCGCGGACTGGAGCCGATGGCGGCGGCCAGCGGCCGCAGCGACAGGTCGCGCAGACCGTGGGTCAGCACGTAGTCGTAGGCGGCGTCCAGGAGCTCGCGCCTGCGGGCAGATCCGCCGTCGTCCAGGACATCCACAGCGGCAGGGTATCGAACTGAAACACTTGTTTCAGTACCTTGGTCCCATGAGCGCACCGACCGTGACCGCCACCGTCCGCCAGATCGGCCAGCCGGGTGACCTCGGCTGGATCGTGCAACGCCATGCCGAGCTGTACGCCGCCGACCAGCACTTCGACCGGACCTTCGAGCCGCTCGTCGCCGGGATCGTGACCGACTTCGGCACCGGCGACCCCACCGGGAAGGCCGGCTGGATCGCCGAGCTCGACGGCCGCCGGGTCGGGTCGGTGCTCGTGGTCCCGTCGCCGCAGGCGGGGGTCGCGCAGCTGCGCGTGCTGCTGATCGACCCCGCCGCGCGCGGGCAGCGACTCGGCGAACAGCTGGTCCGCCGGGCCGTCGCGTTCGCCCAGGAGGCGGGCTACCGGTCGATGACGCTGTGGACCGTCTCGGCGCTCGAGGCCGCCCGGCACATCTACCGGAAGACCGGCTTCGTGCTCACCGACAGCAGTCCCAGCACCAGCTTCGGCACCGCCGTCACCGACGAGCACTGGACGCTGCAGCTCTCCCGCTGAGGAGGCGCCGGCCGTGGACGGCGTGAGCCTCGCGTCCGGCGGCCTGCGACTCGGCCGGTCCCCCGGTCAGGATGTACAGGTGATCCGGATCGGCCGACCTGAGGACGCTGCGGCCATCGCCCTCGTCCACGAGACGGCCCGCCGCGCGTACTACGCCGGGGAGGGAGAGCCGTGGCAGCTCCCGACCGAGGCGGCCCCCGAGCGGCTGGAGACCTGGCAGCTCCTGCTGGCCGACCCCGCACGTGCGACGGTGCACTGTGCGGTGACGGATGGGCAGGTGGTGGGCCTCCTGTCCCTGGGCCCACCGCTTGACTCCACGTCGAACGACGAAGCGGTGCTCGAGCTGCACGCCCTCTACGTCCTGCCCGGTTCGTGGTCGGGCGGGATCGGCTCGCAACTGCACGCCGCGTTCACCGAGCGGCTCTCGTCGGGTCCCGAGGACCACGGCGCCCTGGAGGTGTGGAGTGGCAACAGTCGGGCGCTGGCGTTCTACCGGCGGCGTGGCTGGACGCCGGACGGCCGGTCCCGCCCCGGTCCCGCCGGGACCGCCTACCTCGGGCTGACGCTGCGGCGGGCCATCCTCGGCCGGGCGCCGGGGCGGACCACGCGGTCCCGATAGCGCGACCGGCTCACGCGCCGACGGCCGGGCAGCGCTCCCGCGGCAGCGCCCAGCGCACGAGTCCACGGAGCCGGCTGCTGGCTCTTCAGAGCGTGAGCTTCATGCCGACGTGGCTGGCGGTGAAGCCGAGGGACTCGTAGAAGCGGCGGGCGTCCGAGCGGGTCGCGTCGGTGGTCAGCTGCACCAGCACGCAGCCGCGATCCCGCGCCCGGTCGA
This sequence comes from Modestobacter sp. L9-4, assembly GCF_019112525.1. Classification (NCBI taxonomy): domain Bacteria; kingdom Bacillati; phylum Actinomycetota; class Actinomycetes; order Geodermatophilales; family Geodermatophilaceae; genus Modestobacter; species Modestobacter sp. L9-4. The sequence continues at coordinate 1,326,758 of NZ_CP077800.1, forward strand.
CCGCCCAGGTCAGCAACTCGCGCCCGAGCCCGCTCCCCCGCTGGGACGACGCCACCCGCACCGCCTCGACCTGCGCACGCTCGCCGCCTCGTCGCACCAGGTGCGGGAGGAACGACAGCTGGAGCGTCCCGACCACCTCACCGTCCACCTCGGCGACCACCAGCCTGGTGCGCGGGTCGTCGGTGATCGCCGCGAAGGCCCGCCGGTACTCCTCGACCAGCGGCTCGCCCGGCTGCTCGCGGGTCGAGCCCAGCTCGTCGTCGGCGTACAGCGCCACGACCGCCGGCAGGTCAGCTGCACGCGCGTCGCGCACGACCGTCGTACGCGCGACATCTGCGATCTCGTGGGGACCTGGGCCGGGAGCCCCCGAGAACGCAGATGTCACGCGCCGGCCACCAGTGCCAGCAGGCCGGCCTCGTCGAGGAGGTCGACGGGGCGCAGCGTCCGGTTAGCAGCGACGTGGTGGAAGCCGGCGCTGACCCGCTCGACCGGCACCCCGATGAGCCGGGACCAGCCCAGCCGGTAGGCGGCCAGCTGCACCCCGGCCGCGGCGAGCTCGGCGGCGCCGGGCACGGGTCCGGTCTTCCAGTCGATGACCTCGAAGCCGCCGTCGGGGGTCGCGTAGACGGCGTCGATGCGGCCGCGCAGCGTGAGCGGCCCCAGCGGCGTCTCGAACGGCGCCTCGACGTCGACCGGCTGCCGGTCGGCCCACTCGCTGGCCAGGAACGCCTGCTGCAGCGCGGTCAGGGCCGCGTCCGGCGCCGCGGCGGCGTCGCCGCTGCCGGGCAGCTCGTCCAGGTCGATCAGCCGGGAGACGCCGAACCGCTCCTCCAGCCAGGCGTGGAAGGCCGTACCGCGGCGGGCGAGCGGCGCGGGGGCCGCGGGCATCGGGCGGCGCAGCCGGCGGGCCAGCTCGGCCGGGTCGCGGCGCAGCGCGACCAGCGCGGACACCGACAGGTGCGAGGGCAGCGGTACGTCGACGGTGCCGCGGCTGTGCTCGGCGCGCTCGCGCAGCAGCAGGTCGGCGTCCCGGAGCCAGTCGGCGACCAGAGGGTCGTCGGTGGCACCGAGGGCGTCGGCGGTGAGGGGGTGCGGCTCGGTGGCGGCCACCAGCTCGGCGGCCGCGGTGAGCGCCCGGCGGCGTCCCGAGGACAGCGGGTCGGCCGGCCAGACGCCCACCGGCCACTCGGCCAGCGCGGGGTTCTCCGCGTCGTCCGCGGGCGGGGGCGCCCAGGCGTCGACCACCCCGGCCCCGTCGTCGCAGGCGTCCTTCAATGTCAGCAGCAGCGCGGACGGGCCGTTGGCGGTCTTGCCGTCGCGCCACCAGCTGCCCGAGCACAGCAGCAGGTGCTTGGCCCGGGTGACCGCGACGTAGCCGAGCCGGATCTCCTCGGCGAGGCCGAAGTCCTTCCACTCCTCGACGTACTCCTCCAGCGCGTCCCGCACCGCGGCCTGGTCACCGGAGCCGGGCACGGGCAGGTGCAGCTGCGGCAGCTCGGCGCGGTCGGTGGCCCGCAGGTCGACCGGGACGGCGCCGGGGTCCTTGATCCAGGAGTCGGACGCGTCGCCCTTGGCCGGGAACTGCCCGACCGTCATCCCGGGCACGGCGACGACGTCCCACTCCAGGCCCTTGGCCGAGTGCCCGGTGAGCAGCTGGACCGCCTCGGGGTTCACCGCGACCTCGCCGGGCTCCAGCCCCCGCTCACGCACCTCGGCGTCGGCGAGGTAGCCGAGGAAGGCCGGCAGCGAGGGCAGCTCGGCCAGCTCGCTGAACTCCGCGGCCACCTCGTGCAGGGCGTCCAGATGCGTGCGGGCCCCGCCCGGGGTGACGTCGGGGTGGCTGGCCAGCTCGGTCTCCAGACCCAGGCTGCGCACGACCTCGTCGACCAGGTCGGGCAGCGACTCCCCCAGCCGGGAGCGCAGCGAGGTGAGCTCGTTGGCCAGCCGGCGCAACCGCCGGTGCCCCTCGGTCGAGTAGGCCTCGGCCCGGCCGAGGTCGTCGAGGGCCTCGATGATGCTGCCGCGCTCGCGGGGCGGGGTCGGGGCGGCGGGTGCACCCGGCTCGGGCGGCGTCGCGTCCTCGACCGGCTCGGGCGACGACGAGCGCTCGCGCACCAGCGAGCGCGAGCGCGCCTCCAGGGCGGCCAGGTCGCGCGGGCCGATCCGCCAGCGGGCGCCGGTGAGCAGCCGGCCCAGCGCGTCGCCGGCGCTGGGGTCGACCAGCACCCGCAGCGTCGCGACGACGTCGGAGACCTCGGGGACGTCGAGCAGCCCGCCCAGGCCCACGACCTCGACCGGCAGCCCCCGCTCACGCAGCGCCGCGGCGATCCCGGGCAGCTGCGCCCGGCGCCGGACCAGGACGGCGATGGTCGGGCGCCTCGACCCGTCGCCGGTGCCCTTCCAGCTCTGCTCCAGCCGGTCGGCCAGCGCCTGGGTCTCCTCGGCCACCGTCTCGTAGAGGCCGACGTGCACCTCACCGGGACCGGCGGTCGGCGCCGCCTCCAGGTCGGGCAGCGGCACGACCGGCTCGGGCAGCATCCCGGCGACGGCGTTGGCCATGGTCAGCACGGCCCGGTCGTTGCGCCAGCTGGTGGACAGCGTCAGCCGCTCGGCCGGGCGCTCGGGCGTGCCCGGGAACGTGCGGTCGAACCGCTCGATGGTGCCCGCCGAGGCTCCGCGCCAGCCGTAGATCGACTGCCGCGGGTCGCCGACGGCCAGCACCGGGTGCCCGCCCGGGCCGCCGAACAGCGCCTCGAGCATGCGCAGCTGGCCGACGCTGGTGTCCTGGTACTCGTCGAGCAGCACCACCCGCCACCGGGCGCGCTCGCGTCGGCCGACCTCGGCGGAGGAGACCGCGACCCGGGCGGCCAGCGAGACCTGGTCGGCGTAGTCGATGGCCCCGGCGGCGCGCTTGCGGGCGGCGAAGGCCTCGACCATCGGCAGCAGCGCGACCCGGGCCCGCTGCCGCTGGACCATCTTGAGGACGTCGGCATACGGGCCCTTCTTGCGCCCGGCGTCGGGGTAGCTGCGCAGCTGGGCCTCGAACCGCGCGGTCCAGGCGCGCAGCGCCGCCGGGGTGACGTCGTGCTCCCCCAGCTCGGCGGCCAGCTGCAGCACGTCCTCGGTGGTGGTGACCAGGCCGAGGGCGACGTCGCTCATGTCGCCGGTGTGGTTGGCGACCGCGGTGGCCGCCTGCCCCCAGCACATGGCCGGGCCGAGCACGCCCGAGCCGGGTTCGACGCCGATCCGCAGCCCGTGCTCGGCGACGATGGACGCCGCGTACCCGTGGTACGTCGCCACCGTGGGCGCCGCGACGGCCAGCCGCTCGCGCAGCGCGGGGTCGGTGTCGGGGTGCTCGGCCAGCGCGCCCAGCCGCAGCCGCACCCGGGCGTTGAGCTCACTGGCGGCCTTACGGGTGAAGGTCAGACCGAGCACGGCCTCGGGGGCGACCAGCTGGTTGGCGACCAGCCAGGCGACCCGGGCGGCCATCGTCTCGGTCTTGCCCGACCCGGCGCCGGCGACCACGACCAGCGGCCGGTCGACCGGGGCCTGCACGACGCCGGCCTGCTCGGGTGAGGGTGCGTAGCTCAGCCCGCAGCGGGTGGCGACCTCGGCCGGGGTGAGCAGCCGCGGCACCAGCGGCACCACGACCGGCTCCATCCCCGGCAGGTCGAAGGACAGTTGCGTCACGACGACCCCCCGCCGGCGCCCGTCGACCTCGTGCCGCGGCGTGCGGTGCACCTGGGCGACCTCGCGAGCCCGGTCACCGGGTCACCTGCCGGCCGGACTCCTGCATGGGGCAGCTGCGGCGGAAGGAGCAGCGCTCGCAGTCGGTGTCGGTGCGGGCGGCGAACTCCGCGCCGCCCATCCCCTCGCCCACGGTGGCGATCAGCTCGCCGGCCCAGGTCTCGCGGGCGTCGACGTCGGCCGGCAGCGGTGCCTGCACGTGCTCCTTGGCGGCCTTCTGCGAGCCGCCGACCTGCAGCAGCGCCGCACCGCCGGTGGTGCTGCCGTGGTCGGCGAACGCCCCCTCGGCGACGGCGACCTGGTAGGCGGCCAGCTGCCCGTGCTCCTCGACGTCGCGCGGCGCGGTCTTGCCGGTCTTCAGGTCGACGACCACCAGCCGCCCCTCGCCGTCGCGCTCGAGCCGGTCGACCTGGCCGCGCAGCCGGGCCCGCCCGACGGTGACGTCGAAGTCCTCCTCGGCGGCGACCAGCTCGCGGTCGCCGCGGGCGTGCCAGGCCAGGAACTTGGTCAGCATCTCCTGGGCGCGCTCGCGCTGCCGCTGGTCGAACCAGCCCGGCCCCAGGTCCAGCCCGTCGAGCTCGGCGTCCAGCACGGCGGGGGCGTCGGTGGGCGCCAGCCCCTCGGCGACCTGCTGGGCCACGTCGTGCACCGCCGAGCCGACGGTGCGGGTGGCCTCGGGTGCGGCCTCGGCGCCGACCGCGCCCAGCACCCACCGCAGCGGGCAGCGCTGGAACGTGTCGATCGCGGACGGGCGCACCGGCACGACCTCGGCCGGGTCGACCAGCGGTGCGTCGTCGGACAGCGGCGCCAGCCCCCACCAGCTGGACGGCGCGGCACCGGCCACCCGCTCCTCGCCGAGCCTGCGGAGCACCGCCGCCGCGCTCGACCGGCGCGCCGGGTCGGTGTGCGGGTCGGTGAGGTGCCGACGCAGCTCGGCCACCAGCGCGGGCAGGGTGAGCTGCCGGGGCAGCGGTGTGTGCGGCCGGATGCCGTCGCCGTCGGCCGGCGGCGGGGCGATGAGGTCGAGGAACCGGGAGGCGGTCGCGCCGGCGTCGCCGCCCTCCAGCGAGCCGTCGATGGCGGTGACGAGCATCCGGCGCCGGGCGCGGGTGCAGGCGACGTAGAACAACCGGCGCTCCTCGGCCAGGGCGAGCGTGCGGTGGTCCAGCGTGGCCGCGTCGGTGCCGTTGGCCGCGTCGACGAGGTCCTCGGCACCCAGCAGGCTGGCCCGGCTGCGCAGGTCGGGCCACACGCCCTCCTGCACGCCGGCCACGCAGACGAGGTCCCACTCCAGGCCCTTGGCCGCGTGTGCGGTGAGCAGCCGGACCGTCTGCTCGCCCTGACCGCGGGCGGCACCGCTGTCACCGGGCAGCTCCTGGGCCGACAGGTGCTCCACGAACGCGGCGACCGTGGCGTGCGGCAGCCGGTCGACGAAGCCGGCCGCGGCGTCGAACAGCGAGACGACGGCGTCGAGGTCCCGGTCGGCCACGGCGCCGGTGGGGCCACCGGCCGCACTCGCCCGCGCCCAGCGGTTGGCCAGGCCACTGGCCTGCCACATCGCCCACAGCACGTCCTCGGCGGTGCCCTCGGACAACAGCGAGAGCCGGCCGGCGGAGAGCACCCGGGCCACCCGCAGCGCCGGGCGCGCCAGGTGCTCGGGCAGCGCGTCGAGCAGCGTGGCGTCGTCGAGCACCGCGGCCAGCGGGGCGCCGCGGAGGGCGGAGTCCTCGCCGCGCACGGCCATCGCCCGGCGCACGGCCCGGCGCAACCGCCGCAGGTCCAGCACGGTGGCCCCACCCAGCGGGGAGGCCAGCAGCGCCTCGGCACCCGCCTCGTCCAGGCCCGCCTCGGCCGGGTGGTCGGCGGCGAACGCGCCGTCCTCGACCGCCGCGACGGCACCGGCACGCGGCAGCAGCGCCGACAGCGCGGCCAGCAACGGCTGGACGGCCGGCTGCCCGGCGAGCGCCACGTCGTCGGCGGAGACCGCCACCGGCACCCCGGCCTGGGTCAGGGCCCGCCGGACCGGGGCCAGCGACGCCGACGCCGACCGGACCACCACCGCCATCTCCGACCACGGAACCCCGTCGAGCAGGTGTGCGCGGCGCATCGTGTCGGCGATGAAGGCCGCCTCCATCGACGGGGAGTCGAAGACGTGCACCTCCGCGGAGCCGGGCTCGATGCCCGCACCGGGCTGCAGCCGGCGGTGCTCCCACGGGCCGGGCAGCCCCTCGGCGACCCGGCGGCTGACCGCCAGCAGCTCGGCGCCCGAGCGGCGGCACACCCCGAGCGAGAGCCGGTCGGCCGGGCGGCCGTCACGGTGCCGGAAGGTGGTCGGGAAGTCGATGATCCCGCGGGGCTCGGCGCCACGGAAGGCGTAGATCGCCTGGTCGGGGTCGCCGACGACGACGAGGTCACCGCCCCCGCCGGCCAGCAGCTCGACCAGCTCCACCTGGGCCGGGTCGGTGTCCTGGTACTCGTCGACGAACAGCCAGCTCGCCCGCTCGCGCTCCACGCGCAGCAGCTCCGGGTCCTCGCGCAGCTCGTCGATCGCGGTGCGCACCAGCTCGGCCGGGTCGTAGCCGGAGGCCCCGCCGCGGGCGATCGTCGTGAAGTACGAGACGTCCTGGTACTGGCGCAGGAAGTCCGCCGCGGCCTCCCAGTGCGGCAGCCCGCGCTCGCGGCCCCAGGCGGCGAGCCGGTCGCTGTCGATGCCGCGCTCGGTGGCGCGCAGCAGCAGCTCGCGCAGCTCCTCGCGGAACCCGGGCATCGCCAGCGCCTCGGTCAGCTCGGCCGGCCAGCGGACCACACCCTCGGCGTCGGCGTCACCCCGCAGCAGGTCGGCCACGACGGCGTCCTGCTCGGCGGAGGTGAGCAGCCGGGGCGGCGGGTCCCCGCGCAGCACGGCGGCCCGGCGCAGCACGCCGAATGCGTAGGAGTGGAAGGTGCGGGCGACCGGCTCGCGGATGGTGCGGCCGACCCGGGCGGTGATCCGGGTGCGCAGCTCGGCGGCGGCCTTGCGGCTGAAGGTGAGCACCAGCAGCCGCTCGGGGTCGATGCCGGCGTCGATCCGCGCGGCGACCGCCTCGACGATCGTGGTGGTCTTGCCGGTGCCAGGACCCGCCAGCACCAGCAGCGGGCCGCCGCGGTGGTCGACGACGGCCTGCTGGGTCGGGTCGAGCCGCGGCCGCACCACCGGCACGACCTCCGGCTGCACCAGCCGGTAGACCGGCGCCTGCTCCGCCGTCGCTGCTCCCCCACGCACGGGTCGATGAGACCACGCGGGACCGACAGAACCGGTCAGTCGGGCCAGCCGACCGCGGCCAGGTCCACCCGCTGCCCCCGCAGCGGCACGCCCTCACCCGCCAGCAGCTCCAGCTGTCGCACCCGCACCGGCTCCGCCGCCGTCCCGTCGGCGCGCACCACCCGGTGCCAGGGCACGACGGCGCCACCGGCGGACAGCGCCCGGGCGACCCGGCGCGGCCCCACCCCGACCAGCCGGCCGACCGCGCCGTAGGTGCTCACCCGGCCCGGCGGGATCGACTCGACCACGTCGTAGACGGCCTCGTCGACGTCCGCGGCGTCGCGGTCCACCGGCTCAGGCGCGGCGGCCGAAGCGGGCGAGCAGCCGGGTCTGCAGGTCCGCCCCCTGGGGCACGTCGAGCGGGGGCGCGAAGATGCCGGGCACGCCGTCGTCGGCGAGGTTGCGCTCGGCGTAGCGGAAGGCGGCGGCCACCAGCTCCGGGTCCAGCTGGGTGTCCCGGCCCAGGGCCTGGGCGAGGTCCCAGGCGTGCACGGTCAGGTCGGCGGTCATCTCCGCCAGGTAGTCGGCGGCCTCGGCCGGACCGGAGTACAGGTGCACGGTGCGGTCCAGCGCGCCGGGCTGCGCCCAGGCGGTGAGCGCGGCGTCGGCGGCGGCCTCCCACGACCCCAGCGGGTCGCCGGCCAACAGCTCCTCGGTGTCGGTGGGGATGCGCGCGGCGGCGTCCTCCAGCGGCTCGCCGGCCAGCAGCGGGGGCACCCACAGCTGCTCGCTGGTCAGGTGCGCGACCAGGTCGGCGACGCTCCACTCGGGCAGCGCCTGCGCGTCCCACTCGGCCGCCTCGACCGCGTCCACCCGGTCGGTGAACTGCGCCTGGGCCCGCTGGTAGCTCATCAACAGGTCGGTCGGCGAGGGCTCGGGCATGGCCCCAGTAGACAGCACGAGGGCCCCACTCCGGACAGACGAAGGACCCCGTCCCACCCCGCGACACGCTTCGCGCGCCGCGGGGCCCTGGGACGGGGCCGGACGTCAGTAGGTCGGGAGCGCCTTGTCGATGCGCGTGGCCCAGGCGGTCACGCCGCCCTGCACGTGCACGGCGTCCTTGAAGCCCGCGGCCTTGACCGCGGCCAGCGCCTCGGCCGAGCGCACGCCGGTCTTGCAGTGCAGCACGATCGGGCGGTCGTTCGGCAGCTGCGACAGCGCCCGGCCGGAGAGGATCTCGTCCTTCGGGATCAGCTTCGCGCCCGGGATCGAGACGATCTCGTACTCGTTGGGCTCCCGGACGTCGATCAGCTCGAAGTCCTTGCCGGCGTCCATCATGTCCTTGAGCTCGTCGACGGTGATCGTCGAGCCGGCGGCGGCCAGCTGGGCCTCCTCGGACACGACGCCGCAGAAGGCCTCGTAGTCGATGAGGCCGGTGATCGGCTCACCCTCGGGGTCCTTGCGCACCTTGATCTCGCGGAAGGTCATCTCCAGGGCGTCGTAGACCATCAGCCGGCCCAGCAGCGTGTCGCCGATGCCGGTGATGAGCTTGATCGCCTCGGTGGCCTGGATGGCACCGACGGTCGCGCACAGCACGCCCAGGACACCGCCCTCGGCGCAGGAGGGCACCATGCCGGGCGGCGGCGGGACCGGGTAGAGGTCGCGGTAGTTCGGCCCGTGCTCGTTCCAGAAGACCGACACCTGGCCGTCGAACCGGTAGATCGAGCCCCACACGTACGGCTTGTCCAACAGCACCGCGGCGTCGTTGACCAGGTACCGGGTGGCGAAGTTGTCGGTGCCGTCCACGATCAGGTCGTACTCGCGGAAGATGTCCAGCACGTTCTCGCTGTCCAGCCGCGTCTCGTGCAGCCGGACGTCGACGTTCGGGTTGATCTCCTTGATGGAGTCCCGCGCGCTCTCGGCCTTGGACCGGCCGACGTCGGACTGCCCGTGGATGATCTGGCGCTGCAGGTTGGACTCGTCGACGGTGTCGAACTCGACGATGCCCAGGGTGCCCACACCGGCCGCGGCCAGGTACATGAGCACGGGCGACCCGAGTCCGCCGGCGCCGACGGCGAGCACCTTGGCGTTCTTCAGGCGCTTCTGCCCGTCCATCCCGACGTCGGGGATGATCAGGTGGCGGCTGTAGCGGCGGACCTCGTCGATCGACAGGTCCGCGGCGGGCTCCACCAGGGGTGGCAACTGCACGGCGCGCTCCTCACACTGCTGCGGTGACAGGGCTGACCGGCTCCAGAGGCCGGGGTCCTGGACTGCGCAACAGCGTGACACGTGGCCGTGATTCCCCGGGCGGGCAGGCTCGCACCGCCCGGGGTCACGTGGGTCCGCCCGTGGTCGGACGGACCCACGACCGGCGGGCCGATGTCCCCGGCCCGCCGGTCGTGAGAACCCGTCAGCGATAGGCGATCTCCATCGGGTGGGTGACCGGTCGCTTGGGCGTGGTGACCGTGAGCACGTGGGTCGTCGCGTCGAACGTCCACGTGTTCGGGGCCATCGTGGCGCCGTTGAGCATCACCGAGGTCGGCTGGTGCGCGTCGAGGAAGCGCACGGTGACCGCCCGCTCCGTCACCGCACCGGTGTACCGGCCCTGCGGCGCCGACACGTGGACGATCGACCGCTTGCCGTCGACCGACGAGCGGATCGCGGTGGTCCGGCTCTGCGTGCGGTCGTCGGTGGTGCCGTCGTCCTCGAACAGCTGGAACTCCGCCTTGGCCTTCGCCGCGTCGGTCATCGACCCGACCGTGACGGTCAGCTCGGTGAGCGGGTTCTGCGCGTCGTTGGCGACGTCGTTGGTCCGGGTGGCCACGATGCCCCCGGACTTCACGAACACCGGCATCGTGTCCAGCCCGGAGACCACGTCGGCGGTGGTGCCACCGGCGTAGGTCTTGCCCGTGAACCAGTCGGTCCACGTGCTGTTCGGCGGGAACCAGACCCGCGTGGTGGCCGTCGTACCCGGCTTCACCACCGGCGCCACGAGGACGTCGGAGCCGTACAGGTACTCGGTGCCGGCGGTCGCGTAGGCCTCCTGCTCCCCCGGGTACTGCAGGTAGGGCGCACGGACGACGGGGACGCCGGTGGTCTCCGCCTGCCGGGCCAGCGTGTACGTGTAGGGCACGAGGGCCTCACGCAGACGCAGGGCGTCGGCGGCGGACTCGCCACCGGCACCCGGGTACTGCCAGGGCAGCCGGTCGCCGTGGTTGCTGTGAAGCCGGTCGATGGGCTGGAAGGTGCCGAACTGCACCCACCGGGCGTACAGGTCGTCGGGCAGCTTGTCCGTCGTCTGGCCGTCGACGGTCTCGGAGCCCTTCAGCCCGTACTGACCCCCGTTGTGCCCACCGATGTCGTGGCTGATCGGCGACAGGCCCGTGGCAGCGGACTGCCCGGACGTGAAGCCGACCTCGGCGGCGAGCATGTCCCAGGTGGACGTCGTGTCACCGGTGAAGGGCAGCGTGGTGCGCTTGTCCGCCCAGGGACCGGTGGGCAGCGGCGTCGCGTTGCCGTAGCCGCCGGCCTGCAGCGAGCCGAAGGCGCGGGAGAAGGCGAACCCGCGGCCGAGCCGGGAGTCGCTGTAGTCGGCGTAGGCCTGGTTGATCCACGCGTCACCGGTGACGCCCTCGAGGTTGGACTCGCTGGAGTCGCAGCACCAGTCGAGCCACCAGACGTCGGGGCCGGCTGCCTGCATCTGGTCGTGCAGCTGCAGGTAGGCCTTGAGCTGGTCGGGGTCGCCGAAGTCGAACGTGTAGCAGACCTGGGCACCGCCGGAGCAGCCGCTGGTGCGCTTGGTCAGCTTGTTCTTCGACGTGGCCAGGGCCTGGGCCAGCTGCGGGTCCTTCGCGTCGATGCTCGGGTGCACGTTCAGGCTGGTGTGCAGCCCCTGCGCCTTCGCCCAGTCGAAGAAGCCCTTGGGGTCGGGGAACTTGACCTGGTCGAACTCCCAGCCGTTCCAGGTGTTGACGGCCTTGAAGTCGGTGTCGACGACGAGGGAGTCCAGCGGCACGTTGTTGGCCCGGAACGCCGGCAGGACCTTGTCCTGGAAGTCGGCCGCGGTGCGGTCGAGGTACTCGGAGTACCAGACGCCGTAGGTCCAGCGCGGCAGCAGCATCGACGGCCCGGTCAGGGTCGCGAGCTCACCCAGTGCCTTCTGGTAGTCCTGGCCGTAGCCGAAGACGTAGCCGTCCTGGTAGCCGCCGGCACCGTGCGTGGGGCGCGGGGTGGTCTTCCGGGTCGCCTGGTCGTAGAGGGCCGAGGTCGTGTCGTCCAGCAGCGACCACCCGTCCTGGTAGAGCAGGCCGGGGTTGAGGGTCGGGTTGCCGTTGCGCCCGTCGATGCCGTCCAGGCTGCGGCGGTAGCCACCGAGGGCGGCGTGCGGCGCGAGCAGCGGTGCCGTGGTGGCGGTCACCGCGACGGTGTCGAGGTTGGCGCCGCAGCCGGAGCCCGCCGGGCAGCTGAGCCGGACGTCGTTGTCGCCGGCGGCCAGCACGACGGGCGTGCTGAGCGTCCGCCAGCTGTCCCAGCTGCTGGTCGGGGGCAGCGCGACGGGCGTCGCCGGGCCGGTGCCGGCCTGGACCGTCACCGAACCGGCCGTGGCCAGGGCGTCGGCGTAGCGGAGCTGCAGGGCGTAGGTGCCGGCCTTCGGCACCCCGACGACGTGCACGGTCTCGGCCGCGCCGCTGACGTCGAGGCCGGCGGTGAAGCCGGTGCCCGAGTACCCGTTGTGGTCGGCGGCCGGGCGGGCGCCGGCGGACAGTGCGCCGGACTCGGCCTCGCAGATCGTGCCGAAGGCGCAGTCCGCGGCCGCCGTCCCGGCCGGCGTGCCCAGGCCGGAGCCGATGGGGCCGACCGTGAGGCTGTCGACGTTCACGTTGCCGGCGTCGGAGTCCGTCCGGAGGAGGCTCACCTGGTTGGTGCCGGCGGCGAGGTGGACCCGCACCGAGGCGGTGCCCCAGGTGTCCCAGCTGCCGGTGGAGGGCAGGGCGAACGGGGTGGTCGCGCCGCCGGTGACGGCGACGGAGACCCCGGTGGCCTCGGCGAAGCCGCGGGCGTACCGGGCGGTGAGGTCGTAGTCGCCCGCGGCGGGCGCGTCGACGGAGAAGGTGGCGGAGTCGCCCACGCCCTCGTAGCCGGCGGCGAAGCCCCGGCCGGTGTAACCGGAGTGGTCGGTGGCCGTGTGCATCCGGCCCGAGAGCGCCAGGTCCTCGGCCTCGCAGAGGGCGTCGAAGTCGCAGACGACGGTGGCGGCCGGGTAGGCGGTGCCGGGGGTCACCAGCGCCAGGCTGTCGACGTTGACCTGCCCGGTGTCGGCCGAGCGGTGCGTGAGCGCCAGGGTGTGCTGGCCCGCGGTGAGGTCGAGGTCGACCGGCAGGACCGCCCAGGTGTCCCAGTTCCCGGTCGGGGGCAGCGTCAGCTGCCGGGGGGACGCGCCGTCCACGGTGAGCGTCAGCGTGCGCGCGTCACCGAGCCCGTTGGCGTAGCGGAGGCCGAGCTGGTGCGGGCCGGCCTTCGCGACGGTGGTCGCGAACGACAGCGACGTCGAGGTGCCCTCGAAGCCGGCGGCGAACCCGGTGCCGGTGTAGCCGGAGTGGTCGGCGGCGACGCCCACGCTGTCGAGCGTGAGGTCCTCGGCCTCGCAGAGGACGCCGACGTCGCAGGAGGCGAGCTCCTTGCCCGCCCACGGGGCGCCGGTCACGTCCTGCTTGCCAGTGCGGAGCTGGATCGTGAGGTTGTCGTCGGTGAACCGGCCGGAGCCGACCTTGTAGCGGAGCGTCATCGCCCCGGTGTCCAGGGTCATCCAGCCGTCCTTGGTGACCTTGCGGACGGCGGTCTGCTGGAAGCTGTTCCGGCCGATGGCGTTGAAGGTGGGCGCGTCGATGAAGCGCGAGTCACCGGCGAACTCGGTGCGCACCAGCGTCGGGGACAGGATCTCGAACCGGGCCTGGCCGGAGACCACCGAGATGGGCGTGACCGGCCGGGGCGTGGGGGCCGCGGTGGCGGCCGGGGCGGGGGCGAACGTGACGACGACGCCCGCTGCGACCAGCGCTGCGGGGACCGCGGCGAGCCGTCGCCACCGGTGGCGGCGCCGGGTGGGGGTGGAGGACTCCATGTGCGACAACCTCTCTGTTGTCTCGTGCCTGGCGCGCCCCCGCGGCGACGGCACTGCCGCCTGCCCCGGTCGCGGACGCGCGGGTCGCCGCCCCTGCCGGTGATTGGCAGGAGCAACGATCTCCCTGGGTGGATCCTGTGGTTGTCATCACAGGTTGTCAACGGTCGTGAGCAGATGCGTGACGGACGATCTCGATCCGCTGGATCCCGCCGCCAGGGTGGCGGCCGCGCGCTAGGGGAACGGCCAGGCGTTCTTCGCGCACCCCTGCAGACCGAGCGTCTGCTGCTGCATCACCGGGGCGGGCAGACCCGGGCCCGGGCACTGCTCGTGGCCGTGCCCCAGGGCGTGGCCGACCTCGTGGTTGACCACGTAGAGCCGGTAGGTGGCGATGTCGCCGTCGTAGTCCGGGACGGCGGTCTCCCAGCGGGCCAGGTTGATCACCGCGCGCTCGCCGTACCGGCAGGAGGTGTAGCCACCGGTGCCGACACCGGGGCAGTAGGTCTCCATGCTGCCGGGGCTGACCAGGCTGACCCGGAAGTCGTAGTCACCGGACGCCGCCTCCGCGGCGCCGACCCGCTGGAAGGACAGCTGACCGCCCGAGCCCCAGGAGCGGGCGTCGCCCAGGGTGGCGGTGACCGCCTCGGCGAACTGGGCGCCGTCGACGCCGATGCCGTCCTCGACCTCCACGACGAACCGCTCCAGCGGACCGGTGCCGGAGACCGCCGAGGTGCCGTCGACGACGCTCAGCGTCCCGGCACCCTTCTCCACGTAGGTGGCCGGCGCCGGGGGCGGCAGCTGGGTCGGTGACCCCTCCCCCTGCGCGTCGGGCACCGGCGCCCCGCTGTCGCCGGCGGGCCCGCCTGCCGGGCTGGACACGGCGGCGGGCGCGGCCTCCGGCGGCGCACCGCCCGGGTCGCCGGCCCCGCGGCCGCCGATCATGTCCACCAGGACGACGACGGTGGCCACGACCAGCAGCGGGAGGGCGTAGGCGCGCCACCCGTGCCGGCGCACGAACCGGCGCAGCCGTCCTCGCGCGGGCGGGCCGGCGTGCCGTCGCGGCACCGGGGCGGGACCGGGACGCAGCGGGTCCCGGCGCGCGACCAGCGGACCGGTCACCGGCCCCGGGGCGCGGCGGGGGCCCCGGTCCTCCGGCGGCACGGGGAGCTGCGGCCGACGTCCCGGAGCGTGCGCCCCGTCGGCCGGACGGCGTCCCGGTCCGGGCTGCCCGCCGGGTCCCCGGTCGGCGTGCGGCCCGGGGCTGGTCACGGCCGCAAGGCTCTCACGGTCCCCTGTCCGCGCGGCGGACCTGCGCCGGGTGTGCCCGGGCTCAGGCCTGCCCGGCGGCGGACCGGTCGGCACCACGCGGGGACCGGCGGGCAGCGACGTCCTCCGCGAGCGCCAGCACCGCCCGCGCAGTGGGCTCGGGCGCCTCCAGCATCGCCAGGTGGCCGACCCCGGCCTGCACCTGCAGCCGGGAGTCGGGCAGGACGCCGGCCAGCCGCGGGGCCAGCCGGGGGTCGACGAGCCGGTCGCGGTCGCCCCAGACGACCAGCGAGGGCGCCCGCACGCCGGCCGCCAGCCGCCAGGCGTTGGCCCGGCCGACCCGCAGGTAGGACGTCATCAGCCCGCGGAGGCTGCGGGTGAGCGCCTGCCCCGCCCACGGCTGCTCGTCCCGGCGGCGGGCCTCCTCGACCGCCTCGGCGACCCGCTCGGGCGGCACCCGCGACGGGTCGCCGAAGCACACCTGCAGCAGCCCGCGGACCCGCTGCTCGGGACTGACCGCGGCCAGCCGGCGGGAGGCCAGGGCGGGGACGCCGGGCAGCAGGACCAGCGCGACCGCCCGGTCCAGCGCCGCCGGCACCCGGTAGACCGGCATCGCGGCGGAGACCAGGGTGAGGGTGGCGACGAGGTCGGGCCGGCGTGCGGCGACGAGCACGGTCACCAGGCCGCCGAGGGAGTTGCCGGCCAGGTGCACCGGATCGCCCTGCCCGGGGCCGGGCCGGGCGACGATCCACTCCAGGACGTCGACGACGGCCTGCACGTGCCCCTGGACCGAGTAGCGCCGCGGTGGCGGCGACTGACCGAAGCCGGGGAGGTCCAGCGCCCAGCCGTCGAAGCGGACGGCGAGCAGGCCGGCGAAGTCGGTCCAGTTCGTGGCCGCACCGCCCAGGCCGTGGACGTACAGCGCACGCTCGCGCGGGGCGTCGGCGGGCGGGTCGGCGTCCGGTGCGCCGTCGGCCGGCACCGGTCCGCGCCAGGGCGTGTGCCGCACGAGGACCTCGCCGTCGGTGACCGGCACCATGGCGCCGGGCCACGGCGGGAGGTGCGCGCCGAGCCGGGGCAGCGGGACGTCGGAGAGCCGGGCGTCGGTCACGCCCCCGACGGTAGGACACCGCCGCGGCGACCACCGCTGCACCGCCGCCGGGAGCCGGGCCCGCCGGTAGCATCGCGCTCGCCATGCAGCCCAGCCGACCCGTGACCGCAGCGCCGGCGCCGCGCCGCGCCGTCCGCCTCCCCCGGGACGCCCGGCGAGTGCAGCTGCTGCGCGCCGCGCAGGACGTCTTCGTCGCCCAGGGCTTCCACGCCGCGGCGATGGACGACATCGCCGTCCGCGCCGGGGTGAGCAAGCCGGTGCTCTACCAGCACTTCCCCGGCAAGCGGGAGCTGTACCTGGCGCTGCTGGAGGAGCAGGTCGACGAGCTCACCGAGCGGGTGCGCCAGGCGATGGCCGCCACCGAGGACAACCGGGCGCGCGTCGACGCCGCGGTGGGCGCCTACTTCGACTTCATCGACGCCGACGGCGAGGCGTTCCGGCTGGTGTTCGAGTCCGACCTGCGCAACGACGCCGAGGTGCGCCGCGTCGTCGACCGCGGGTCGCGGGCCAGCATCGAGGCGATCGCGGAGGTGATCGCCGAGGACACCGGTACCGACCGCGAGCGGGCGCTGCTGCTGTCGGCGGGGCTCACCGGGCTGGCCGAGACCAGCGCGCGCTGGTGGCTGGCCGGCAAGGGCACGGTGTCCCGCGACGAGGCCGTGGCGCTGATGTCGGCGCTGGCCTGGCGCGGCATCTCCGGCTTCCCCCGCCGCGACGACGCCGACTGAGCCCGCGGGCGCCGTCCGTTCGCTGTCGGCGCACCCTTCGGACCGGCTCGCCGTGCGGGCCTGGACTAGCGTGGGTGACCAGCAGTCCGACCAGAGGAGGCATCCAGCAGTGGAAGTGAAGATCGGTGTCCAACACTCCCCGCGCGAGCTGGTCATCGACAGCCCCAAGACGCCGGACGAGATCGCGGCCGAGGTGTCCGCGGCCATGACCGCCAAGGACGGCTTGCTCACGCTGGTCGACGAGCGCGGTCGCCGGGTCGTCGTCCCGACCGACCGGATCGCCTATGTGGAGATCGCCGAGGCGGACTCCCGCCGGGTGGGCTTCATCGCCGGCTGAACGACGTCCCGGTGCTCGTGCACCGGGACCGGACAGGGCGTCACCGCACCGCGGTGGCGCCCTGTCGCCGTCTCAGGGGTTGAGGCCGAGGGCGGCCATGCGGGCGGTGTGCGCCCGGGTGATCCGCTGCAGCAGGGCACCGACGCCGGCCAGGTCGCCGGTCCCGGTGATGATCAGGTCGGCGAGCTGGTCGTGCTCGACCAGCACTGCCTGCGACTGGGTGAGCGCCTCCCCCACCAGCCGGCGGGCCCACAGCGACAGCCGGCCGGCGAGGGTGGGGTCGGCGGCGATCGCGGCCCGCACCTCCCGGACGGCGAAGTCGGCGTGCCCGCTGTCGGCGAGCACCTCCTCGACCAGCGCCCGGTCGGGCGGGGGCAGGAAGACGGCGATCTCGCGGTGGAAGTCGGCGGCCAGGCCGTCGCCGACGTAGGCCTTGACCAGCCCCTCCAGCCAGGTGCTGGCGTGGGTGCCGTCGTGGAAGGCGTCGAGGGCGGCCACGAACGGCGTCATCGCCGCGATCACGTCCACGCCCAGCTCGCGCAGCCGCGCGGCCAGCCGCTCGTGGTGGGCGATCTCGGCGGCGGCCATCCGGGCCAGCGCCGCGCGCCCGTCGAGGGTCGGGGCCAGCCGCGCGTCCTCGGCCAGGCGGTCGAAGGCCGTCAGCTCCGCGTAGGCGAGCACGCCCAGCAGCTCCACCACGGCCCCCTGGTCGGGGTGCACCTCGACGTCGGCCATGCGCTCCCCCTCGTCCTGCGCCGGGCGTCCCGCCCGGGCGTCGGCGCCGCGTTCCCACCAGGTCGGCGGCGTCCCCAGGCTACGATGGGCCGGTCGGGCCCTCGGGTCCACACCTGCACGTGCAACCCCCCTGTGCGCTGATGACCGCTGGATCTCACCTCGAGACCGGCCCGACGAGGGCCGTCTCCCGGGCAGTCCGCACCTGACGCCCGGTCTGCTGGCCGCGTCGGCGCTTGGATCGAACATCCCGGAACCGACCCCCGGGACCGGCGAGCGCCGCTGGGCAACGCCTGACTCCAGGCACCGCCGAGCGCTCCTGGTCCCCCACCAGACCGAGGCGAGAGCACTGACCTCCACCGAGAACACACCCGTCGAGACCACCCCCGTCGCCGACCTGCCGGCCCCCGAGCTGGAGCACGCCGAGACCGGCGCGCCCGCACCCGAGGAGCTCGTGGAGCAGGTCGGTGAGCTGGGCGGTGCACCCGTCGCCCCCGACAGCCCGCTGTTCAGCGACTTCGACGTCCACCCCGACATCGTGGCCGCGCTGGCCGAGGTCGGGATCACCCGCACCTTCGCCATCCAGGAGCTCACCCTCCCGCTGGCGCTGTCCGGCAACGACCTCATCGGTCAGGCCCGCACCGGCACCGGCAAGACGCTGGGCTTCGGCATCCCGATGCTGCAGCGCGTCGTGCCCCCGACCGAGGGGGGCGACGGCGTGCCCCAGGCGCTGGTCGTCGTCCCCACCCGTGAGCTGTGCGTGCAGGTCTCCCGCGACCTCGGCGCCGCCGGCGCCAAGCGCGGCATCCGCGTCCAGGCCATCTACGGCGGCCGCGCGTTCGAGCCGCAGATCGCCTCGCTGCAGGCCGGCGTCGAGGTCGTCGTCGGCACCCCGGGCCGGCTGCTGGACCTCGCGCAGCGCGGCGACCTGATCCTGGGCAAGGTGCGCGTCCTGGTCCTCGACGAGGCCGACGAGATGCTCGACCTGGGCTTCCTGCCCGACATCGAGCGCGTGCTGGCGATGGTCCCGGACAAGCGGCAGACGATGCTGTTCTCCGCGACGATGCCCGGCCCGATCGTCACGCTGTCCCGGTCGTTCATGAACCAGCCCACGCACATCCGGGCGCACGGCAACGACGAGGGCTCGACGGTCCCGCAGACCACCCAGTTCATCTACCGGGCGCACAACCTGGACAAGCCCGAGCTGCTGTCCCGGGTGCTCCAGGCCCGCGACCGCGGCCTGGTCATGGTCTTCTGCCGCACCAAGCGCACCGCGCAGAAGGTCGCCGACGACCTGGTCGAGCGCGGTTTCGCCGCCGCGGCCGTGCACGGCGACCTCGGCCAGGGCGCCCGCGAGCAGGCGCTGCGCGCCTTCCGCGCCGGCAAGGTCGACGTCCTGGTCGCCACCGACGTCGCCGCCCGCGGCATCGACGTCACCGGCGTCAGCCACGTCGTGAACTACCAGTGCCCCGAGGACGAGAAGACCTACGTGCACCGGATCGGCCGCACCGGCCGCGCGGGGAGCACCGGCGTCGCCGTCACCCTCGTCGACTGGGACGACATCCCGCGCTGGCAGCTGATCAACAAGGCGCTGGACCTGCCCTTCGCCGACCCGCCGGAGACCTACTCCACCTCGCCGTGGGTCTACACCGACCTCGACGTGCCGACGACGGCGACCGGCCGGCTCCCCCGCGCCCAGCGCACCCGCGAGGGCCTGGGTGCCGAGACCCTCGAGGACCTCGGCGAGACCGGCAAGCGGCAGAAGCCCGCCGGGCGTTCCGGCGACCACTCCGGCCCGGGCCGCGACAGCGGCCCCGGCAACCGGGACGGCGCCCTGGGCGAGGACGAGACCGCTCCCGGCCCGCGCAAGAGCCGCCCGCGGCAGCGCACCCGGGGCAGCGGCGCCGCTGCGGCGGGTGCCGCTGCGATGGCCGAGCCCGGTGCACCGGCGACCGGTGGCGAGACGGCGGACGGCGCCGCCGAGGGCGCCACCGGCGACACCCGCCCGCGGCGCCGCCGTCGGGGTGGGCGTGGCGGCAAGGGCGGCAGCACCGGCGGCGAGCAGCCCACCGCCTGATGGACGGCTCGCCCTCCCCCCACGCCCCGCTCCGCCCGGAGCGGGCACCTGGAGGCGAGCCGTCCCCGCACGACGAGTCCCGCCGGCGGCTCCCGCCGCTGCGGATCTGGGTCTGGACGGCGGTCACCCTCGTGGTGGCCGCCGTCGCCGTGCTGCTGTGGCGCACCTCCGACGCCGCGGCGACGTCCAGCACCACCGCCGGCGCCGCGCCCGCCGTCCCGGCCACCGCGCCGGCCGGTGAGCTGACGCAGGCCTGGTCGGCCCCGCTCGCGCCCGACCCCGGTCCGCCCGCGCAGAGCGACCGGGTGCTGGTCACCGACGAGCACGGGCTGGCCATGGTCGACCCGGCCACCGGCGCCGAGGCGTGGCACTACCGCCGGTCCGACGCGACGCTGTGCGACGCGACCGCGGTCGACGGCAACGTGGTGGCGGTCTTCCGCGGCACCGGCCGCTGCGACGAGGCAGTCGCCCTGGTCGCCGCGACCGGGGTGCGCGACTGGTACCGCACCGTCCCCTTCGGCCCGGAGGTCGAGCTCACCAGCACCGAGCGGATCGTGCTGGCCAGCAGCTCCACCGGCCTGGACACCCTCGACCCGACCGGCAACACCCTGCGCTGGCACCACGACGCCGGTGCCGACTGCCGGGTCGTGGGCTCCACGGTGGGCACCGCCGGGGTGGTCGTGCTGCAGCGCTGCCTGGGCGCCCTGCAGGTGCAGCTGCTCGACGGCTTCAGCGGCGACGTGGTGTGGACCCGCGACCTCGACACCGGCGCCGACACCGCCCGGCTGGCCGGCGCCGACGAGCTCGTCGACGTCGTCCTCGGCGACCGCGTGCTGGTGCTCTCGCCCACCGACGGGACGACGCTGACCCAGCTCTCGCTGCCGGCCGGCACCGACCCGCTCGACGAGCCGCTGCTGCAGACCGGCACCGACGACGTCGCGCTGCTGTGGGCGCGCGGCACCCTCTACGCCCTCGACAGCGGCACCGGGCAGCCGCGCTGGCAGGTGCCCGCGCTCGGGCTGCCCGCGCTCTCCCCCGACGACGCGGGCGTGGTCACCGTCCCCGAGGACGGCGCCTTCGTGCGGCGCACGCTCGCCGACGGCGCCGAGCAGAGCCGCTCCCGGGTCGCCGACGTGCCGGCCGGTGGGCGCACCGCGCTCGTGGGCCCGGTCGTCGTCTACGACACCACCACCGAGGTCCGCGCCTACCGCTAGGGGAAGGGCGCCGTCCACTCCTCGAGGAGGTCGGCGGCGCACGACCGGACGGCGGGGCACACTCGGGGCATGGTCTCCCCCGGCGGCTCAGCCCCAGCCACCCTCGGCACCGACGACCTCGACAGCGCGGCGGCCCCGGACGGGCAGCTGACGACCCACGCGGCCACCCGGGTGACCCTCGAGGGACCGGCCGGGGAGCTCGCGGCGCTGGACACCGGCGGGGCCGGCCCGACCGTCCTCCTGGTGCCCGGCTTCACCGGCAGCAAGGAGGACTTCGCCCCGCTGCTGGACCCGGTGCGCGCCGCCGGGCTGCGCGCCGTGGCGATCGACCAGCGTGGGCAGCACGAGTCCACCGGCCCCGAGGACCCCGCGCGCTACTCGGTGCCCGAGCTGGCCACCGACGTCGTCGCCGTGGGCCGCCGGCTGCGCGCCGAGGGCAGCGGACCGCTGCACCTGCTGGGCCACAGCCTCGGCGGGCTGGTGTCCCGCGCGGCGGTGATCGCCGAGCCGGGGCTCTTCGACTCCCTCACGCTGCTCGACAGCGGCCCGGCCGAGCTGACCGGACCGCGGGCGCAGCTGATCGGCCACCTGGCCCCGCTGCTCGACGTCGGCGGTGTCGACCTGGTGGTCCGCACGCTGGCCGAGATGGAGGCCGACGACCCGGTGCGGGCGACCATCCCGCCGGCGACCGCCGCATTCCAGACCCAGGTGCTGCGCACCAGCAGCGAGGCGGGGTTGCGCGGCATGGCCGAGGCGCTGCTCACCGAGCCCGACCGGGTCGCCGAGCTCACCGCCACCGGCGTCCCGGTGCTGGTGGCGCACGGCGTCGCCGACAACGCCTGGACGCCGGCCGCGCAGACGGACATGGCCGCCCGGTTGGGGGCCCGGCACGAGGTCATCGCCCGGTCCCGGCACTCCCCCGCCATCGAGAACCCCGACGACACCGTCGCCGTGCTGCTGTCCTTCTGGACGGGCACGCCGGCTGCGGCCGCGCACGACGAGCAGACCGTGGGAGCACAGTCATGAGGCCGACCCCCTCCATCAAGGACTTCACGCCCGAGGAGGACCTGCTGGGGTTCTTCGGCCCCGACAGCATCAGCTGGCGGATCCACAGCGACCCGGCCTTCTCCGTCGGCGGCATCCGCGCGTTGCTGCTGCAGGCGCTGCACCCGGTGGCGATGGACGGCGTCCACCAGTTCTCCGTCGCCTTCGAGACCGAGCCGTGGGCGCGGCTGACCCGCACCGCGGAGTACGTCGCCACGCTCACCTTCGGCACCCGCCGGGACGCGCTGCGCCAGGTGCGCCGGGTCCGCGGGCTGCACCGCGGGAAGTCCGGCGTCGAGGAGACCACCGGCCGGCACTTCAACGTGGACGACGCCGACCTGCTGCTGTGGGTGCACAACTGCGAGGTCGACTCGCTGCTGTCCACCGCCCGCCGCGCCGGGGTGCCGCTCACCGACGCCGAGGCCGACCGTTACGTCGAGGAGCAGGTCGTCGCCGCGGTGCTGGTGGGCTGCGACGAGGCCGACGTCCCGCGCACCGAGGCCGAGCTGGCCGCCTACTTCGCCCGCGTGCAGGACCGGCTCGCGGTCACCCCGGCCGCCCGCACCGCCTCGAGGTTCATCCTCGTCCCGCCGATGCCCGGCTGGGTGCAGCTGCTCACCCCGGCCCGCCCGGCGTGGGCGACGCTGGCCTCGCTGGGTGCCGCGACCCTCCCGCAGTGGGCCCGCAGGCTCTACGGCCTGCCGGGGTTCGGGCTCACCGACGCGGCTGCGACGGCGGGGCTCCGGGCGTTCCGGCAGGCGACGCTGGCGGTGCCGTCCCGGGTGCGGGAGTCCCCGATCGTGCGGGCCGCCCGCGTGCGGGTCGCGGAGCCCGAGCCGCTCAGCGCCTGAGGGCCCACCGCTCAGGCACCGTCGACGAACACATCGCCCTGGAGGACCGGCACACACCGGCTGGTGCCGGCCTCCGCGGCGATGTCCACGTCGCCGCGGAAACCGGCCCGGACCAGTTCCTGACCGCTGACGCAGGCCAGCAAGCTGTTCCCGACGTCGTCTGCGACGGCGCGCCAGGCAGCGCGGGCGCTGACCGCCTCGGGTGACACCTCGTCCCAGCCGGCACGGGCGAGGTGGTCGATCACGGCTCCAGCGCCCCAGGCGTCCTCCACTGCAGGGCGGAGCCCGCCGTCGGGCCACTGCTCGCCCGCAGCCACCACGGCGACCGTCGTCCGTGCCGGGTCGTGACGGTCGGCGATCCAGGTCGCGACGGCCTCGGCGTTCCGCAGGCTCGCGCCCACACAGCTCCCACGTCCCTCGCTCAGGCGCTGCGCGATCGTCGACCCGTTCGGCGACGGGAGCACCAGCCGCTCCGGCAGCCGGGGACGCCGGAGCGTCGCGGGCGAGAGGCTGATCTCGCCGGGGCGGGCCCGAGAGCGACCGACCGCCAGGACCGCGTCCCTCGTACGCGCGTGCTCGACGGCCCGGGCGTCGTCCCACCGGAAGGGCAGCACGGCGACGCCGGCGTCGACGGCGACCGTCAAGGTGGTGGTGAAGGAGAGCACGTCGACCACCACCGCGACGTCGGCCCGTCGGGCGATCGCAGTGGCGCCGGCGAGGCCCCAGTCGAAGCGCAGTCCGTGACCCTGTTGCCGCTGTGCCTCCACCTGCCGAGTCTGGCAGTGGCGGCCGCCGCACGCCCCCGCGTCAGGCGAGCTGGTCGAGGTGCCGTCGGGCGGCGGTCAGGACAGCGGCGGCGACCCGGTCGAGGGACGGCGAGCGCAGCCGCCACTGCTGCCAGTGCAGGACGACGTCGACGCCCCTGGCCGGGTCGAGCTCGACGAGTGCGCCGGGCGGCTCCTGCTGGCGCGGCACCATCCCCCAGCCGAAGCCGAGGGTGACCGCGGTGATGTAGTCGACCGAGGCCGGCACGTGGTGCAGCGGCGGGGCCTGCGGGTCGACGCCGCGCGAGCGCAGGTAGCCGTGCTGCAGGTCGTCGGTGCGGTCGAACACGACCACCGGTGCCCGCGACAGCGCCTCGGCGGTCACGCCGTCGCCGAACCACCGGTCGGTGAACGCCGGGGTGGCCATCGGCCGGTAGCGCATGCCGCCCAGCCGCGTCACCGTGCAGCCGGGCACCGGGACGTCGTCGGCGGTCACCGCGGCGGTCACCCGGCCCTCGCGCAGCAGGGCGGCGGTGTGCTCCTGGTCCTGCACGTGCAGGTCGAAGGCCAGCTCGTCGGCCAGCGGGGCGAGCGCCGGCAGCACCCAGGTGGCCATCGAGTCGGCGTTGAGCGCGATGGGCAGGGTGACCGGCCGGTCGCCGTCCTCGGGCGCGAGCTCGCGGGCGGCGTCGGCGGCCAGCAGCGCGACCTGGCGGGCCAGCCGCAGCACGGGCTGCCCGGACTCGGTCACCTGCACCGGCCTGCTGCGCACCAGCAGGACCCGTCCGGTCGCCGCCTCCAGCGCCTTGAGCCGCTGGCTGATCGCACTCGGCGTCACGTGCAGCGCGCGGGCCGCCCCGTCGAGGGTGCCGGCGGTGACCGTCGCGTCGAACGCGCGCAGCTGGGCGAGGTCGAGGTCCACCCGGCCATTAGAGGCGCTTCAGGTGCATCAGGAAAGACAGCTGGAGTCACGGCCACCCGGCTCCTAGCGTGAGCGGCATGTCGAACGCCCTGCTCGCCGCCGCCGCCGGACTCGGGCTGGGCCTGTCGCTGATCGTCGCCATCGGTGCCCAGAACGCGTTCGTGCTGCGGCAGGGGCTGCGCGTCGAGCACGTGACCGCGGTCGTCGCCGTCTGCCTGCTGTCCGACGTCGTGCTGATCGCGGCCGGCGTGAGCGGCGCCGGGGCTCTGGTCACCCGGGCGCCGGGCGTGCTGACCGTCGTCTGCTTCGCCGGCGCGGCGTTCCTGCTGGTCTACGGGCTGATGGCCGCCCGGCGGGCGCTGCGGCCCGGCGCCCTGCTCACCGACGCCGCCGGCAACCGCACCAGCGCCACGGTCGCGGTGACCACGGCGCTCGCGCTGACCTGGCTCAACCCGCACGTCTACCTGGACACCGTGGTGCTGCTCGGCTCGCTGTCGAGCACCTACGGCGACCGCCGGTGGGCCTTCGGCGTCGGTGCGGCGGTGGCCAGCGCGCTGTGGTTCACCGGCCTGGGGTTCGGCGCCCGGCTGCTGCGGCCGGTGTTCGCCCGCCCGGCCGCCTGGCGGGTGCTGGACGCGGTGATCGCGGTGGTGATGCTGGCACTGGCGGTCTCCCTCGCCGTCCGCGGCGCGACCGGCGGCTGACCCTGGCGCCACCCGGTCACCGGCCGCTACGGTGCCCGCCATGACTGCCGGGTCGGCTCATCGCCGCGCACGGATCGGGTGCCCGGCCGGCACCTGATGCCGGCGCGGGCCCGCAGCCCGCCCGATGAGGGAGCAGCGCTCTCCCGGCCGCGATCCCGCTGCCGGGTCCTCTCTCGTCCAGGAGTCCCCGTGCCCACTGCCCTGCACCACATGATCGTCCCGGTGTCCGTCCGGGACGCCGCCGTCGCCTGGTTCGTCGACCTGCTGGAGCTGCGCGAGCCGTGGCTCAACGGCTTCTTCTCCAGCGTCCAGCTCGACGACCACCTCGTCCTCAACTTCGCCGCCGCGCCGCGGCCCGAGCCGCTGCACCTGGCCTTCCTGGTCGACGACGAGCACTTCGACCGGGTGCGAGCGCGCTTCGACGCGGACGGGACGCTGTACACCGCCGACCCAGCCGGGCGCCGTCCGCACGAGGTCGGGGCGGTGGACCTCGACGGCAGCGGACGGCGGCTGTACTTCCGCGGGCCCGACGGCCACCTGCTGGAGGTGCTGACGGCGCGGTACACCGACGTCCCGGTGGCCTCGGCCAGCGCGCCGCCGGCCTAGCGGCTCAGTCGGCCGGGGCCGGCTCGGTGGGCAGGAAGCTCCACGTCTCCCGGGCCGGTGCTGCCGCCTGGCCGGTCGGGCAGCTGGACCGGAAGTCGCACCAGCTGCACTGCTGCCCGGGCACCGGCGGGAAGGCGGCGTCCACGTCGGCGCCGCCCTCCAGGGCCTCGGTCGCGGTGGTGATGTCGTGCGCGATGTCCTCGGCCCGGCGCACGTGGTTGGCCAGCGAGCGCTCGGTGTGCTCGAAGGCCGCGACCGTGCCCGAGGGCAGGTGGTGCAGCTCGACCCGGCTGCAGGCACGGCGCAGCGTGCGCCGGACACCCAGCACGTACAGCGCCAGCGCCGGGGAGCTCCGGGCGTCGTCCTCGGTGCTCGGCGTGCGGCCGGTCTTGTAGTCGACGACCACCAGCTCGTCGCCGCGCCGGTCGATGCGGTCGACGCGGCCGGACAGCGCCAGCGCCCCGGTGGTGGCCCCGACCGTGCGCTCGGTGCCGGCCGGCTCGTCGGTCGGGTCGAGCTCGGCGACGTAGTCGGTGAGCCACCCGGCCGCCTTGGCCCGCCAGGTCTGCGCCTGCTCGCCGTCGCGGAACCCGGCCGGTGACCAGCCGCTGTAGAGCAGCTGGCGGGCCGCGGACGCCGTGCGCTTCTCGACCGGGAGGTCCCACCACGAGCGCAGGGCGGCGTGCACCGCGGCGCCCACCGTGTTGTGCGCCCAGGCCGGGCCGCGGGGCGGGCGGGGCTGGGTCAGGTAGGCGAAGCGGTAGCGGCGCGGGCAGTCCGCGAACGTGGCCAGCTTGCTGGGGGTGCAGGAGAACAGCCGCTTGGGCATGCCCGGCATCTCCAGCTGGTCACCCACCACGGCCGCCACGGTAACCCGCGGGTACGACGGTCTCAGTCGGTCAGCACGGTCGTGCCGGTGCCGGCGGCGAGCAGTGCGGCGTACTGGTCGGGCGCGGTCGTGCAGGCCGCGATCGGCGTCCTCTTGTTGGTGCCGTGGTAGTCGCTGGACCCGGTGCACAGCAACCCCAGCCGGTCGGCGAGCACCCGCAGGTGCGCCCGCTGGTCGGGGGTGTGGTCGGGGTGGTCGACCTCCAGGCCGAGCAGCCCGCCGGCGGCCATCGCCTCGATCGCGGCGTCGTCGACGACCCGGCCGCGCGAGGTGGCCAGCCCGTGGGCGAACACCGGCACGCCGCCGGCCGCACGCACCAGCGCGATGCCGTCGAGAACCTCGGTGTCGGCCTTGGCCGCGTAGTACGGGCTGCGGTGGTGCAGCAGGCTGGCGAAGGCCTCGTCGACCGAGCCGACGACGCCGGCCTCGACGAGCGCGCGGGCCACGTGCGGGCGGCCCACCACCCCGCCGGCGCTGCGGGCCAGCACCTCCTCCCACACCACCGGGTGGCCGTCGGCGGCCAGCGCACGCACGATCCGCTCGCCGCGGCTGAGCCGCTCGGCCCGCAGCCGGGCGCGCTCGGCGGCGAAGGCGGGGTGGTCGGGGTCGAAGAGGTAGGCCAGCAGGTGGACGGCGACCGGCGGCCCCTCGACTCCCGTCCAGGCGCAGGACAGCTCCATGCCCGGGACGACGGTCAGCCCGGGCGGGCGGGCGGCGGCCGCGGCAGCCCAGCCGGCGGTGGTGTCGTGGTCGGTGAGGGCGACGACGTCCAGCCCCGCAGCGGCCGCGGTGGCGACGAGCTCGGCGGGGCTCTCGGTGCCGTCGGACACCGAGGAGTGGGTGTGCAGGTCGATGCGCACGCCCCCAGCCTGCCGCACGCCCGTCCCCGGCCGCCGACCGGTCACTCGTCCTGCGGGTCGGGGAAGCGGGTGGGCCGCAGCCGCGGGATCGGCGCGGTGTCGTGCCGGCGTCCGTTCGTCAGCGGCCGGGGCATCAGCTGCTCGGGTGCGTCGGGCTCACCGCGGTCGTCGGCGGCCAGCGAGCCGTCGGCGTCCTCGTCGGAGCTGACCGGGTTGGTGGTCTGGTCGGTGCCGAACATCAGCTCCGACAGCCGCTTGTAGAGGGCGTTGGCGTGCGGCATGTAGTCGATGACGTCCAGCCCCTGGGACTGCCCGGCGGACTCGAACCGGAAGGTGCCGTAGCCGAGGATCTGTCCCCAGAAGGTCTCCTTCCAGGTCAGGTCGGTGATCCGGCGCAGCGGCATGACCGCCACGGTGCGGATGATCACGCCCGACGTCAGCAGCACGCGGCGCCGGGTGACCAGGAAGTGCCGCACCCACCACTCGGCGACGTGCAGGGCCAGGTAGCCCAGCGCGCCGAGGACGACGACCAGGCCGACGACGGCCGAGACCCGGTTGGTGGGGTCCAGCTGCAGGACCCAGACCCCGACGGCCAGCGCGGGGACGCCGCGGATCAGCGGCCGGGCGAGCACCGCCGGGTGCCGGCGGGTGGCGATGACGGGCGGCTCGTCCGAGAGCAGGTACTTCTCGGCGTCCTTGCCCCAGCGGGGCCTGCGGGTGCGCGGGCCGGACACGACCGGCTAGACGAGCGAGCCCACGAAGGCCGACAGCGAGGCGGCCGCGTCACCGAGGGCCGAGCCCGCGCTGCGCACGATGCCGGCGGCGTCCTCGGGGCGCTGGATGACGTAGAAGACCACGAAGGCGACGGCCAGCCAGGTGAGCACCTTCTTCAGCACGTGCGCGTCCTTCCTCAGGCGGCCAGGCGGCCCACGTCGGCGCGCCGACAGCAGGTCACCACGACGGCCAGCGGGACCGCGCCCCATGAGTAACAGCCGTCCCGCCGCGAGCACCAGCCGCCACGCCGGGGAGGGACGACGAATCCGCTGGTCGCCGCCCGTCGTCCAGCTGCTCAACGGCCGGGCAGCAGCCGGTCGGTCGGAGGTCCCAGCGGCAGATCGGGGTACACCCGGTCGCGCAGGTCGAGCAGGGACAGGTCCTCGGCCAGCAGCCAGGCCGCCGACGCGGGCCACGTGACCAGCCACAGCCACACGCCCTGGGCCTCCCCCACGTAGGCGGCCCGGTCGTCGACGGTCGGCACCGCCCACAGCGGCGCCCGCTGGCCGGAGGCCTCGATCCCGGCGTGGGAGGGCCCGGACACCAGGTCACCGGGGTCGACGCCGGGCAGCCCGGCGTAGCCGCAGCCCAGGCCGGTGCCCGGCTCCTCGGCGACGAGCACCATCTCGGCCGGGCCGCCCACGGGCCCGGGGCCGGCGAGGGCGACGACGATCGCCCGGGCGCCGGGCTCACCGCCCCACGCGAGCCCGGTGACCGCCCAGCCGCCGGGCAGCGGGTCGGGCACCCAGGCCGGGACGCGCGCGTCGGCGCAGACGGCGCTGATCGCGTCGTGGGCGAGGACGGCGGTGTGGTGCAGCGGGGTGACGGCGGCGTGCACGTGACACCAGCCCTCACCCGTCGAACCGGGGCGGACCTGCAGGACCTCCCCGCACCGCGGGCACACCGGGGACACGCTCATGGCCGCTCACCGTCCTGTTCTGCTGGCGCCGCGTCAAGCATCGGGCACCGCGACGCTGCCCGCGCCACGGGGGCGGGTGCCGGGGGCGGCGGCCGTAGCCTGCGGGCGTGGACGAACCGGCTCCGGACGACGCCAGGCCCGAGGTGCCGTGCGTGGGCGCGGTGGTGCACGACGCGCAGGGCCGGCTGCTGCTGATCCGCCGCGGGCACGCTCCCAGTGCCGGGCTGTGGTCGGTGCCCGGTGGGCGGATGGAGGCCGGGGAGACCCAGGAGCAGGCCGTCGTCCGGGAGCTGGCCGAGGAGACCGGGCTGGCGGTGCGGCCGGTGCGGCCGCTGGGCGCGGTGCGCATCGACGGGGACGGCGTGGTCTTCCTGGTCACCGACTGGCTGTGCACGCTCGCCGACCCCGGTCAGCAGCCGGTCGCCGGTGACGACGCGGACGATGCGGCGTTCGTCGACACCACCGGGCTCGCTGCGCTGGACATGGCGCCCGGGGTGGTCACCGCGCTCTCGGGCTGGGACGTCCTCCCCCGCTCCTGACCGCGCTGGTGCGGCGGATGGGGCCGGTGGGCCGGGTCCGCGCCGCCGGTCACCCCGTGCGGACAGGCGGCGAACCTACGATGCCCGCGTGCAGCTGCTGTCCGCTCCCGACCCGACGGAGCAGGTCGAGGTCGTCCGGCTGCCCCGTGCCGCCCGCGCGTGGCGGCTGGCCGTCGCCGGCGTCGTGCTGGCCCTGACCCTGGCCGGCACGGCGTGGGGCTCCGACGACGACTTCCCCGTCGGCCCGTTCCTGATGTACGCCGGCCGCGCCGGCAACGACGCCCCGGTCGGCTCGACCCGGGTGGTCGGGCTGACCGCCGACGGCACCGAGGTGCCGATGTCCGGCGGTGAGGTGGGGCTGCGCCGGGCGGAGTTCGAGGGGCAGCTCGGCCGGGTCATCGACCACCCCGAGCTGCTCGGAGAGCTCGGCGAGGCCTACGTGCAGCGCAACCCCTCGGCCGAACCGCTGGTGCGGGTCGACGTGGTCCAACGGGACTTCGAGCTGCGCGACGGTGTGCAGACCGGCGCCTTCACCGACCACGTCGTGGTCAGCTCCCCCGTCGAGGCGGGATGAGCACCGCCGTGGCGAGCCCGACGGCCGCCCCCGCCCGCGACCGCTGGTTCTTCCGCCCCGTGCCGCTGGCCCGGATCGCGGTCTACCGGGTCATCGCCTACCTGTTCATCCCGATCGACGTGTTCGCCACCACGACGTTCGTGCGCGCGCACGCCGACGTGCCGACCGCCTGGTACCAGCCGATGCTGGTCGCCCGCCTGCTGCACCTGCCCACCCCGACGCACACGGTCGTGCTCGTCGTGCAGTGGGCGCTGGTGCTCACCGCCCTCGCCGCCGCGACCGGCCGCGCCCCGCGCGTGCTGGGGCTGACCGTCTTCGCCCTCTACTTCGAGTGGATGGTCATCGCGATGAGCTACGGGAAGGTGGACCACGACCGGTTCGCCTTCCTGGTCGCCCTGGCCGTGCTGCCCACCATCGGCCGGGCGCACGTCCGGGACCGGCGCTCCTCGGAGGCCGCCGGCTGGGCGATGGCCTGCGTGCTGGTGGCGGTGATGCTCACCTACTTCCTGGCCTTCTGGGCCAAGATGCGCTTCGGCGGCTGGAACTGGGCCACCGGCGCCACGCTGACCTGGGCGGTGATCCGCCGCGGCACCCCGCTGTCGAACTGGACGCTGGACGTGCCGTGGCTGCTGCCCGCATCCCAGTGGCTGATGCTGGCGTTCGAGGCGCTGACCCCGCTGATGCTGCTGGTCCGCCGCGACCGGGCCCGGATCGCCCTCGTGGTCTTCCTGCTCGGCTTCCACGTGATGGTCTTCGCCGGCGTGACGATCATCTTCCTGCCGCACTGCATCGCGATCGTCTCGATCCTGCCGTGGGAGCGGCTCGTCGGAGCACACCGCCGGGGAGCCGGCACCGCATCTCCGACGAGCCCGCTCCCGGGCTGACCCGGTCTCCCCGGCGGAGGGTCAGAGCAGCGCGCCGATCCGGGCCGCCATCTCGCTCTCGTGCTGCTGGTAGGCCGAGGCGACGTTGTTCAGCAGCTGACCCATGCCGGTCAGCGCGTCGCTGACCCCCTGGCTGGACAGCCGCCACTTCTCGTACAGCTCGCTGAACTGCACCGCGGCCTGGCTGTCGGTCCAGCCCTCCAGCACCGAGCTGTTGATCCCCGCCGACAGCGTGGCGTGCCGGGCGGTGGTGTCCGCGGCCTCCGCCTGGCACTGCCCGGCCATCGTGTTGAGCGTCGCGATGTCGACCTTCATGGCTCCTCCTCTGGTCCGGGCACGTCCCGGTGGGCTCAGAAGGTAGGGCGGCCCCGGCTCACCGGGCCGGCGCTGTCCACAGCCCGGGCCCCCGTCCACAGATCCGGCGCAGGGCCCCCACGGCGGGCCGGGCGGCGGCAGCATCCCTGCGTGCGTTCCTCCTGCCCGCGGCACCGGCCGTGACCCCACCCGACCGGGAGCCCGCCGTCCGGACCTGGACCGTGCACGGGCTCGGGGGAGCCGTCGACGTCGACGTCCGGGCACCGGACGACGCCTCGCTCGCCGACGTGCTCGGCCCGCTCGGGCACCAGCTGGGGGCGCCGGGCGCACTGCTGTGGTCGGGGTCGGGCGCCCTGCCGGTCGACACCCCGCTGACCGCCGCCCCGCTGCGCCACGGTGCCGTGCTGGGGCTGGGGCGTCCCGGGCCGCGCCCCAGCCCCAGCACCGGGTCCGGCGCCCTGGAGCTGCACGTGGTGGGCGGCCCGGACGCCGGGCGAGCGCTCCCGCTGGAGCAGGGCGACCTGGTGCTGGGGCGCGGCGCCGGGTGCGCGCTGCCGCTCGCCGACCCGGACGTCTCCCGTCGGCACGCGGTCGTCTCGGTGGCCGAGGGACGGGTGCGGGTGGCCGACCTCGGCTCGTCCAACGGGTCGTCGCTGACCGCCGGGCCGGGCGGGCCGGTCCGGCTGACGGCAGAGCTCCGGGAGTGGCCGGTCGGCGCCACGCTGCGGCTCGGCGCGAGCGCACTGCGGCTGACCGGGCCCCGGGGCGCGACCCTGCAGTGCTCCCCCGCTCCCGGCGGCCGGGTCCTCGTGCGGCCGCTGCGAGCCGTGCCGGGGCCGACGGGCGCCGGTGAGGTGCGCCTGCCGGCCCCGCCGCCCGAGGTCCCGCGCCGGCGCCTGGGCTGGGTGGCCGTCCTGCTGCCCGCGGTCGGCGGCGTGCTGATGGCCTGGCTGCTGTCGGCGCCGCACTTCCTGTTCTTCGCCCTGCTCAGCCCGGTGGTCGCGGTGGCGACCTGGTCCTCCGACCGGCTGTCCGGACGCCGCGCCCGCCGTCGCGACGTCGCCGAGCACGCGGCCGCGCTGGCCGGTGCGCACGCCGAGCTCGACGCCGCGGTGGCCGCCGACCTCGCCGCCCGGGACGAGGCGCACCCGGACCCGGCGCGGCTGACCGCTGCGGCCCGCCGGCGGTCCAGCCCGCTGTGGTCCCGCGGCGGGGACGAGGTCCTGCTGACCCGCCTCGGCACCGGCCCCGGCACGACGGCTGTGACCCGGATCGACCCCGACGGCTCTCGGGCGCCGGCGCGGACCGGGCACGTGCCCGTCACCGTGCCGCTGGCCGGCACCGGCGGTCTGGGGATCGTCGGGCCGCGGCCGGTCGCCCTCGCCGCCGCCCGCGCGCTCGTGTGCCAGCTCGCGGTCCTGGTCCCCCCGTCCGACCTGCGCATCGTGCTGCTCTGCGGGTCCCGGGAGGCGGTGGACTGGCGGTGGGCCCGGTGGCTGCCGCACCTGGTCGCCAGCCGGACCGACGCGACGTCACCGCTCCCCGAGCTCCTCGGGCCCGGGGGCGGCGGCGGACCGCACACGCTCGTGCTGCTCGACGGCCCCCTCGACCAGCCGACCGCGGCGGCGGTGGCCGGCGCGCCCGGCGTCCTGCGTCTCGACCTCGCCGACACCGAGCCCGGGCTGGCCCTCCCCGCCCTGGCCCGGCTCCAGGTGACCGGCGAGACCGGCACCACGGCACGACTGCGCATGCCCTGCGCGGACCAGGAACAGCTGCTCACCCTGGACGCCACGACCGAGGGCACCGCCGAGCGGCTCGCCCGCGACCTCGCCGCACTGGCCGGGCCGGTGCGCGCCGGCGGACTGCCCGACGCCGCACGGCTGCTCGACCTGCCCGCCGACGGGCTGTCGCTGGCCGCGGGGGCCGAGCGCACCGGTGGGAGCTGGTCCCGCACGCGGGCCCGCCTCACCGCGGTCCTGGGCGCCACCGACCAGGGACCGCTGTCGATCGACCTGGTCGCCGACGGGCCGCATGCCCTGGTCGCCGGCACCACCGGGTCGGGGAAGTCCGAGCTGCTGCAGACACTGGTGGCCAGCCTCGCGCTGCACCACCCGCCGGACCGCTGCAGCTTCCTGCTGGTCGACTACAAGGGCGGCGCGGCCTTCGGCGAGGCCGCCGCCCTGCCGCACACCGTCGGCGTGCTGACCGACCTGGACCCGCAGTCCACGGCGCGGGCGTTGCGCTCGTTGTCCGCGGAGCTCACGCGGCGCGAACGGCTGCTCGCCGAGCACGGCGCGCGCGACCTCGACCAGGTGCCGGCCGAGGTCCCCGCCGGCCGGCTGGTGATCGTCGTCGACGAGTTCGCGACGCTCGCCGAGGAGCTGCCCGGGTTCGTCACCGGTCTCGTCGGCATCGCCCAGCGCGGCCGCTCGCTCGGCGTCCACCTGGTGCTGGCCACCCAGCGTCCCGCCGGCGTGGTCAGCCCCGAGATCCGGGCCAACTGCTCGCTGCGGATCTGCCTGCGCACCACCGACGAGGGCGACGCCCGCGACGTGCTCGGCAGCACGCTGCCCGCCGCGCTGCCCCCCGACCGACCGGGCCGGGCCTACCTGCGCGCCGGCAACGGCGCCCCGGTCCTGCTCCAGGTGGCGCGGGTGTCGACCGGGGCCGACGCGGCGGGCGCACCCGTCTCGGTCACCCGCCGTCCGTGGCCCGCGGTGCCCACCCTGCCCCGGACGCCCGGTGCGGTGACCGGGCCGACCGACCTGCAGCGGCTGGTCCGCGCCGTGGGCGACCGGGCGCGGGCCGACGGCACCGCTGCGCCCGACCGGCCGTGGCTGCCACCGCTGCCCGACCGGTTGCCGGCCACCGCACTGGACCCCACGACGGCGGGGACGCCCGCGACCGTGCTGCGGATCGGGCTGCAGGACTCCCCCGATGCGCAGCTGCAGTCCCCGCTGGAGCTCGACCTGGCCGCGGGCGGAGGCTGGCTGCTCGTCGGCGGCCCCCGCAGCGGGCGCAGCACCGCCCTGCAGACGGTCGTCGGCGAGGCGGTGCACCAGCTGCCCCCGGCCCGGCTCCAGGTGCACGCCCTGGACCACGGCGGCGGCGCGGTCCAGGCCCTGGTCGCCGGCCTCCCGCACGCGGGCACCACCGTCGGCCGGGACGACGCGCACCGCAGCGTGCGGCTGGTGGCCCGGCTGGTCGCCGAGGTCGACCGCCGCCGGGCCGGCGCGACGGGCGAGGAGCCGCTCCTGCTGCTGCTCGTCGACGGCTGGGAGAGCCTGACGGCCCAGCTGGAGGAGGCCGACCCGGCGGCCGGTGCGGGCGGCCTGCTGCGGCTGGTGCGCGACGGCGCGGCGGTGGGGCTGACCGTCGTGCTCACCGCCGAGCGGGCGGTCCCGGGCAGCCGGCTGGCCTCCGCCGTGCGCAGCCGGCTGGTGCTGCCGCTGCCCGACCGCGCCGACTACGCGGTGGCCGGGATCGCGGCCCGCGCCGTCCCGGGTCGCCGCCCACCCGGCCGGGCGCTGCTGGGTGAGGACGCCGTCGAGTGTCAGCTGGCCCTGCCCCGGCTGCCGGTGGACCCCTGCGCCCGGCCTGCCGCCACCTCGACGCTCCGGGTCGTGGAGCTGCCCGCCGACCCCGAGCTGCCCCTGCCCCCGGTCGACGACGGCACCGCGGGCGGGCTGGCGCTGCTCCTGGGGCCCGGTGGTGACGACGGCGGACCCGTCGAGATCGACGTCTCCCGGACCGGCGGGCTGCTGGTCGTCGGCCCGCCGGGCAGCGGGCGGTCCGCCACGCTGCAGGCCCTCGGCCGGCACTGCCGGGCGGCCGGTGTCCCGGTGGTCGCGCTGGTGGCCCCGCGCGACGCCGGTGACGGCGGCATCTCCCGCAGCGACGCCGCGGGGTTGCGCGCCTGGGTCGCCGCGCAGGACGGCCGGCGTGCGGTCGTACTCGCCGACGACCTGCCGGCCCTGCCCGACGACGTCGCCGACGTGCTGGGCGCCGCGGGTGGTCAGCTGCTGGTGCTGGCCTCCGGCACGGCCGCGGAGCTCGCCGCCTCGTTCCGGGGGGCTGCGGTCGGCCTGCGGCGCAGCCGCACCGCCCTGCTGCTCCGCCCAGCGGTCGGTGACGCCGAGCTGCTCGGGCTGCGGGTGCCCCGCACCCCGCTCCCGGCCCGGCCGGGCTCGGGCTGGCTGGTGGACGCCCGCGGCGCGACGCGGGTCCAGGTCGCCCGCCACCGGACGGAGGCGGGCGAGCGGTGAGCCCGCCTCCGGGGAGACGGGAGGTGCGCCCGCCGGCGGAGCAGAGCGGGCGGGTGTCCCGCCGGGGTCAGAGCAGCTCGAGTGCGGGGCCGATCTCCTGCGTGGCGTACCAGGCCAGCTCGTGGCCCTCGGCCTGGTCGACGACGAACTGGGCGTCGGTGCTGCCGAGGTCGGCCTCCAGCACCACGCCCACCGCGGCCCGCACGTCGTCCTCGGCCTCGGCGACGTCGATGTGCGCGCTGGCGATGTCGGACCGGCCGACGTCGGCGGTGGTGCGCGCAGCGCCCGGGTCCGCACCCTCGTCGACGATCGGGGTGATCGTCGACTCCGGGACGTCGGCGGCCAGCACCACGCGGCGCCGGGCCGCACCCGGGTCGACGTCCATCAGGCGCAGGCTGGCCCGCGCCGCGGCGATGAGGGCGGCGTACTCGAGCTCCTCGTCGTCCTCGCTGAGCTCGTAGGCCTCCCGCAGCTGCGGAGTGACCGTGAAGACGGTGAGCGGGCCGGTCAGCCGGCCCTCGTCCAGCAACCGCTGCAGCACGGTCGTCGTGGCCGGCAGGTACACGCGCACCCCGGTTCGCCTCCTCAGTCGTGTGACAGCGACACCAACGTCACCGGCCCGGCGATCTTCCCAGGCGACCCTCCCGCGCCCTGCCGCGCGTCGACCCGCCCCCTGCGCAGAGCCTCTGCGGAGGGGTCCTCCATCAGGCGGTGGCCGCCTCGACCAGCTGGCCGACCTCCTGCTCGATCAGGTCGGCCAGCACGTCGACGTCGCTGACGCTGTCGCGGTCGCCGTTGAGGCCCACGTACACCGTCCCGTCGTAGCTGGTCAGCCCGATCGCCAGGCCCTGCCCGCGCACCAGCGGCACGACGGGGAACACCTCGGCCATCCGGGCACCGCCGGCGTACAGCGGGACCTGCGGGCCGGGCACGTTGATCACCACCAGGTTGAACAGCCGCCGGGACAGCCCGCTGGCCGCCCGCGCGCCGAGGGCGTGCAGCGTGGGCGGCGCGAAGCCCGACAGCGCGCTGAGTGTCCCCGCCCCGACCGACTGCCCGCTGGGCGCGACGCCGCGCATGGCGTAGCTGATCCGGGTCAGCCGCACCCGGGGGTTGGGCTCGCCGACGGGGAGGTCGACCAGGAACGACCGCACCTCCCCCGCCGCGGCGTCGTCCTCACCGCGCACCGACACCGGCACGAGCGCGCGCACCGTCGTGCTGCTGACGACCGGCTCGCCCCGGGACAGCAGCCACTCGCGCAGTGCGCCGGTGATGACGGTGAGCAGCACGTCGTTGACCGTGCCGCCGTGCGCGGCCCGCACGACCCGCAGGTCGTCGAGGGTCGCCCGGGCGACCGCGACCCGCCGCTGACGGCCGATCGGGGCGTTCAGGGAGCTGGCCGGTGCCGGCGAGACCGCCGTCCGGGCCAGCGCCGCGGCCAGCCCACCGGCCACCCCGGCCCAGCGCACCGCCGTCGCCCGCACGTCGCCGACGGCGGTGCGCGCGGTCTCCAGCACGTCGGAGGGGCGCCGCAGGTAGTCCTCGACGGCCTCCCAGACCAGCGCCGCTGCACCCGGCGGGCGGCGCGGCAGCCACGGGTCGGCCGCGGGCAGCGGGGTGGTGCCCGCCGCGGGGTCGGGGTCGAGGATGACCTGGGCGATGTCGATCGCGCCCAGTCCGTCGACCAGCGCCGGGTGGGTCTTGGTGACGACGGCGGTGCGGTCGCCGGCCAACCCCTCCACGAGGTACATCTCCCAGAGCGGACGGCTGCGGTCCAGCGGCCGGGCGGTCAGCCGGGCGACCAGGTCCAGCAGCTGCTCCTCGGTGCCGGGCCGAGGCAGCGCCGACCGACGCACGTGGTAGCCGAGGTCGAAGTCGGGGTCGTCGACCCAGGCGGGGTTGGCCAGGTGCCCGGGCACCTCGACCACCTTCTGCCGGTACCGCGGCACCAGCGGCAGGCGTGCACGCACCAGCTCGACGAGCGTCTCGAGGTCGAACTCGCCGGACGGGCGGTCCAGCACCAGGACGGCGCCGACGTGCATCGGGGTGCCGGGCTCTTCCAGGTACAGGAAGGACGCATCCAACGCGGTCAGCCGATCGACCACCGTGACCCTCCTCACCGCCGGGGCCCTCACGCTACGGGCGATGACCAGCTCCTCTCCCCCGGGGGTGTCCGGCCCAGCGGTCAGGCCCGGCGGCGTCCGCGGCGGCCGGCGGGGGCGGGCACCCCGGCCAGCCCGGCGGCCAGCGTGCGGAGCGCGGCCCGCAGCGGCGACCCGGGCGCGGCCTCGGCCAGCGTCCGGCCGGCGGCGAGTGCGGCGTCGGTGGCCCGACGGTCGGCGGGCAGGAAGGCGTGCACCTGCCGGCCGGTGAACCGGTCGAGCGCCGCGGTGATCTCGCGCTGCGGGTCACCGGGGACCGGGCCGCGCCGCACCTGGTTGACCACCACGAGCGGCTCGACGTCGGGCAGCACGTCGCGCAGCTCGCCCAGTGCGCGGACGGTGCGCTGCAGGGCGACCGGGTCGGCCCCGCTGACGCAGAGCACCTCGTCGGCGGCGGCGAGGACGGCGAGGGTCGCCCCGTTGCGGCGGGGCGCGGCGGTGTCGAAGGACAGCTCCTCGTCCTCCTCCACCGCGAACCCGCAGTCGACGACGGTGAGGGCGGCGAGCCGGCGGGCCTCCTCGAGCACGACCTCCACGCCGGAGGGGCGCAGTTCCGGCCACCGGTCGGCACGGGCCAGCCCGGTGAGCACCCGCAGCTGCGGGGTGACGGCCCACGCCAGCCGGGCCAGGGCGGCGAGGTCGAGCGTGCCAGCCGAGGCCTGCCGGGTGGCGGCGACCAGGCCCGGGGACTCGTCGAGCAGGCCGAGCACCTGGGCGACGACGCCCCCGTACACGTCGGCGTCGACCAGCAGCGTCGACACGTCCAGGCGGGCGGCCTCGTCGGCCAGGGCGACCGCGACCGTCGTCCGGCCCGGCGCCCCGGTCGGGCCCCACACCGCGACCACCCGGCCACGGCCGGCCGGGCGGGCCGACTCGGCAGGCGGCAGCCCGAGCACCGGCAGGGCGGCGCGCGGGTCGCCGACCTCGTGCCCGGCCGTGAGCTCGCCGGTCACGGCCTCGCGCAGCGCGCGGGCGATCGTCTCGGGGTCGGCGTCGGCGGACAGCACCCGCCCGACGCCCCACTGGCGCAGCCGGTCGGTGGCGCGGGTGTCCCCCGGCTCGACCAGCCCGACGACGGCGATGCCGGCGGCGGTGAGCCGGGCGACCGCGGCGCCGTCGAGCCGGCGGAGCTCGGCCGAGAGCAGCACCGCCTGGCCGGTGCCGGTCGTGGCGGCCGCCAGCAGGTCGCCGACGTCGACGCACCGGCGGACGACGGTGACGCCGTGGTCCTCGCGGTCCAGGGCGCCCACCAGCTCGGACTCCCAGGCCGCCCCGGTGACGGCGGTGAAGACCTGCAGCGCCATCAGCCGGTCGGCCCGGCCGGTGCGGCACCCGCGGCGGGCCCGGCCGGGGCCAGGGCGGGCCCGGCCGGGGCGGAGTCGACGGAACTGCGGACGACGACCACCAGACCCCGGCCGCCGATCGCGGCGAGCACCCGAGGCGTCTCCTGCGCACCGACGGCCACCACCACCTGCAGGGTGGTCGAGGACGTCGACAGGACGCCCTCACCCCGGCCGGTCACCGCCTGCACGGGCGCCCCGGAGAGGACCAGGTCGACGTCCCCACCGGTGGCGGCGTCGGCGCCGACGGCGG
The DNA here is from genome assembly GCF_019112525.1 of Modestobacter sp. L9-4. Classification (NCBI taxonomy): domain Bacteria; kingdom Bacillati; phylum Actinomycetota; class Actinomycetes; order Geodermatophilales; family Geodermatophilaceae; genus Modestobacter; species Modestobacter sp. L9-4. The sequence continues at coordinate 1,365,991 of NZ_CP077800.1, forward strand.
GGTCGGCGACGGCGTAGACGTCGATCAGCTGGCCGCGGGCCAGCGCGGGCGGGACGTAGCCGGCCTGCACGGGCAGCGCCAGCTGGACCTGGCCCGAGGACTCCTCGAGCACCGAGCGGGGCAGCAGCTCACCGGCGCGCACCGCGCGGGCCAGCACCCGTCCGCCCGGCCGCGTACTGGTGGCCAGGTAGGAGCCGGCGACGTCGTCGAGCCGCACGGAGACCGCGACGAGGTCGTCCTCGGCCAGCACCGTGCCCGCGGCCAGGTCACCGGCCGCCGACCAGACCGGCACCGTGGCGTCCGCGGAGCTCACCACCCGCGCGCCGATCAGCACCGAGCCCAGCACGAGCAGGACGCCGAGCACCAGCCGCAGGTCCAGCCACCGGGGTGGGCGGACCCGTCGCGGTGCCGGCCCGCCCGGGACGGCGTCGGTGCGGGCGGCTGTCGCCGCCGCGGTGGGCACGCTCATCGATCGGATCCCTCGCCTGTCGACCTGACCCGCGGACGGTCGCGGACGGCGATCATGACCGAGCCGGCAGGGCCCGTGCAGCCGTTGTCCACACCTTCGGGTGGACGCCGGAGGGCCATGTCACCCGGCTGCCACACTGGCGGGGCACCTTCGACGGGAGAAGACCACCCCATGGCCACCCAGCGGTTCCACACCCTCGACGACGTCGCGGAGATCCTCAACGTGTCCTGGTCGCAGGCCTACGCGATGGTGCGCCGCCGGGAGCTGCGGGCGATCCAGGTCGGTGGCCGCGGCCAGTGGCGGGTGGAGAAGGACGAGCTGGAGCGCTTCATCCAGCAGAAGTACGCCGAGGCCAGCGGCACCCTCGCCACCGAGGAGCCGGTCCGCGACGACGTGGACGCCGACTCCACCCGCTGACCGCCCGCACGCCGGCCTGACACCCCGCGGCCCGGTGACCCGCAGGCCCCCTGACCCGACGACCCACTGACCCGCAGACCCACTGACCCGCCGGCCTCTTGACACGCCGGCCCCTGGGCCGGCGGCCCGCTGGTGCACGGTCCCCGGTCCGCTGGATCACGGTCCCCGGCCCCGGGGCGGCCTGGCTCAGGCCGTGCGCACGGCCACCACGGCCGGCAGCGCGATCGCCCGCACCCCGGTCACCGCGCCCCGGCGGCGGGGCGCGTCCAGCGGGTGCTCGGCCAGCTCGACGAAGTCCGCACCCACGCGGTCGATGGTGCCGGTGAGCACCCCGCCGTCGCCCAGCAGGCACTGCACCGCCGCCCGGTCCCGGGCCAGGCCCCGCAGCGCCCGGCGCAGGTCCAGGTGCCGGTCGACCGCGCTCTCCTCCCCCGCCGGCGCGGTCACCGCGGTCAGCCCGGCGACCGCGGCGACGGCCCTCTGGGCGACCAGCAGCTCGCGCTCGCCGGCCTCGGCGAGCAGCACCCAGTCGACGCCGACGTCGACCACCCGCCCGGCGAGCTCCCCCACCCCCGGGCAGCGCAGCGACACCTGACCGCCCCGCGCGCCCCGCAGCCGGTCGGCCAGTCGCACCTGTCCGTGCTCGGCCCGCGCGCGCGACGGCGCCTCGAGGCGTGCGTCAGCTGCCTCCTGCTCCGCGAACTGTGCCTCGAGGTCGGTGAAGAGCTGCTCCCAGCGCATGTCGGCAGGCTAGCTCGTCCACAAGTCTTTGCGTTTGGTTGCGTTTGCGTGCGTTCGTGGTGTTCTGTTGGCCGCAACAAACGGGGAGGTGCCGTGTCGGTACGACGGTGGGCCGCGACGAACGCGGTCATGGGGCTGGTCGCCTGGGCGCTGCTGGTGCTCGGGCCCGCGCCGGCGGAGCTGCGCGCCGCGCTGAGCGACCCGCAGGGCCTGGTGGACACCGCCGGTGCCGACGCGCTCGTCGTCGTCGGCGTCGGCGCACTCGCCTGGCTCTGCTGGGCGTGGGGTGCTCTCGGGCTGCTGCTGACCGCCGCCTCCACCGTCCCCGGGTGGGCCGGACAGGTCGCCGCCGTCCTGCTCCGGGGCGTGCTGCCCGCCGGCGCCCGACGGGCAGCAGCCCTCGCGATCGGTGTGGGGCTGAGCGCTGTGGGCCCGACCGTGCTGCCGGCGGTGCTCAGCCCGTCGATCGCCGTCGCCACCGCGAGCGAGACCGCTCCCGGCGTCCGGCTCGACTGGCCCGCGACCGCCCCGGCCGCCGACGCCGACGCCGCGGCCGCGACCGGGCAGTCCACCCCCGCGGCCGGGCCGCCGGCCCCTGCAGCCGGGCAGTCCGGCCCTGCGGCCGGGCCGCCCACCGCTCCTGCGGCCGACCTCGACTGGCCTGCGCTCGCAGCCGGGGAGCACGTCGTCGTCCGCGGCGACTGCCTGTGGGACATCGCCGAGGCCTGGCTCGCCGAGCAGCACCCCGGCACCGCGGTCCCCGCCCCCGAGGTCGCCCGTGCCGTGCACGCCTGGTGGCAGGCGAACACCGACGTCCTGGGCGCCGACCCCGACCTGCTGCTGCCCGGTCAGGTCCTCCGCCCACCCGTTTGACCGCACCCGCCCGCCGACCGACCGCACCGTCCCCAGGAGAGCCGCCATGACCGCATCCCCGCACCTCGCCCCGTCGCCGGGCCGCGCTGCCGACCCGGCCCACCGCCGGCTGCGGCTGGTCGTCGTCCCCACGCCCGGGCCGCCGCTGGAGGACGAGACGACACCGGTGCGCCTGCTGGTGCCCGGCCGGCGCACCGCCCGGCCCACGCCCGTACCCGGCCCGCGCCCCCGGATGGACCAGGCGGAGCTGCGCGCGGAGGACACCGCGGACTTCGGCCCCGTCTGGTCCCGGCGGGCCGAGCTGCCCGACGCCCAGGCGGCTGGCCGCCGGCTCGTGACGCTCACCCTGGAGGCCTTCGCCGGACGGCGGTCGCTCGGTCAGCTGCAGGCCCTGGTCAGCCCACCGCTGTTCAGCGCGCTCTCCGCGGGCCGTCGGCCGCGCTGGTGCACCGAGGGGACGGCCCCGCTGCTGATCAGCTCGGTCCGGGTGTGCGAGCCGGTCGACGGGGTGGCCGAGGTCAGCGCGGTGGCCCGGCGGGGCGGGCGGGCGCACGCCGTCGCCGCCCGGCTGGAGGGCATCGACGGCCGCTGGCGCTGCACTGCTCTGCAGATCGGCTGACGGAGGACTCCCTCCGCCCACCCCTCGCGGGGCCGGTCCGACCCCGGACAGCAGGACGCCCCGCCGACCGGGTGGTCGACGGGGCGTCCTGGGACGTCAGGGCATCACGCGCCCGCGACGCCGTGGCACTGCTTGAACTTCTTGCCCGAGCCGCAGGGGCAGGGCGCGTTGCGCGGGGTGTCCTTGGTGCCGGTCACGGTCACCGACTTCGCGGCCTTGGCCGGACCCGACTCCTTGGGCGAGGCGTCCAGGCTGGGAGCGCTGTAGCTCAGCGACTCCTGCTTCGGCGCCCCCAGCCCCTTGACCCCGAGGTCGGGGCCGGTGCCCGTGCCCGAGGTCTCCGGCTCGGCGGTCACCGTGGCGGTGGCCGGCGCGGGCTTGCGGGTGCGCCGCGCCGAGCTCGTCGTCGTCCCGGCGCCGTTGCCGTTGCTCGACGGCGCAGGAGCAGCGGGCGCCTCGGCGGCAGCCGGGGCCTCGGCGGCCGGCGCCGTCCCGTTGCCGTTGGAGGACGGGGCCTCGACCGGCGCGGCGGTCACCGCGGCCTGCGCCGCGGCGGCCTGGGCAGCAGCGGCCTGGGCAGCAGCCGCCTGGGCGGCAGCCTGGCGGGCGAGCACGGCCTGGGTACCGGCCTGCGCGCGGACGAGCGCCTCGGCCTCGGCCGCTGCCTGCTTCTCGGCGGCCTCCGCCTCCTGCTGCGCCTGGCTCTTGACCTCGAGGTTGAACAGGAATCCGACGGACTCCTCCTTGATGCCGTCGAGCATCGCGTTGAACATGTCGAAGCCCTCGCGCTGGTACTCCACGACCGGGTCGCGGTTGGCCATCGCGCGCAGGTGGATGCCGGCCCGCAGGTAGTCCATCTCGTAGAGGTGCTCGCGCCACTTGCGGTCCAGCACGCTCAGCAGCACGCGCCGCTCCAGCTCGCGCATGACCTCCGAGCCGAGGGCCTCCTCACGGGAGTCGTAGGCCCGGTGGACGTCGGCGAGCAGCTCGGTCTTGAGGTCGTCGGCGCTCAGCGCGGACTGGTCGCCGTCGGCGATCCGGTCCAGCATCTCCTGCTGGTCCAGGCCCACGGGGTACAGCGCCTTGAGGCCGGTCCACAGCTGGTCGAGGTCCCAGTCCTCGGCGTACCCGGTCTCGGTCGCGCCGCTGACGTAGGCGGTGACGACGTCGTCGACCATCGTCTGCACCTGCACGTGCAGGTCCTCACCGTCGAGGACCTTCCGGCGCTCGTCGTAGATGACGGTGCGCTGGCGGTTGAGCACCTCGTCGTACTTCAGGACGTCCTTGCGGACCTCGAAGTTCTGCTGCTCGACCTGGGTCTGGGCCGACCGGATCGCCCGGCTGACCATCTTGGACTCGATCGGCTGGTCCTCCGGCACGCGGAGGGTGTTCATCATCGACTCGAGCATCGGGCCGTTGAAGCGCCGCATCAGGTCGTCGCCCAGCGACAGGTAGAACCGGGACTCACCCGGGTCGCCCTGACGGCCGGAGCGGCCACGCAGCTGGTTGTCGATGCGCCGGCTCTCGTGCCGCTCGGTGCCGAGCACGTACAGCCCGCCGACCTCGGCCACCTGGTCGTGCTCGGCCTTGACCTGCGACTTGGCGGCGGCGACCGCGTCGTCCCAGGCCGCCTCGTACTCCTCCGGCGTCTCCGCGGGCGAGAGGCCCTTGGCGCGCAGCTGCTCGTCGGCGATGAACTCGGAGTTGCCGCCGAGCTGGATGTCGGTACCGCGACCGGCCATGTTGGTGGCCACGGTGACCGCGCCCAGCCGACCGGCCATGGCGATGATCGAGGCCTCACGCGCGTGGTTCTTCGCGTTGAGCACCTCGTGCGGGATCCCGCGCTTGAGCAGGTACTTCGCCAGCTCCTCGGACTTCTCGACGCTCGCGGTGCCCACCAGGACCGGCTGGCCGGCCTCGTGGCGCTCGGCGATGTCGTCGACGACCGCGGTGAACTTCGCCTTCTCCGTCTTGTAGATGACGTCGGCGCGGTCCTCGCGGACCATCGGCCGGTTCGTGGGGATCGGCACCACGCCCAGCTTGTAGGTCTGGTTGAGCTCGGCGGCCTCGGTCTGGGCCGTGCCGGTCATGCCCGAGAGCTTGTCGTAGAGCCGGAAGTAGTTCTGCAGCGTGATCGTGGCGAGGGTCTGGTTCTCGTCCTTGATCTCCACGCGCTCCTTGGCCTCGATGGCCTGGTGCATGCCCTCGTTGTAGCGGCGCCCGGCCAGCACGCGGCCGGTGAACTCGTCGACGATGAGGACCTCGCCGTTGGTGACGATGTACTGCTGGTCCTTCTTGAACAGCTCCTTGGCCTTCAGGGCGTTGTTCAGGTAGCCGATCAGCGGGGTGTTGACCGCCTCGTAGAGGTTGTCGATGCCCAGCTGGTCCTCGACGAACTCCACGCCCTCCTCGGAGACGGCGACCGTGCGCTTGGCCTCCTCGACCTCGTAGTGCCGGTCGCGCTTCATCAGCGGGGCGATGCGGGCGAACTCGCCGTACCACTTGGCACTGGTCTCGGCCGGGCCGCTGATGATCAGCGGGGTGCGGGCCTCGTCGATGAGGATCGAGTCGACCTCGTCGACGATCGCGTAGGCGTGCCCGCGCTGCACCAGGTCGCCCTTGGCCCAGGCCATGTTGTCGCGCAGGTAGTCGAAGCCGAACTCGTTGTTCGTGCCGTAGGTGATGTCGCAGGCGTACTGCTCGCGCCGCTCAGCCGGCTGCTGGCCGGACACGATCGTGCCGACGGTGAGGCCGAGGAAGCGGTGGATGCGCCCCATGGTCTCGGCGTCACGGGCGGCCAGGTAGTCGTTGGTCGTGACGATGTGCACGCCCTCGCCCGGCAGGGCGTTGAGGTAGGCGGCCAGCACACCGGTGAGCGTCTTGCCCTCACCGGTCTTCATCTCGGCGATGTTGCCGAGGTGGAGCGCGGCGCCACCCATCATCTGCACCGGGTAGTGCCGCTGGCCCAGCGTGCGGCCGGCCGCCTCGCGGACGACGGAGAACGCCTCGGGCAGCAGCAGGTCGAGGCTCTCGCCGTCGGCGTACCGCTCCTTGAACTCGTCGGTCTTGGCGCGCAGCTCGGCGTCGGTCAGCGCGGCGGTGTCGGCCTCGTGGAGGTCGACCGCGTCGGCGATCTTGGACAGCCGTCGGAGGATCTTGCCCTCACCGGCACGCAGGATCTTGTTGAACACCACGGCACCAGCGTAGGCGGCGAACCCGTGAACTGGTCCACGCGGCGACGGATCTCCCTACCCGGGCGCGCCCGCTCCGTACCGTCGGGAAGCGTGTCCTCCACCGCAGACTCCCCCGCACCCCTCCTCGGGCCCGGGCTGGTGGCCTTCTTCACCGAACGTCACCTGGCCACGCTCACCACGCTCCGCGCCGACGGCAGCCCGCACGTCGTCCCGGTCGGGGTGACCCTGGACCCGGCGACCGGCACCGCCCGGGTGATCACCTCGGGCACCACGGCCAAGGCCCGGCACGTGCGCGACGGGCAGTCCCGCGTGGCGGTCTGCCAGGTCGACGGCGCCTGCTGGACGACGCTGGAGGGGACGGCGGTGGTGCGGGACGACGCCGCGTCGGTCGCCGACGCCGAGGCCCGCTACGCCGCCCGCTACCGGCAGCCCCGCGAGAACCCGGCGCGGGTGGTGCTGGAGATCTCGGTGGACAGGGTGCTGGGCAACGCGGAACGTCACCGGGGCCCGGCGACCGAGGAGTGAGCGGCATGGACCTGAGCGGCATCGACCTGACCACCGAGACCGTGCGCACCGAGCGACTCGTGCTGCGGCCCTTCCGCCCGGACGACGTCGACGCGGTGTTCACCGCCTGCCAGGACCCGGAGATCCCGCGGTGGATCGCCGCGGTCGGCGTCCCCTACACCCGGGAGGACGCCGCCGCGTTCGTCACCGGCGAGGCGCCCACCCAGCGCCGTGAGGGCACCGGGCTGACCGTCGCGATCGAGGCCGACGGCGTGCTGGTCGGCGCCAGCGGCGTCCAGCGGATCGGCCAGCACCCGATCGGCCCGGAGGTCGGCTACTGGATCGCCCCCCAGGCCCGTGGGCACGGGTACGCCGCCGAGGCCGCACACGCCCTGGCCGACTGGGCGATCGGGCTGGGGGCGCCGCGGGTGTACCTGGTGGCCGACGTGGCGAACACCGGCTCGCAGGCGGTCGCCGTCCGGGCCGGGTTCGCCCGCGAGGGCGTGCTGCGCTCCTACCTGCACTACCGCGACGGCCGCCGCGCCGACGCGGCCCTGTTCTCCCGCCTCCCCGGCGACTGACGCCCAGGGGTCTGGCCACCGCAGCGACCGGTGGGCCGTGTCGGGCAGCGGCCCACCGGTCGGCCAGGCGGCTGGACCCGCCTCGGCCAGGCGGCCGGACCCCGCCTCGGCCAGGCGGCCGGACCCTGCCTCGGCCAGGCGGCCGGACCCTGCCTCGGGCACGGACCGCGCGAGATCTGCGATCTCGTGGCGTCCCGGGCCCGGAGGCCACGAGATCGCAGATCTCACCACCACAGCAGGGCCCGGGCGGGCGGCGGGCCGCCGCAGCAGGGCCCGGGCGTCCGAGCCGCCGCACCGGCAGGACCCGGACGTGCGGCGAGCCGCCCTCCGCGGTGCGGAGGACGGCTCGCCGGGTGTGCTGGGGTCAGGCGTGCGCGGGTTCGCGCTCGGGCGCCGCGGCGCCGTCGGGCGAGCCGACGGAGGCCCCGAGCCGGATCAGCCCGTAGTCGAAGGCGTGCCGTCGGTAGACGACCGAGGGCTGGCCGGTGTCGGCGCACAGGAACAGGAAGAAGTCGTGCCCGACGAGCTCCATCTCGTAGAGCGCCTGGTCCACGTGCATGGGCGTGGCCTGGTGCACCTTCTCGCGCACGATCTGCCCGGGCAGGTGCTCGTCGAGGTCGGTCACCAGCGGACCGTCGACCAGGGCGGCCTCGATCGACTGTGACGGCTCGCCGACGGTCGCCGGCTCAGGGGTGCCCGAGGGACCGGCGGCGTCGCCGACCGGGGCGGTGGCGTCCACCGGGGTGACGTCGGCCGGGACTCCCCCGACCCGCACGCTGGGCGGGGTGTGCCGGCCGTGGTGGACCCGGCGGCGGTCGTTGGCCCGCCGCATCCGGTTCTCCAGCTTGCCGGCCGCGAGCTCCAGGGCCGCGTAGAAGTCCGGCGCACACGCCTCCGCGCGGGCCACCGGGCCCTTGCCGCGCAGGGTGATCTCCACGCGCTGGCAGTTCGCGGACTGGCGTGGGTTCTTCTCGTGCAGCAACTCGACGTCGATGCGGATGACCTTGCTGTCGAAGCGTTCGAGCTGGCCGACCTTGTCCTCCACCTTCTGGCGGAAGTGCTCGGGCACCTCGACGTTGCGTCCTCGGACCACGATCTCCATCTGACCTCCCGGTCGAGCGGGTGATCTCTCTCACGCTAGCCGTCCCGCGGCCGTCCCGACACCGGGAGGAGCGACCGACCTCGTCCGGTTCACCCCCGCACGGTGAAGGTCGCAGGTGAGCGGCGCGGAGCCGGCCGCACGACCCGGCGCTCGGTGGCCGCGACGACCGCGGCGAGCACCGCCTCGGCCGGCCCGGCGGGTGCCCCGGCGGCCAGGGCCCGGGCCGCCTCGGTGAGCGTGGCCCCGCTGGTGGCGACGTCGTCGACCAGCACCAGCCGGCTCCCCGGTGGCAGCGGCACGGGCAGCCGGTGGAACCGGCCGGCGAGGTTGGCCCGCCGGGCTGCGGCGTCCAGGCCCGCGGAGTCGCGGGTGCGCCCGGCCCGGCCCAGCAGCGGCACCACCGTCGCCGCCAGTCCGGCGGCGGTCAGCTCGGTGACGGCGTGGGCGGCCAGCTCGCGCACCTGGTCGCGCCCGCGACGCCGCACGGCCGCCGGGGCGGTGGGCACCGGCACCAGCACGACCGGGCCCGCGGGAGCCGGTACTGCGGCGAGCACGGCGACCACCGCCAGGGCCAGCGCGGTGCCCAGCGGTGCGCCCAGCTCGGCGCGGCCGTGCTCTTTGAAGGCCAGCACGGCCGGGCGCACCGGTCCGGCGTAGGCGCCGGCGGCCACCGTCGGCGGGAAGCCGGGCGGGTGGCGGCGCGGCTCGGCCAGCCGGGGCCGGGCCAGCCGGCTGCGGCACGCCGCACACAGCACCGCACCGGGGCGGGTGCAGCCGGCGCACACCCGCGGCAGCACCAGGTCCGACAGCGCCCGTCCCCCGGCCCGCAGCAGCCCCGGCGGGCCGTCGTCCGTCGTCCTGGCCGGTCGCACGCCGTCCACCCTGCCCGGCACACGGCCGCAGGGCCCGGGCCGGCGAACGGCTGGGGACCGGGCCGGGAGACGGGGACGGCGGCCGGCGCCGCCGGATCACATCGGGTAGAAGGGCGCCGCACCGTCCAGCGGGGGCGCACCGCGGACGAGGGTGACCCAGGTGCCCCCGGCCAGCTGCCAGAGGGTGCCCTTGGAGACGGCCAGCGGCTGCCGGCCGGGCGCCGCCGCCAGCGCGGTGGCCTGCTCGGGCAGGCCGTTGGTCAGCACCGGGGTGAGCCCGAAGCCGTCGACGCCCACGGTGTAGGGCACGGTCTTCTGCTCGCTGGGGTCACCGGCCAGCACCATGAGCAGCCCGGCGTTGCGCCACGCCACGTCGACGACCTGCCGCACCGAGGGGGCCACCGCGCGCAGGTCGCGGACGCTCACGGCGTCGTCGTCGCGGACCACCGTGCCCACGTAGAGCTGCGTGCCGTCGGTGCCCTCGATGACCACCGCGGCCCGGACGCCGTCCGGGGACAGCTGGAAGGTCGTCGCCCGGCCCAGCCCCGCCAGCGTGGGCGCGCTCACCGTCTGCGGCGACCCCCCGGCCGGCAGCCGGACGACGTCGGTGCCGTTGCGGACCGTCCAGACCTCCGACCGGGTGCCGGGGGTGGTGGGCGCGGTGAAGCTGCTGCCGTCGAGCACCCAGGCGAGGTCACCGTCGTACGGGCCGGCGAACAGCGTCGCCGGCGCCCCCGTGGGCGAGTTCGTCGTCGACACCCCCGCCATCAGGGCGAGCTGCCCGGTGCGCGGGTCGACCGACACCGCCGCCGACGACAGGCCGTAGGTGTTCGTGCCGGCCGGACCCGGGGACGGCGAGCCGTCGGAGGCCCGGCGCAGGCCGCCGTCGTGCAGGTAGTGCCCCACCGCGTTGGGCGGGGCGGCGTCGGGGTCGAGGGCCGGCAGGTCGGCCCTCGTCTGCCGGTCGGGGAGCCCGGGCAGGCCCAGCGGCTGGCCGTCGCGCAGCACCTCGACCGTCTGCAGGCCCAGCTGCTCCTGCTGCAGCGACCAGACCAGCTGCCCGGCGGCCGAGGCGACGGTGCCGTCCTCGGTGCCGGCCGGGAAGGTGAGGTCGACGGTCGCGGTCTGCCCGGCGACGGCCACGGTGCTGCGCAGGCTGGCCCCGTTGAGCGGGTTGACCACCCCGGCGCTCACCGCCGGCGACGGACCGGACAGCAGCCGCTCCACCACGGCGTTGGGCTGCGCCTCGCCGTCCACCAGGTAGCGCGGGTCGGGGACGACGCGGGTGCCGGTGGGGTCGAGGAAGTACAGGGCGATCTGCTCGTAGGTGCGGGTGAAGTCCGGCTCGAGCATCAGCAGGCCGTCGGGCGGGTTGGTGATCCGCCACTCCCCCGACTCGTCGGTCAGGGTGAAGTTGCGGGCGTAGACGTCCTCCGAGCCGACGGCGAAGATGCCGCGCTCGTCGATGGTGCCGACCGCCTCGGCCGTGACCTGCACGGTGCCCTCCTGCGCCTGCACCGGCGCGTAGTCGCCGCTGATCACGGTCACCCCGTCGCTGTCGGACCAGCTGGTCGCGGCGTCGGTGCTGAGGTACTGGCGGGCGACCGGGTGGTTGCGGGCGGTGCTGGCGTTGGCGTCGATGAACCCGCGCACGACCTCCTCGGGGGTGGCCCCCGGCTCCGGCGCCTGCGGCTCGATGCCCACCGCGTCGGCCGGCGGCTCGGCGACCTGGGTGATCTGGGTGACCGGCGAGCTGCTGGGCACCGTGCTGCAGGCCGGCAGCAGGGCGGCGAGCAGCCCGACGAGCACCGCACGGGCCGCGCGGGCGCTCACGCCTGCTCCCGGCGCAGCATCGGCGGGCGCAGCGGCAGCGGCGAGCTGGTGAGCTCCGCACCCGCGACCAGCGGCAGCGTGAGCCGGAACTGCGCGCCCTGCCCGGGCAGCCCCCACACCTGCAGCCAGCCGCCGTGCAGCCGCGCGTCCTCCAGGCTGATCGACAGGCCCAGTCCACTCCCCCCCACGGTGCGCACCCGGGAGGGGTCGGCGCGCCAGAACCGGTCGAAGACGTGCTGGGCGTCCTCGGAGGTCAGCCCCACCCCGTGGTCGCGGACCGTGATCGCCGCCGCCGACCGGGAGGCGGCCAGGGTGATCTCGACCGGCTCGCCGCGGCCGTGCTCGATGGCGTTGCCGACCAGGTTGCGCAGCACCCGCTCGACCCGGCGTCCGTCGACCTCGGCGATGACCGAGCGCGGCGGCAGGCTGACCAGCAGCGCGCACTCGTGCCGCTCGGCCAGCGACGCCATCCCGGTCACGACCCGCTGCACCAGCGGGCCCAGCTCCTGCGGCTCGGGCTCCAGGGTCGCCGCACCCGCGTCGTAGCGGCTGATCTCCAGCAGGTCGGTGAGCAGGGCCTCGAAGCGGTTGAGCTCGGCCTGCAGCAGCTCGGCGGAGCGGGCGACCGCCGGGTCGAACTCCTCGCGGGCGTCGTGCAGCACCGCGGCGGCCATCTGCACGGTGGTCAGCGGCGTGCGCAGCTCGTGCGAGACGTCGGAGGTGAAGCGCTGCTGCAGCTGCGACAGCGCCTCCAGCTGCGTGATCTGCTGCTGCAGCCCCTCGGCCATGGCGTTGAAGCTGGTGGCCAGCCGGGCCAGGTCGTCCTCCCCGCGCACCGCGAGCCGTTCCTCCAGGTGGCCCTCGGCCAGCCGCTGGGCGCTGCCGGCGGCGCGCCGCACCGGGTCGACGACGAGCCGGGTGACCAGCACGCCGATGCCGGCGACGAACAGCACCAGGACGGCGCTGGTGACCGCCACCGTGCTGCGGATGCCGGACAGGTTCGCCTGCTCCTGGTCCAGCGGGAAGGCGAAGTAGACCTCGACGCTGTCGCCACCGCCGGGGTCGGTGGGCACCGGCGCGCCGACGATGAGCGTGGGCACCGGCTCACCGCTCGGGTCGGGGACCCGGGCGTAGCGGTAGGCCTGCGACCCGGCGGCCACCTGGGCCTCCAGGTCCGCGGGCAGGGCGGGCTCGATGCCGCGGCGGCTGACCGCGGGCCGCTCGTCCTCCCCGGACCGGTAGATCATGACCACGTCGAAGTCGCCGGCCGCCCCGCCGCGGCGCTGCAGGCCCTCGACGGTGCGCGCCAGGGTCGAGCGCACGCTGGCCGAGTCGCCGGTGGCGATGCCGCTGACCTCGGTCTGGGCGTAGACGACCCCGGCCAGCGACTGGTCGACGGCGGCCTGCTGCTTGACCCGCAGCAGCTGCTCCCGGATCTGGGTGAACAGCACCATGCTCACGATCACCACCACCACGGCGGCGACCAGCATGGTGATCGCCCCGACCCGCAGCTGCAGCGACGCGCGCCAGGCGTGCACCACACGGCGGGCACCCCGGCCGATGCGCACGGTCGCCCGGCGGCGGAACCGGCGGACACGCCGACGGAGCCCCCGGCCCAGCTGGGCGGGCCGGCGGCGAGGCGGCGGAGGCGCGGCGGCGGGCTGGGGTTCCCGGTCGACCGCCGGCGGCCCGGTGGTGGTGCTCACCGGAGCGCGGGGACCCCGCGACGGGCGCCGGTCACGGCGGGCCTGCCTTGTAGCCCACACCGCGGACGGTCAGCACGACCTCGGGCTTCTCCGGGTCGCGCTCGACCTTGGCCCGCAGCCGCTGCACGTGCACGTTGACCAGCCGGGTGTCGGCGGCGTGCCGGTAGCCCCAGACCTGCTCGAGCAGCAGCTCGCGGGTGAACACCTGCCGCGGCTTGCGGGCCAGGGCGACCAGCAGGTCGAACTCCAGGGGGGTCAGCGCGATCGGGGCGCCGTCCCGCACGACCTGGTGCGCGGGGACGTCGATCTGCACGTCGCCGATCGAGAGGCTCTCGGCCTGGCCGGTGTCGCCGCGGCGCAGCTGGGCGCGCACCCGGGCCACCAGCTCGACGGGCTTGAACGGCTTGGTGACGTAGTCGTCGGCGCCGGCCTCCAGCCCCTGGACGACGTCGATCGTGTCGGTCTTCGCGGTGAGCATCACGATCGGCACGGTCGACTGGGTGCGGATGTCGGCGCAGATCTGCAGGCCGTTGCGGCCGGGCAGCATCAGGTCCAGCAGCACCAGGTCGGGGCGCAGCTGCTGGAAGGTGGCCACCGCCCGGGCGCCGTCGGAGACGAACGCGGGCTCGTAGCCCTCACGGCGCAGCACGATGCCGAGCATCTCGGCGAGGGCGGCGTCGTCGTCGACGACGAGGACACGGCCGCGGCTGGCGCCGGACGACGGAGCAGAGGGGGGCACGCCGCCATTGTGCGTGACCACCGCCGGGAACGGGTCCGCCCCGCCCGGAGATCTCCCCGGGCGGTCCGTGGTCGGGCCCCCTGGGGCCCGACCACGGACGACTCGACCGGATGGAACGGCCCCCTCGCAGGGACCCACCGCGCGCGGAGCGTGTGGCGGGTCCTGCGAGGGTCAGGCCCCCGTGCAGGGTCCCGCCGCGAGCTCGCTCGCGGTGGGGGGCACGGGGGTCCTTTCAGTAGCGGTAGTGCTCGCTCTTGTAGGGACCCTCGACCGGGACGCCGATGTAGTCGGCCTGCACCTTGGTGAGCTCGGTCAGCTTCACGCCGAGCGCGTCGAGGTGGAGCCGGGCCACGTGCTCGTCGAGCTTCTTGGGCAGCACGGTGACGCCGGGGGTCTTGCCCTCGTAGGCGGCGCGGTTGGTCCACAGCTCGATCTGGGCCAGCGTCTGGTTGGAGAACGACGCGCTCATCACGAAGCTGGGGTGGCCGGTGGCGTTGCCCAGGTTCAGCAGCCGGCCCTCGCTCAGCACGATGATCGTGTGGCCGTCGGCGAACCGCCACTCGTCGACCTGCGGCTTGATGTTCGTCTTCACGATGCCCGGGGTGCGGGCGAGACCGGCCATGTCGATCTCGTTGTCGAAGTGGCCGATGTTGCCGATGATCGCCTGGTGCTTGGTCTGACCGAGCTGCTCGGCGGTGATGATGTCCTTGTTGCCGGTCGTGGTGATGATGATGTCGGCCTTGCCGATCACCTCGTCCAGCGTGGTGACCTCGTAGCCGTGCATCGCCGCCTGCAGGGCGTTGATCGGGTCGATCTCGGTGACGATGACCCGGGCGCCCTGGCCGCGCAGCGAGTCCGCGGAGCCCTTGCCGACGTCGCCGTAGCCGCAGACGACGGCGACCTTGCCACCGATCATCACGTCGGTGCCGCGGTTGATCCCGTCGATGAGGGAGTGCCGGACGCCGTAGAGGTTGTCGAACTTGCTCTTGGTGACCGAGTCGTTGACGTTGATCGCGGGGAAGAGCAGCCGGCCGTCGCGGGCGAGCTCGTAGAGCCGCATGACGCCGGTGGTGGTCTCCTCGGTGACTCCCTTGATGCCCTGGCCGATGCGGGTCCAGTACGAGTCGTCCTCGGCGATGGTGCTGCGCAGCGTGTCGAGGATGACGCCGTACTCCTCGGAGTCGGCCTCGGTGGTGTCCGGGACGGCGCCGTCGGCCTCGAAGCGGGTGCCCAGGTGGACCAGCAGGGTGGCGTCGCCGCCGTCGTCCAGGATCATGTTCGGGCCGACGACCTCACCGGCGGAGTCGCGGAACTCGAACATCCGCTGGGTGCACCACCAGTACTCCGGCAGCGTCTCGCCCTTCCAGGCGAAGACGGGGACGCCGGTGGGCTCCTCGGCGGTGCCGTCGCCGACGACGATCGCCGCGGCGGCGTGGTCCTGGGTGGAGAAGATGTTGCAGCTCACCCAGCGGACGTCGGCGCCGAGCGCGGTGAGCGTCTCGATCAGCACGGCGGTCTGGATGGTCATGTGCAGCGAGCCGGCGACGCGCGCGCCGGCGAGCGGCTGGGCGTCGCCGTACTCCTCGCGCAGCGCCATCAGGCCGGGCATCTCGTGCTCGGCGAGGGCGATCTCCTTGCGGCCGAAGCCGGCGAGGGAGAGGTCGGCGACCTTGAAGTCGTCGGAGGTGAGCACACGGGTGGGGGTGGTCATGTCGCTCCAGTGTCCGGCCCGGCCGCGGTGGGCGCAGGCGGTCGTTGATCTCTGAGCGAGCATGCCGAGGCTTCGGCGGGGCTCGAGCCGTCCCCCAGGCTACCGCTGCGCCTCCCCGGGCCGCCTCATCCCGTCGAGCCGGGGTCGGCGCCCCCCTGCCGACGGGCACAGGGGGCCTCCGTCAGGCGGCGGAGGTGGTGGCCCGGTACAGGACGGCGGGGCCCCCGGCGGTGACCGGCTGCCCGGCGGGCACGAACGCCGACTCGCCCTGCCGGAGCACGACCTCCCCGTCGGGCCCGGACAGCACGGCCGTGCCCTCGGTGCACAGCACCACCTGGGGGCCGGCGGTGGTCAGCACGCCCGGGTCGACGTCGACCTGCGCGCGGGTGAGGTCGAAGTCGCGCACCGGCGTCGGGTACCGCAGGCCGCCGGGGCCGAGCACCGGGTGGATGACCGGCACCCGGCCGTCGGTGAAGTCGAGCACCTCGATCAGCGCCGCCAGGTCGACGTGCTTGCTGGTGAGGCCACCGCGCAGCACGTTGTCCGAGCTGGCCATGACCTCCACCCCCGCCCCGCTGAGGTAGGCGTGCAGGTTGCCGGCGGGCAGGAAGACCGCCTCACCGGGCTTGAGGGTGAGGTGGTTGCACATCAGCGAGATGACCACGCCGGGGTCGCCGGGGTAGGTCTCGGCCAGCGAGGCCGCCCACCGGTAGGTGTTGATGAACTCCGGGTCGTGCGCGGCGACGAAGCTCGCGGCCTTGGCGGCCACCGCGGTGACCAGGGAGTCCCGCCGGCGCTCCGACAGGGCCAGCAGCTGCGGGATCGCGGCCTGCAGACCGCCGTTGGCCAGCGCGGCGATGGTCGGCATGAGCTCGGCGAGCTGCAGCTTGGCCAGGCAGTGCAGCGACTCCGCGAGCGGGCGGAAGCCGCACAGCGCCTCGACCGGCGTGATCGCCAGGAGGATCTCCGGCTTGTGGTAGGGGTCCTTGAAGGTGCGCGTCGGGTCGTCCAGGGGGACCCCGGCGGCCTCCTCGGCGGCGAAGCCGACCTGCGCCTGCGCCGTGGTCGGGTGCGCCTGCAGCGACAGCGGCAGGTCCGCGGCCAGCACCTTCATCAGGAAGGGCAGCCGGTCGCCGAAGCGGTGCCGGACGCTCTCGCCGAGCATCTGCTCGGGCTCCTCGGCGATCGCCGCGTCCAGCGAGCGGCCGTCGGACAGGACGCTGGGCTGCCCCGGGTGCGCCCCCATCCACAGCTCCGCGTACGGCTGGTCAGCCGGCGACGGCTCGCCGAGCAGCTCGGGGATGACCGTGCGGGAACCCCACGGGTAGTGCCGCACGGCGTTCGTCATCTGCCACATCGGCGGGGACGATACCGGCCAGGGCCCACCGGGCGGCCCCGGTCGGCCCGGTGCCGCCCGACCGGGTGACGCCTCAGCGCGCCGCGGGCTCCGAACGCCGGATGTCGGGCTCGAGGTAGATGACCCGGGCGATGGGCACCGCGGCCCGCACCCGCTGCTCGGCCGCGTCGATGGCGGCGGCCACCGCGGCGGCGGTGTCGTCGTGCCGGACGGCGATCTTGGCGGCCACCAGCAGCTCCTCGGGACCGAGGTGCTGGGTGCGCATGTGGATCACCGACTGGACCGACTGCCCGTCGACGAGCGCGGCCACGATCTGCCGCTGCGCGTCCGGGGTCGCGGACTCCCCGACGAGCAGGCTCTTGGTCTCGACCGCCAGGACAGCCGCGACGGCGACCAGCAGCAGGCCGATGGCGATGGTGCCCAGCCCGTCGTAGAGGGTCTCGCCGGTGATCGCCGACAGCGTCACGCCGATGAGGGCCAGCACCAGGCCGGTGAGCGCGGCGCTGTCCTCGAGCAGGACGACGGGCAGCTCGGGTGCCCGGGCGTGCCGGATGAAGGCCCAGTAGCTCTCCCCCGGCTTGCGGACGGCGTTGGTCTCCTTGAGCGCGGTGCGCAGCGAGAAGCCCTCCAGCGCCATCGCCACCAGCAGCACGATGATCGCCACCGTCTGCGACTCGACCTCGCCCTCCTCGCGGACCTTGTGCACGCCCTCGTAGATGGCGAAGCAGCCACCGACGCTGAAGAGCACGATCGCGACGATGAAGCTGTAGATGTAGCGGTCCCGGCCGAAGCCGAAGGGGTGCTCGGGGGTCGCGGCCCGCTTCGAGCGCTTGCCGCCGACCAGCAGCAGCACCTGGTTGCCCGAGTCCGCCACCGAGTGGATCGCCTCGGCCAGCATCGACGAGGCGCCGGTGATCAGGAAGGCGATGAACTTCGCCAGCGCGATGCCGAGGTTGGCGCCGAGCGCGGCGATGATCGCCGTCGTCCCGCCGCCGTGCCCACCACCGCCGTGCTCCCCACCGCCGTGCTCCCCACCGGCCTGACCGGGGCCGCCCGTGCCGGGTCCGGCGGTGGCGGGGTGGGCGCCGGAGGCGCCGGCCGTCGAGCTCTCGGTCATGGCTGCAGGGCCCTCTCGTGGTCGAGCGCGAGTGCGAGGTAGACCGCACCGAAGTCGGCGACGGCGAGCTGGCGGGCGAGCCGCGCCAGCCGGGGCTGCTGACCGGGGTCGGTGGAGGCCAGGGCGCTGACCGGGACGTTGTGCGCCTCGGCGATCCGCAGTGCCTCGCCCATCGCCTCCCCGGCCGAGCGCGGCTCCCGCTCGTCGCCGTCGCGCGCGGCGGCGTGCTCGTCGCGGACGGTGACCAGCTGGAGCCGGCGGCCCACGTCGTCGGTGCGGTCGCGGAAGAAGTCGTCCTGACCGCCGGCCGGCGCCAGCGGGCCGGCGAGCACGGTGCGCAGCGACACCCGCTGGTCGGGCAGCCGGAACCCGGTCGCCGGCAGCCCGGCGAGAGTGGCCAGCTGGTCGGCGACCCGGCCGGCGGCGGCCCCGGCGAGCGGGCCCTCCGCGGCGATGACGGGCAGGGCGTCCAGCAGCTCCAGCGCCAGCGTCTTCGCCGGGTTGACGAAGGACTCGCGGGCCGGGCCGCACTCGGTGGCGACCTCGTCCAGCGCCGCGGCGACCTGCTCGGTGTCGGCCACCTCGGCGCTGACCAGGCCCAGCTCGGTGGCCAGCAGCAGCATCGGGGTGAGCAGCGACCACAGCGTGGCGTGCCGGACCCGGGTCGGGGGCAGCGCGACGTAGGGCGCGCGGGAGCTGGCGCAGGCGGCGTGCAGCGGCGCGTCCTCGGCGCCGATGCCGACCACGGCCACCCCGCGGCGGGCCGCCTCGTAGGCCGGGGTGACGGCGTAGCGGCCGGCCCCGGTGCGGGTGGCGATCACCGCGATGTCCGAGGGGCCCATCCACACCGGCAGGTCGGGACCGGGCACGACGTCGACGGTCACCGGGCTGGCCGGGCCGAGCAGGGCGCGCAGCAGCTCACCGGCCACCGCACCCTCGCGGCGGCCGACGACGACCAGCCCGCGGGGCCGGCCCGAGGCGGTGACCCGGGACAGCCCGGCCTCCTCGGTCAGCCGGGTGGTCTCCCGGACCTGCGCCCCGGCCCCGGCGACGGCCGGGAGCAGGCCGCGCGGGTCGCGGGCGCGCAACAGGTCCAGGTCGTCGAGGACCTCCTCGGCCAGCTCGGGCGAGGTCATGCCGGGCGCTGCCGCGCCTCGTCGAGCAGGAGCACCGGGATGCCGTCGCGCACCGGGAAGGCCCGCCGGCACGTCGGGCAGACCAGCTCGGACGCCTCGACGTCCACCGTCAGCGGGCTGTGGTGGGTGTCGGGGCAGGCCAGGATCTCCAGCAGCGCCGGGTCGATGCCCAGCGTGGCCTCGCTCGCGGCGGTCATGCCCGCACCAGCGCGAGGACCTCGTCGCGCACCTCGGCCATCCGGGCGGCGTCCGGGGCCTCGACGTTGAGCCGCAGCAGCGGCTCGGTGTTGCTGGCCCGCAGGTTGAACCAGGACCCGTCGGACAGGGAGACGGTCAGCCCGTCGAGCTCGTCGAAGGTGACGCCGTCCTGCTGGCCGAAGGTCTCCCGCACCGCGGCGACCCGCCCGGCGGCGTCGGCGACGGTGGAGTTGATCTCGCCGGAGGCGGCGTAGCGCTCGTACTGGGCGCTGATCTCCGACAGCGTGCGGGGCTGCTCGCCGAGGGCGGCCAGCACGTGCATCGCGGCCAGCATGCCGGTGTCGGCGCGCCAGAAGTCGCGGAAGTAGTAGTGCGCCGAGTGCTCGCCACCGAAGACGGCGTCGGTGCGGGCCATCTCGGCCTTGATGAACGAGTGGCCGACGCGGGTGCGGACCGGCTCGCCGCCGTGCTCGCGGACGATCTCGGGCACGGCGCGGGAGGTGATCAGGTTGTGGATGATCGTCGTCCCGGTGCCCTTGGCCAGCTCGCGGACGGCGACCAGGGCGGTGATCGCCGAGGGGCTCACCGGCTCCCCGCGCTCGTCGATGATGAAGCAGCGGTCGGCGTCGCCGTCGAAGGCCAGCCCGATGTCGGCGCCGTGCTCCACGACCCCGGCCTGCAGGTCGACGAGGTTGGCCGGGTCCAGCGGGTTGGCCTCGTGGTTGGGGAAGGAGCCGTCGAGCTCGAAGTACATCGGCACGACGTCCAGCGGCAGCCCGTCGAGCACGACCGGGACGGTGAACCCGCCCATGCCGTTGCCGGCGTCGACGACGACCTTGAGCGGGCGGATGCCGGAGAGGTCGACCAGCCCGCGCAGGTAGGTGGCGTACTCGGCGACGAGGTCGCGGCTGCTCACCGTGCCCGGCGTCGTCACCTCGCGCTCGAAGACCGCCGCGCCGTCGACGAGCTGCTCGGCGACCTCGCGGATCTGCACCAGGCCGGAGTCCTGGCCGATCGGCGCCGCACCGGCCCGGCAGAGCTTGATGCCGTTGTACTGGGCCGGGTTGTGGCTGGCGGTGAACATCGCCCCGGGCATCTCCAGCGAGCCGGCCGCGAAGTAGAGCATGTCGGTGGAGCCGAGCCCGGCCTCCACGACGTCCACGCCGCGGGACAGCACGCCCTCGGCGAAGGCCCGCGACAGCGGCACGGAGGACTCGCGCATGTCGTGCGCGGTGACCACGGAGGTCGCGCCGGTCTCGGCGTGCACGAACTCCGCGAACGCGGCGCCGATGGCCCGGGCCACGCCCTCGTCCCACTGCTGCGGGACCAGGCCCCGGACGTCGTAGGCCTTGATGATCGATGTCAGGTCCGCCACGGGGGGAGTCTATGAGGACCCCGCCGATCCCACCGCCCGCGCGCCCGGACGTTCACCCGGGCGGGGCCGTCAGGGCAGGTTCGGGAGGATGCGCAGGTGCCCGCGGCGGGTGCCGCTGCCGTCGTCGGCGGGGTCCCGCGGGGGCTCGGGGCGGGCGGCCTCACGCACGGCGTCGGCCAGCGCGAGCAGGTCGTCGCCGGTGGGCCCGGAGTCCTCGGTGTCGATCTCGTGCCGGACGACCTCCCAGCCGCGCGGCACGGTCAGCCGCTCGGCGTGGAACTCGCACAGGTCGTAGCTGTGCGGCTCCGAGTACGTCGCCAGCGGACCGACCACGGCCGTCGACTCCGCGTACACGTACGTCAGGGTCGCCGCTGCCGGTTGCGCGCAGCCGCTACGCGAGCAGCGCCGTGACTGCCTCACCACCGGTTCCTCACGTCCAGCACAGTAATCCCGCAGTGCCGGTCCGGTCAGCACCGACACCAGACGGACGTCGCAGCTGGCACCAGTGACACCACCGTTCCCGGCTGGCACAGACTGTCCCCGACCAGTCCTGGACGAGGGACGACGGAGGGGCAGCGCGATGACGCAGTCGACAGAGACGCTCCTGCTGCTGGGCGGGCGCAGTGAGATCGGCCTGGAGCTGGCCGAGCGGCTGGTGCGGGGCAACGTCTCCCGCGTGGTGCTGGCCGCCCGCGACAGCGGGTCGCTGGCCGCCGAGGAGGCGCGGCTGCGGGCTGCCGGGGCGGTGGAGGTGCAGCGGCTGGAGTTCGACGCCGACGACGTCGCCCGGCACGCCGAGGTGCTGGCGGAGGCGTGGCGGATGGCGCCGGTGACCGTGGCGGTGGTGGCCTTCGGCGTGCTGGGCGACCAGGCCCGCGCCGAGCGCGACGCCGCGCACGCGGTAACGGTGGTGCACACCGACTACGTGGCGCAGGTGTCGGTGCTGACCCACCTGGCCGGGCTGATGCGCGCGCAGGGCACCGGGGCGATCGTGGCGTTCTCCTCCGTCGCCGGGGTGCGGGTCCGCCGGGCCAACTACGTCTACGGGTCGGCCAAGGCCGGTCTCGACGGCTTCGCCAGCGGCCTCGGCGACGCCCTGCACGGCAGCGGCGTGCGGCTGCTGCTGGTTCGCCCGGGCTTCGTGGTCGGCCGGATGACCCAGGGCATGAGCCCCGCTCCCCTGTCCAGCACGCCGGCCCAGGTGGCCGAGGCGACGGTGCGCGCCCTGGACGCCGGCCGCCAGGTCGTCTGGGTGCCCGGTTCGCTGCGCTGGCTGTTCGCGGTCATGCGGCTGCTGCCGCGGGCGGTCTGGCGCCGGCTGCCCCGGTGACGACCGACCGGCGGGGCGCGTTCCCCGCCCGGCCGGCCGGTCCGGCGACGTAGGCTGCGCACCGCGATGGACCATCCCCCTGCACGCGCCCGGCGCGACCGCCACGGCCGCGGCCTGCGCGGCCGCCTCGTCCCCCCGACCGTGCCGCTGTCCCGCAGCCGGGCCGAGCAGTTCGACGACCTCGTCCTGGACGCCGTCGAGGACCTCGAGCGGCGCTGGGAGCGGGAGCTCGCCGGTGTCGAGTTCGCCGTCGAGGACGTGCCGTGGGTCGACCACAGCAGCCCGGACGACGTGGTGCTGGACTCCGACGTGCTCGACGACAGCAGCGTGCCGCTGGCGCGGGTGCTGCCGGCGCACCGCGAGGGCGGGCAGGAGCACCCGGCCCGGATCGTGGTCTACCGGCGCCCGCTGGAGATCCGGGCCGCCGACCGCGACGACCTCGCCGACCTGGTGCGCGACGTCGTCGTCGACCAGGTGGCGGTGCTGCTGGGCCGTGACCCGGAGGAGATCGACCCCATCTGAGCCCGGCGGCTCACTCCCGGAAGACGACCCAGCGCAGCATGACGAAGTTGCACGCCGTACCGAAGCCCTGGGAGATCGCCCAGGCGAGGGTGACCTCCCAGCTGGACTCCGGCAGCACCGCCAGGGCCAGGGCGTTGACGCCGAGGATGACGAAGAACGTCACGCTGTAGAGCATCGCGAAGCCCGCGGCCCGCCGCCGGCCGCCCTCGACCTGGAAGGCCCACCGCCGGTTGAGCGCGTAGGCGGTGGTGGTGCCGACGACGAAGCTGATCGCGCGGGCACCCCAGGTGGGCAGGCCCAGGTGCAGCATCAGCGTGTAGACGCAGTAGTCGACCACCGCGCTGAACCCGCCGACGGCGGCGAACCGGACCAGCTGGTCGATGAGCCCGCGGCGGTCCGTCCGGGCCGGGTCCGTTGCAGCCACGAAGAGTCCTCCAGGTGAGCCGGGTGCGGACAGGACTGTAGGTGACCGGGCCACCGCGACCGGTCCGGTGGCGGCGGTCCGTGGAGGCGACCGGCGGTGCGCTGCCATGCTGGGCGGCGACATGGGCACTGCAGCGGACGCACAACCGGGCACCTGGATCACCGTCGGCGTCCTGGTGGGCCTGGCCCTGGCGCTGCTGCTGGGCGTCCTCCTCGGCGGCGTGCTGCGCGCGCGCCGCGCCGTGCGTGCCCGCCGTGCCGCGGCACCTCCCCCGGCGGTCGAGCCGCGCCCCGAGGCCCCGGCCGCGGTGACCGGCTTCCCGGTCGACGACCTGCCGGGCTTCCTCGACCAGCCACCCGGCTGGGACGCCGGGCCCACCACGCTGCCGCCGGCCGGACCGGCGCCGGCCGACGGGGCGGCCGTCGACGGGCCGGCCGTCGCCGAGGCGCCCCGCACCGGGTCGACCGCTGCCGGGGACGCCGCCGGGCCCACGGGGCACGACGGCGCAGCCGGGCCGGGCACCACGCCGGGTCCGGGCGGCACGGCGGGCCTCACCGCCGCGGTCGTGCTGCTGGTCGCCGCGGTGGTGGTCGCCTTCGTCGGTGGCTCCGCCGGCACCTCCCCGGCCGCGGACGCCGCGGTGGCGACCACGCCTGCCGCCCAGCCCACGCCCGGGGCGGCGGCCACGTCGGGGACCCAGGCCTCGTCAGGAGCGCCGGCCACGTCAGGAGCCGAGTCCACGCTCGTCGCACCGTCCGGGCCGGCGACCCCGGGACTGGACCCGGCCGCGCCCACCACGCAGGCACCGGCGGACAGCAGCGCGACCACCGCCGGGTCGCTCGCGCTCACGTCGGTGCCGCTGGGGAGCTCCGGGATCGCGGCCACGGCGACCTTCCAGGGCGTGGTGCTCGAGCAGCGGGCGGTCGGGCTGACCGTCACCTACCCCGGCGTCAGCGTCTCCACCGACGGCCGGCGCGCGCTGGCGCACGTGCGGCTGCCGACCTTCAACTGCCTCACCCCCGAGCCGCCGGCCGACCCCACGCAGGCCAACTGCGTCCCGACGCTCACCGAGTACGCCGACCTCACCGACCCCGGCCTGCAGGTGTCCCGCGACGGCGACCGGGTGGAGCTGGTCGGGCTGTTCGCCACCTACACCCGGCCCAACGGCAGCCCGCCGGTCTACACCGGGCGGGCCTACCAGCTCACCGCCGCCATGGCGCCCGACGGCCCGCGCGACGGGGACGCGGTCGCGGCGGCCGGGGTGGTGCGGATCGGGCTCGACAGCGCGCCGTCGATGCCCGAGCCCGGGGTCAACCGGCTGCAGTTCCCCGGCTGACGCCCGAGCGCCGGCCCAGCCGCACCAGCCCGGCCGAGGCGGTCAGCGTCACCGACGGGGAGGCGAGCTCCCGGCGGAGCCCGCCGACGTCGCTGCTCCCCCACCACGGCCAGCGGTCCACACCGGCGGGGCCGCGGTCCAGCAGCGTGAGCAGGACGGCGGCCGGCCGGTCCGGGGACGGGCCGGCGACGACGGCCAGCTCGAGCTGGCCGATCGCGGCGTGCAGCCGGGCCGCGGTGCGGACGAACAGACGCTGGTGGTCGGGCACCCCGGCCAGCACGGCCGGCAGCGCCCGCTCCAGCTCGGCCGGGTCGGTGGTGCGGCGGACGTCGGCCACGGTGTCCAGCTCGTCGACGAGGCGGCGGCTGCGGCTGGTGGCGAACTGGGAGTCCAGCATCACCGCCCCCAGCGCGGCCAGCGTGGGGTCCCCCAGCGGCAGGCCGGACAGCCGCAGCGTCCAGGGGCCGCGGAGCCCGTCCAGCAGGTCGACCAGACCGTCGGCCAGGGCGGTGGCGGCCTCGGGGTCGCGGGCCAGGAGCCGCGCGGGCGGCCGGCCCTCGGGCAGCGGTCCCGGCTCGGCGCCGAGCAGGGTGACGGCGGTGGTCGCACCGCGGCGGCGCAGGGCCAGCAGGGCGGCGGCGTCGGGCCGGTCACCGGCGTGGCGGGCGACGACCACCGCGCAGGGGCGGACCCTGGCCAGCGGCCCGGTCGGCAGGACGTTCAGGGCGGCGGTCAGCCACGGCCCACGCGCGGGCACCGGGGCGGCGAGGTCGGCCATGAGCGGCGCGGCGGCGCGGATCTCGGCGACCACCCGGGCACGCCCGACGGCTTCGCGGGTCAGCACACCGCCCAGTCGACCACACCCGAGGGGGACCGGGTCGATCGACCGTCAGCGGTGACGGTCCAGCGGCCCTCCTGCAGGGGCCCGCCCGCGAGCCTGTGAGCGGGTGGGGGGCAGGAGGGTCCTTCCTCAGGCGCGGCGGCGCAGCCGGCGGCGCTCACGCTCGGACAGGCCGCCCCAGATGCCGAAGCGCTCGTCGTTGCCGAGCGCGTACTCCAGGCACTCGGCCCGGACCTCGCAGCCGGTGCAGATCTTCTTGGCCTCGCGGGTGGAGCCGCCCTTCTCCGGGAAGAACGCCTCCGGGTCGGTCTCGGCGCACAGCGCGCGCTCCTGCCAGCCCTGCTCGTCGGCGTCCTGGCCGACGTCGAGCACGCCGGCCGTGCGCAGTGCGTCCGCAGCCGGCGCGGGCGTCGTCGTGGACTGGTGCTCGCTCAACCAAGAGACCTCGGCCATCACGTTGCGTCCCCTCTCGCTCCGTCACGGCGTGCGTCCCCGGGCGGATCCCGAGCGGCCAGCGCCTGATGACAACATCGGAATTACACGCGTGTCGTTGAGTCGAGGTCAAGTCGGACCGGTGTATCGCCGGGACTCACAGGTCACACCCGTCCCCCGGCGTCCGTCAGTGGTCACCAGCCACCGCGACACGCCGTCCCGCTGGCCACCATCTGCCATGCCCAGCTGCCCGGTTCGTGCAGTTCACCTGTGCACTGGCCGGGTGCCCGGTGCACTTCTGACGATCAGGCACCATGGCGGTGTGCACATCGTCGTACTGGCAGGTGGCGTCGGTGGCGCCCGCTTCCTCCGTGGCCTGCTCGACGCCGCCCCCGACGCCGACGTCACCGCCGTGGTGAACACCGGCGACGACGTGACGATGCACGGGCTGCGGATCTGCCCGGACCTGGACACCGTGATGTACACGCTCGGTGACGGGATCGACGAGGAGCGCGGCTGGGGCCAGCGCGGGGAGACCTGGACGGTCAAGGAGCAGCTGGCCGCCTACGGTGCCGAGCCCACCTGGTTCGGCCTCGGTGACCGTGACCTGGCCACGCACCTCGTGCGCACCCGGATGCTGAGGTCCGGCCACCCGCTGTCGGAGGTCACCGCGACCCTGGCGCAGCGCTGGCAGCCCGGCGTCCGGCTGCTGCCGATGAGCGACCAGCGGGTGGAGACCCACGTCGTGGTGGCCGACCCTGCGGGCGGCGAGCGCACGGTCCACTTCCAGGAGTGGTGGGTGCGGCACCGCGCCGCGCTCGACGCGCAGCGCTTCGTCCAGGTCGGGGTGGACGACGCCCGGCCCGGCCCCGGCGTGGTCGAGGCGCTCACCACCGCCGACGCCGTCCTGTTCGCCCCGTCCAACCCCGTGGTGTCGATCGGCACCGTCCTGGGGGTGCCGGGCATCCGCGACGCGGTGCGGGCTGCCGCCGGGCGGGTCGTGGGCGTGTCCCCCATCGTGTCCGACGCGCCGCTGCGCGGCATGGCCGACCGGTGCCTGCCGGTCGTCGGGGTCGAGGTCAGCGCCGAGGGCGTGGGCCGGCACTACGGCGCCCGCTCGGCCGGCGGCGTGCTGGACGCGTGGCTGGTGCACACCGGTGACACCGCCGACGTCCCTGGTGTCGACGTCCGGTCGGTGCCGCTGCTGATGAGCGACCCCGACGCCACCCGGGCGCTGGCCCAGGCCGCCCTGGACGCCGCGCTCGCCGGGTCCGCACGCTGATGACGGCACCGGCCGGCATCTCGGTGCACCCGGTGCCGGGGCTGCCGGAGTTCGCCCCCGGCGACGACCTCGCCGCCGCGCTCGCCGCGGCCGCGCCGTGGCTGGCCGACGGCGACGTCCTGGTGGTGACCTCGAAGGTCGTGGCCAAGGTCGAGGGCAACCTGGTGCACGTCGGGCCGGGCACGGACCGCGAGACCGTCCGCCAGCAGGCGATCACCGACGAGACCGTGCGGGTGGTGGCCCGCCGCGGCCCGCTGCGGATCGTGGAGACCCGGCACGGCTGGGTGGTCGCCGCCGCCGGCATCGACGCCTCCAACGTCGCCTCCGACACGCTCGTGCTGCTGCCCGCCGACGCCGACGCCTCCGCCCGCCGGCTGCGCGCACGGCTGGGCGAGCTGCTCGGCGTGACCGTCGCCGTCGTCGTCAGCGACACCTTCGGTCGCCCCTGGCGGGACGGCGTCGCCGACGTGGCCATCGGTGCGGCGGGGCTCCCGGCGCTGGTCGAC
Source organism: Modestobacter sp. L9-4 (assembly GCF_019112525.1). NCBI lineage: Bacteria > Bacillati > Actinomycetota > Actinomycetes > Geodermatophilales > Geodermatophilaceae > Modestobacter > Modestobacter sp. L9-4. The sequence goes on from NZ_CP077800.1 coordinate 1,393,208, forward strand.
CACCGGGGCCGCGTCGACTCCCACGGCAACGTGCTGGAGACCACCCAGGTGGCCGTGGTCGACGAGCTGGCCGCCGCGGCCGACCTGGTGAAGGGCAAGCTCGACGGCGTCCCGGCCGCCGTCGTGCGCGGCCTGGCGATGGCCGCGCCGACCCCGGACACCGGCACCCGCCCGCTGGTCCGGCTCGGCCCCGGCGACCTGTTCGCCACCGGCACCCGCGACCTGGTGGGCAGCCGCAGCCCCGCACCCGCGCTGACCCGGCGGGCGGGCGCCGCGGGCGCGGTCGCCGAGGCGTTCCGGGTGGCGGTCGCCGCGCTGCCGGAGTTCGACGTCGTCCTGCGCTACGGCCCGGGCGAGGACGGCGGCGACGGCGACGTGGTCGACGTGCACCTGGCCGAGCCGGTGACCCCGGCCGCGGCGCTTTCCCTCGGTGCGGTCGTCGGCGCGGCGCTGGTGCAGCTGCAGGCCGAGGGGTGGGCCACCCGCTGGCAGCCCGCCGGCACCCTCGGTGGCAGCTCGCTGGCCGGCCGGCTGCGGCTCGGCGCCCCTCCTCCCTGAGGGGTGGGTCCGGCTGTCCGGGTGCGGTCGCGGTCGATAGCGTCGGTGCGTGGAGATCCGTGAGCTCGCCGTGCCCGACAGCTACGTCCTGGACCTGGTGCCGCACGGCGACGCCCGGGGCCGGTTCACCGAGTGGTACCGCGCCGACGTGCTCGCCGAGGCCACCGGGCACGCGCTGCCCCTGGCGCAGGCCAACCACAGCGTCTCCGCCCGCGGCGTGCTGCGCGGTGTGCACTTCGCGCTGGTGCCGCCGGGGCAGGCCAAGTACGTCTACTGCCCGGCCGGGAAGGTCCTCGACGTCGTCGTCGACGTCCGGGTCGGCTCCCCGACGTTCGGTGTGCACGACGCGGTGGTGCTCGACAGCGAGCAGCCGCGGGCGGTCTACCTGTCCGAGGGTCTGGGGCACGCGTTCGTCTCCCTCGCCGACTCCAGCTCGGTGACCTACCTGGTCTCCACCGGGTACTCCCCCGGCCGGGAGTTCGGCGTCCACCCGCTGGACCCGGCGCTGGACCTGCCCTGGCCGGGCGACGTGGAGTTCGAGCTGTCGGCCAAGGACCTCGCCGCCCCCACCCTCGAGCAGGCGCGCGAGCAGGGACTGCTGCCCACGATGGAGCAGTGCGCCGCCCGCTACGCCGAACAGCGCACCCAGGCCTGACCGGCCCCGGCCCGGGCCCGGACGGGGCCCGGGCCCGGACGGGGCCCGGGCCCGGACGGGGCCCGGCGAGGGCGTCAGGTGGCCAGGACGCCGAGCTGGGACAGGCAGGTCGCCAACGCCGGCTCCCAGGCCCCCAGCGGGGTGAGCCCGGCGGCGGTCCACCCCGAGCCGTCCAGCACGGAGTACGCCGGCCGGGGGGCCGGGGTCGGGTAGGCCGACGTCGGGACGGGCAGGACCCGGTCCCGGTCGGCGCCGACACCGGCGAACACCGCCTGGGCCAGCCCGTGCCAGGTGGTGGCGCCGTCGTTCGTGGCGTGCAGGACGCCACGGGTCGGGGACAGGGCGACCTCGACGAGCCCGCGGGCGAGGTCGTGCGACCAGGTGGGGCTGCCGGTCTGGTCGTCGACGACCGACACCGTGTCGTGCTCGCGCTCCAGCCGCAGCATGGTGCGGACGAAGTTCCTCCCGTGCGCGGCGTAGACCCAGGCGGTCCGCACGACCACGGCGTCGCCGCCGACGGCGGCGACGGCCTGCTCGCCGGTGAGCTTGGTGCGCCCGTACGCCGTCCGCGGGGCCGGCTCGTCGTCGGTCCGGTAGGGACGGGTCGCGTCGCCGGCGAAGACGTAGTCGGTGGAGACGTGCACCAGCCGGCCGCGGCCGGCCAGCTCCTGCGCCAGCCAGCCGGGGGCGCGGCCGTTGACCAGCTCGGCCGTGGCCTCGTCGGTCTCGGCGGCGTCGACCGCGGTGTACGCGGCGGCGTTGAGCACCACCGGGTGGGCGCCACGGGCCAGCGCGTCGTCCCGCCAGGCGCCGACGACCCCGCGCACCTGCGCCTCGTCGGTCAGGTCGAGCTCACGGCGGCCCAGGGCGGTGACGTCGGCACCGGCGAGCAGCGCCTGCAGGTCGGTGCCGAGCTGGCCGGTGGCGCCGGTGACGAGCCAGGCGGTCGGGGCGCTCATGCCCGGGCGGTGGCGGCGGCGGCCTTGAGCGGCTCCCACCAGGCGCGGTTGTCCCGGTACCACTGCACGGTCAGCGCCAGGCCGTCCTCGAAGGCCATCCGCGGGGCGTAGCCGAGCGCGGCGGTCTTGGAGTAGTCGACGGAGTAGCGCAGGTCGTGGCCACCGCCGCGGGGGTCGACGATGTGCTCGACGGAGGACCAGTCGCGGCCGGTGGCCTCCAGCAGCTTCTCGGTGAGCTCGCGGTTGGACAGCTCGCGCCCGCCGCCGATGTTGTAGAACTCCCCCGCCGCACCCTGCTCCAGCACCAGCTGGATGCCGCGGCAGTGGTCGTCGACGAACAGCCAGTCGCGCACGTTGGCGCCCTCGCCGTAGAGGGGCACCGTGTGCCCGTCGAGCAGGTTGGTGACGAACAGCGGGATGACCTTCTCGGGGAAGTGGTACGGCCCGTAGTTGTTGCTGCACCGGGTGATGGAGATGTCCAGCCCGTAGGTCTTCGCGTAGGCGCGGGCGAGCAGGTCGCTGCCGGCCTTGGCCGCGGAGTACGGGGAGTTGGGCTCCAGGACGTGGTCCTCGGTCCAGGAGCCGGTGTCGATGGAGCCGTAGACCTCGTCGGTGGAGACGTGCACGACCCGGCGGACGCGGTGGCGCAGGCAGGCCTCGAACACCTGCTGGGCCCCGAGGACGTTGGTCAGCACGAAGTCGGCGGCGGCACCACCGATGGAGCGGTCGACGTGGGACTCGGCGGCGAAGTTGACCACCACGTCGTGCCCGGGCAGCGCGGCGTCGAGGTCGGCGGGTGAGCAGATGTCGCCGTGGACGAACCGGTACCGCGGGTTCTCCGCGATCGGGGCGAGGTTGGCCAGGTTGCCGGCGTAGGTGAGCTTGTCGAAGACCGTCACCTCGGCGTCCTCGAAGCCCGGGTAGCCACCGGACAGCATGGTCCGGACGTAGTGGGATCCGATGAAGCCGGCACCGCCGGTGACGAGGACGCGCATGAGGGAACCGTAGCGAGGAAGCCGCACCGTCAGGGGACGTCGCGGACGCCCGTCATCCGCCGGGGTGAGCACCACTGCATGCCGGGGGCTGCTGGCTCTAGGTTCACCCCATGCGCGGGATCATCCTGGCCGGTGGGACCGGCAGTCGTCTGTGGCCGATCACCCTCGGCGTCAGCAAGCAGCTCATGCCCGTCTACGACAAGCCGATGATCTACTACCCGCTGTCCACGCTGATGATGGCGGGGATCCGCGAGGTGCTGGTCATCACGACCCCCGAGGACCGCGACGCCTTCGCCCGCCTGCTGGGCGACGGCAGCCGGCTGGGGATGCGGATCGAGTACGCGGTGCAGCCCCGGCCCGAGGGCCTGGCGCAGGCGTTCCTCATCGGCGCGGACTTCCTCGGCGGGCAGGCCGCCGCCCTGGTGCTGGGCGACAACATCTTCTACGGCGCGGGCCTGGGCACCGCGCTGTCCCGGCTGCCCGAGCCCGACGGCGGGCACGTGTTCGCCTACCACGTGGCCAACCCGCGGGCCTACGGCGTCGTGGAGTTCGACGACACCGGCCGGGTGCTCTCCATCGAGGAGAAGCCCGAGGTGCCCAAGAGCTCCTACGCCGTGCCGGGTCTCTACTTCTTCGGCCCCGACGTGGTCGACGTCGCCCGCGGCATCACCCCCAGCGCGCGGGGCGAGCTGGAGATCACCGCGGTCAACGAGCACTACCTGCGCCAGGACCGGTTGACCGTCACCGTCCTGGACCGGGGCACCGCCTGGCTGGACACCGGCACGTTCACCTCGCTGCGGCAGGCCACCGAGTTCGTCTCCGTGGTCGAGGAGCGGCAGGGCCTGAAGATCGGCTGCATCGAGGAGGTCGCCTGGCGCAACGGCTGGCTGGACGACGACGGCCTGCGCGCCGCCGCGGAGCCGCTGGCCAAGAGCGGCTACGGCGACTACCTGCTCGGCCTGCTCGCCGGCTGACCCCTCCCGCGGGCGCCCGGACGCGCCCGCGGGACGCCGACCCCTTGACGGATCCGGACGGGGACGGTGTCCTCCTCCTGACGGTCACCGGACCGCCCGCTCCACCGGTGACCGCCGGGGCCGCGCCGGCGCGGCACCGCAGGAGGTCCCGGGCGTGACCAGACGACGACCCCGGCGGACGACACCGCCCACCGCCGGACGACGGACCGGGACGGGCCCGGCCTGATGGCCACACTCGCGGCAGCGCCGGCCCGGCCGCTCCTGCCCCGCCCGCGGATGTCCCGGGCCGACGCCGTCCTGGTCGCCGTGGTCGCGCTCGCCGGGACCGCGACCTGGCTGCTGGCCCGCCCGGCGCTCGTCGACGACGCCTACATCACGCTCTCCTACGCCCAGAACGTGGCGCTGCACGGCACGTGGGGCCTGCTGTCCGACGTCCCGTCCAACGCGGCCACCTCCCCCGCGTGGGTGCTGCTCCTGGCCGCGACCACGGTGGTCGTCCGGGACACCGGCGCCGCGCTGGGGCTGCTGCACGTCACGATGGTCGTGAGCGCCGCCCTCGCGCTGCGGTCCGCGGCCCGGCACACCGGTCTCCCGTCGTGGGTGGGCCCGGTCGGCGCGGTCCTGGTCGTGGCGAACCCCCTGGTCCTGTCCACGACGGGGCTGGAGACCCAGTTCCTCGTCGTGCTCTCCACCTGCCTCGTGGCCGCGGCGGCGGCCCGCCGTCCGGCGCTCTACGGGCTGGCCGCGGGGCTGCTCCTGCTGACCCGGATGGACACCGCGGTCGCGCTGGTGGTCCTCACGCTGCTCTCCCCCGCGGTGCTGCGCCGGCTGCACGTGGCGGTCGGCGTCGCGCTCGCGGTGGTGCTGCCCTGGTCGTGGTGGAGCTGGACGCACCTGGGCTCGGTGCTGCCGGACACGCTGGCCATCAAGTCCGGGCAGGAGGCGTGGAGCAGCTACGACGTCGGCAACGGCTGGGGGTGGTGGGCGCAGTTCGACAGCCGTCTCGTCGTCCTCGCCGCGTGGGGGCCGATGGCCGCGGGCGCGGTCGCGACGCTGGGCCTCGTCGCGCTCGCCGTCCGGGCCCGGGAGCTCCGGCTGCTGCCGTGGACCGCCCTCGGCCTCGCCGGCCCGGCGCACTGGGCGACGCTGGCGTTCATCGGCGTCCCGCCCTACCACTGGTACTTCGGCTTCGTCATCGCCACCGGGACGCTCACCGTCGTCGCCCTGCTCGGCGCGCTCACCGCCACCGGGTGGTCCTGGACCCGGCCGGTCGTCGCCCTGGCGTGCACCGCGCTCCTGCTGCCCGCCGGCTACGTGGACCTCGCCCACCCGGCGCAGGGCAGCCTCGCGCCCGGGGACCGCGCCGCCGTGCCCTGGCGGGTGGCCCCGGTGCAGAGCAACTGGATGTCCAGCGCCGCCTACGAGGCCATGGGCGCGGACCTGCGCCGGCTGCTGACCACCCCGGACGGCCGGGTGCACCGGGTCGCCGCGTTCGGCGAGCTGGGCCACCTCGCGCACAGCTGCGACTGCCTCGTCGACGGGTTCGCCGACCCGGCGCTGCTGGGACCCGACCTCGCGGCGTTCCGCGCGTCGAGCCCACCGTGGCTGCAGGGGCTGCTCGACGTCGACCACCGGCACCGGGACGCCGACCGGGCGCCCGTCCCCCTCGTCGGACGCCTCGTCTACCTCCCCGACCCGCAGGTGCCCCCGCCCGGGGCACCCGCCTGGCCCGTGGACCTCAACCCGGGCCACGGCCACGTGGTGCTGCTCCGCGAGCCCTGAGGCACCGGACGGCGGCCGCGCGGCCGCCGTCCGACGCGGTCAGGCCGGGACGACGTCGGTCGTGAGCGCCAGCTCCCGGCCGGCCGCGAACTCGGCGATCAGCGCCTGGACGGCCGCCTGGGCCAGCCCGTGGGAGTCCGAGCCCAGCAGCTGGTGCAGCGGGGCGTCGCCGGACTCCACGACGGCGATGATCGCCGCAGCCGCCCGCACCGGGTCGCCCAGCTGGGTGCCGGGCATCGCCTGGTGCGCCGTGGTCATCTCGCGGACCGCCTCGTAGCCGCTGCGCGTCGCAGACGGCAGGCCCAGCGAACGGGACGTGAGGAAGTCCGTGCGCAGGTAGCCCGGCTCCACCAGGTTGACCCGGATGCCGTGGTCGGCGACCTCGGCGGCGAGGGACCCGGTGAGGCCCTCGAGGGCGTACTTGCCGGCGCAGTACAGGCCCCAGCCGGGGAACGTGGTCAGGCCCAGGATCGAGGAGACGTTGACGACGTGCCCGCTGCGGGTCGCGCGGAACAGCGGCAGGACCGCCCGCAGCACGTTCCACACCCCGAACACCTGGACGTCGAACATCTCCCGCGCCTCGGCGTCGGTGACCTCCTCGACGGCGGCCAGGAACCCGTAGCCGGCGTTGTTGACCACGACGTCCAGACCCCCGAACCGCTCGGTGGTGGCCCGGACGGCGTCGTCCACGGCCTGCTCGTCGGTCAGGTCGACGGCGATGGCGAGCAGCCGGGAGGTGTCGACGTCGCCCAGGGCGGCGGTGAGGCGCTCGGTCGAGCGGGTGGTGGCGGTGACGTCCTCGCCGCGCTCGAGCAGCTGGCGGACGAGGGAGAGGCCGAGGCCGCGGGACGTGCCGGTGACGAACCAGGTGGACATGGGGAGCTCCTCGCGAGTGGTGGACCGGATGCCCACCACCCTCCGGCCGCGCCGGGGTCGCCGGGGCCGCACAGCTGGCCCTGCGCACCCTGGTCCGCGCCCGCCTGGGACTCAGCGACCCAGGTTGCGGGGGCGTCCTCCTGCCACGATGAGGGGGTGACCGCCGCCAACCAGGAGCTCGCCGACTTCCTCCGCCGGGCGCGGGGCGCGGTCGACCCCGCGCGCGCCGGACTGCCGGCCGACGGGCGCGTGCGGCGGGTCCCCGGGCTGCGCCGCGAGGAGGTCGCGCTGCTCGCCGGGGTGTCGACCGACTGGTACACCCGGCTGGAGCAGGGCCGGCGGATCACCCCCTCGGACGGCGTGCTCGACGCCGTCGCCCGCGCGCTGGACCTCGGCCCGGCCGGCCGCGCGCACCTGGGCCACCTGGTCGGCGCACCTGCAGGACGCGGCGCGCCTCGGGCCGCCACCCCGCAGCGGGCACGGCCGGGGCTGCGCCAGCTGATGGAGGCAATGGACGGGCAGCCGGCGCTGCTGCTGGGCCGGCGCACCGACGTGCTGGCCGCCAACCGGATGGCGCACGCGCTGCTCCCCGACCTCGACCGGCTGCCGGCGCGGGAGCGGAACTACGCCCGGTGGGTGTTCTGCACCGAGGCCGCCCGGGCGCTGTTCGTGGACTGGGACGTGCAGGCGCGGGCGGTGGTGGAGAACCTGCGGCTGGACGTCGGCACCGACCCCGGCGACCGCGCGGCGGCGGAGCTGGTCGACGAGCTGTCGGCGGCCAGCCCGGACTTCCGGCGCTGGTGGGCCGAGCACCGGGTGCACCAGCGCACGCACGGCCAGAAGCGGCTGCGGCACCCCGTGGTCGGCGAGCTGACCGTCGACTACGAGACGCTCACGTTGCCCGGCGACCCCGACCAGGCGCTGTTCGTCTACTCCGCACCGGCCGGCACGGCCTCCCGCGAGGCGCTGGACCTGCTGGCCAGCTGGTCGCTGACCAGCGGTCCTCGCGTCGTGGGTCAGAAGCCCCGGTAGTTCGTCGGGGCCATCCGCGGGCCGCGCTTGGGGGGCATGCTGCCGCCGATGCCGAGCAGCCGGACGACGCGCTGGCGGTGACCGCGCCAGGGCTCGAGCAGCTCCAGCATGCCGGCGTCGTCGGTCTTGCGGCCGGCCAGCGACCAGCCGACCAGGTTCTTCAGGTGGTAGTCGCCGACGCTGACCTCGTCCGGGCAGCCGAGCGCGCGCTGCACGACCTCGGCGGCGGTCCACACCCCGATGCCGGGCACCGACTGCAGCCGGCGGCGCAGCAGCGCGCAGTCCTCCTCGTGGTCGCGCATCTCCGTGACCTCCAGCCGGGAGGCCGCCGAGGCGACCGCCCGCAGCGCGCGTCGCCGGGCGCCGTCCAGGCCGCAGGCGTGCCACTGCCAGTCGGTGACGGCCAGCACCCGCTCCGGGGAGGGCAGCACCCGCATCCCCTCCGGCGCGGGGCCGGGTGCCGGCTCGCCGGCCAGCCGGAGCAGCTCCCGCCAGGTGCGGTGCGCCTCGATGCCGGTGACCTTCTGCTCCAGGACGGCGGGCAGAGCTGCGTCCCACACCCGCCCGGTGCTGCCCAGCCGCAGCCACGGGCTGCTGCGGTGCAGCCGCTCGACCAGCGGGTGGGCCGCGGCGTCGAAGCCGTCGACGCAGTCCTCGGCGCCGAGCCAGCGGGCCGCGGTCGCCCCGGCCCAGTCCGCGCCCGGCCCCCAGGCCTGCACCCGCACCGCGGTGGCGCCGCCGGACAGCCGCACCGTGGCCGGGCCGTCGGGGGTGCTCGTCGTCCGCCAGACGCCGTCCTCGGCCATCCGCAGCGTCGGGTCGCTCGTGCCGCGCCGGTCCCGGGACAGGATCCGCCGCACGTCGATCGGCCAGTCCGGGGTGAAGACGGCGTCGTGACCGAGCTGGGTCGCGGAGCTCACTTGGGCGCCATCCGGAGGGCGCCGTCCATCCGGATCACCTCGCCGTTGAGGTAGTCGTGCCGGATGACGTCCAGCGCGAGCTCGGCGTAGTCCTCAGGGCGGGCCAGCCGCTTCGGGAACGGGATGCCGGCGGCCAGGCTCTGCTGCGCGGCCTCCGGCAGCCCGGCGACCATCGGGGTGTCGACCAGGCCGGGGGCGATGGTGCAGACCCGGACGCCGACCGAGGACAGGTCCCGCGCGGCGGGCAGGGTGAGGCCCACGACGCCGCCCTTGCTGGCGGCGTAGGCGACCTGGCCGATCTGGCCCTCGTAGGCGGCCACCGAGGCGGTGTTGAGGACGATGCCGCGCGAGCCGTCGGCGGAGGGCTCGGTGCGGGCCATCGCCGCGGCGGCCAGCCGCAGCACGTTGAAGGTGCCGACCAGGTTGACCATCACGGTGCGGGTGAAGTCGGGCAGCTCGTGCGGCGCCCCGTCGCGGGTGAGCGTGCGCCCCACCCAGGCGATGCCGGCGCAGTTCACCGCGATCCGCAGCGGCCGGCCCTTGCCGGACGCCTCGTCGACCGCCGCCTGCACCGACGCCTCGTCGGTGACGTCGGTGCGCACGAACGTCGTGTCGCCCCCGAGCTCGGCGGCCAGCGCGGTGCCCAGCTCCTCCTGCAGGTCCAGCACCGTGACCGCCACCCCGGCGGCGGTGAGCGCGCGGGTGGTGGCGGCGCCGAGCCCGGAGGCCCCACCGGTGACGACAGCGGCGACAGCGAGGTCCTTCATGCCGGCCAAGGTAACCCGCCCAAGCGGCCCGGCTCCAGGGTCGCGCCGGGAGCCGGGGGCGCTGTCAGGCGAACCGCGGCCCGAACTGCGCCTCGACCTCGGCGAGCAGCGCCTTGACCCGCTCGGCGTCGGCGACCGGGCAGACCATCGTCACGTCCGCGGTGTGCACCACGACGCTGTCGCGGACACCGACCAGGGCGATGACGTGCTCGGGGTCGTCGGAGAGCACCACGTTGCCGGCGCTGTCCAGCAGCACGGTCAGGCCGCGGGTGGCGTTGCCGGCCTCGTCGGTGACCAGCGTGTGCGCCAGCGCCGGCCAGGAGCCGACGTCGAGCCAGTCGACGTCGAGGTCGACGACCACGACCCGGCCGGCCTCGGCGGCGGCCGGCTCGAGCACGGCGTAGTCGACGCTGATCTTCGGCAGCGTCGGGAAGACCTCGGCCAGCACGGCGTCCCGCTCGGGGCCGGCGGGGGCGGCGACGATCCGGTCCAGCCCGGCCGCGGACGCCGGCAGGTGCTCGGCGAGGGCGTCGAGCACCGTCTGCGCCCGCCACACGAACATGCCGGAGTTCCACACGTACTCGCCGCTGGCCAGGTAGGCCTCGGCGGTGGCGCGGTCCGGCTTCTCCCGGAACGAGGCCGCCTCGGCGGCCCCCGGCACCTCGGTGGGGGCGCCCTTCTGCACGTAGCCGAAACCGGTCGCCGGCGAGGTCGGGGTCACCCCGAGGGTGACCAGCGCCCGCGGGCGGACGGCGAGGACGTCGTAGGCGGTGTTGAGCGCGGCGGCGAACTCGGCCACCGGGCGGATGACGTGGTCAGCGCTGACCACCGCGAGCTCCGCGTCGGGGTCGACGTCGGCCACCAGCGCGGCGGCCAGCCCCACCGCGTTGGCGGTGTCCCGCGCCACCGGCTCGAGCACCAGCCGGTCCGGGCGCAGCCGGGGCAGCGCGGCCCGGACGGCGTCGGCGTAGCGCGCCGCGGTGCAGACCCAGATCTGCTCGGCCGGCAGGACCGCCTCCAGCCGGGTGAACGCCTCGGCGAGCAGGCTGTGCGCACCCGCCTCGTCGGCGACGACGTCCAGGAGCTGCTTGGGACGTGCCTGCCGGGACAGCGGCCACAGCCGAGTACCCGAACCGCCCGCCATGATCACCGCGTGCCGCACAGCCGTGCCTCCTTCAGTCCAGCTCGTCGGCGCCGCGCTGGGAGCGGGCACCGGCGGCCACCCGGCCGCTGACGTACGAGATCACCATGCGCAGCCCCAGACCGACACGCAGCACCCCCCGCAGGGGTGCGTTCACCGGCCCGGGGTGCTGCGCGGACAGGTAGCGCAGCGCGCTGGTGTGGTGGGCCCGCTGCATGCGGTGCGGCTCGCGGCGGGTGGCGTGCCCGCCCTCGTGCACCACGACCGCCGAGGGGACGTAGACGGCGAGGTGCCCGCGGCGGCCCAGCCGGGCGGCGAGGTCGACGTCCTCGAAGTACATGAAGTAGCCGGGGTCGAAGCCGCCGACGGCGTGGAAGGCGGCCAGGTCGACCAGGAAGCAGGAGCCCGACAGCCACCCGGCCGGGCGCTCGCGGGGGGCCTCGCGCTCGCGGCGGTACCGCGCCGTCCAGGGGTTGGCCGGCCAGGCCCAGCCGAGCACGGCGTGCCCGATGCCCGTGGACAGCCGGGGCAGGTCGCGGGCGGAGGGGTACAGCTCGCCCTCGGGGGTCAGGATCGCCGGGCCGAGCGTCGCCGCGCGTGGCCACCGTGCCGCGGCGGCCAGCAGCTCGTCGACCGAGCCGGGGGTGAACCGGACGTCGGGGTTGGCCACCAGGGCCCACCCCTCGGTCGCGTCGGCGAGCCCGGCGTTGACGGCTGCGCCGTAGCCGATGTTCCCGCCGGTGCGCAGCAGCCGGACGTGGGCGTGCGCCGCGGTGACCCGCTCCGGTGCGCCGTCGGTCGAGCCGTTGTCGGCCAGGACCACCTCGGTGGGCGCGGCGGTGGCCTCGGCCAGCGACTCGACGAACCCGTCGAGGGAGGTGCCGGGCGAGTAGGTCACCGCCACGACGCGGAGCGGCTGAGTCGGTACCGTGACTGCCACGTCGCCGACCCTAGAGGCCCGGTCACGGCGATGCCGCTCCGGCTCCCGGTTCCGCGGCCGCGGGTCCGGCCCGCGTCCACCGCCCGCCCACCGCCCCGGAGGGGAGACCCGCATGGCCGCCCTGCCCACCGACGTTCGGCCGGGCACCCCCGACGCCGACCGCCCGGCGCGGCGCCGACTGCCCGCCGACCTCGCCTGGGGCCTGCCCGGCGCACTGCTCGGCCTGCTGCTGGTGCTGGCCGCCCACCGCGGGCTCATCGACGACGCCTACATCACGCTGGACTACGCCCGGAACGTCGCGACCGACCTGCACTGGGGGCTCATCCCCACCGAGGAGTCCAACGCCGCCACCTCCCCGCTCAACGTGCTGCTGCTGGCGCTGGGCACCGCACTGGTGCGGCTGGTCACCGGCGAGGTGCGCCCGGTCGCCGGCTTCGGCGTGCTCAGCGTCGCCGCCTGCGCCGCGCTGGCCGTGTGGGCGGCCCAGACGGCCCGGCGGGTCGGGGTCTCCCCCGCCTGGTCGCTGGCGGCGCTGGCCGTCGTCCTGGCCAACCCCTTCGTGAGCTCCTCGGTGGGGCTGGAGGTGCTGCCGGTCGCGGCGCTGCTCACCGGGCTGCTCGCCCAGGCGGTGCGCGGTGCCCGGGTGGGCGCCGGGCTGCTCACCGGGCTGCTGGTGCTGACCCGGCTGGACCTGGCCGTCGTGGCCGCCGTGGTGCTGCTGTGCACCCCGGCGCTGCGCCGCCGCCCCTGGGTCACCCTCGCGGTGGCCGCGGGGACGGCCGGCCCCTGGTACGTCTTCAGCTGGTTCCACTTCGGCTCCGCGATCCCGAGCACCTTCGCGATCAAGACGCTGCAGAGGTCCTTCGGCGACCAGACCTTCGCCAACGGGCTGTGGACGCTGTGGGGCCCGCGCGGCGCCCTGCCGCTGTGGGTGGCGCTCGTCCCGGCGCTGGTCGGTCTGGTCACCGTCGTCGCGCTGCTGGCCTCCGGCGTCCGGCGCCGGCTGCCCGCGCACCTGTGGCCGCTGGCCGGGCTGGGCCTGGGCGGGGTGGCCTACCACCTGGCCTACGCGCTGCTGGGCGTGCCGCCCTACCAGTGGTACTACGCCCCCTCGACGGTCGCGCTCGGGGTCACCGGGGTCCTCGGCCTGGCGCTGCTGCTCCGCCAGCAGCTGCCGGCCGGCCGGCGGCAGGGTGCGGTCGCGCTCGGGACGGCGCTGGTGGTGGCGGCGCTGGCCTTCCTCACCCTCGACGGCCGGTCGCTGCCCTGGACGCACCCGGTGTACTTCGGCAACTGGGCCGAGCCCGCGCAGTACCGCGACATCGGCGCCGAGGTGGGCCGGCTGGTCGGGCCCGACACCGTGATCGCCCCGCCGGAGATCGGCACGCTGGCCTTCGGCTGCGACTGCTCGATGGTGGACGCGTTCTCCGACCCCGGCCGCACCCTGGAGCTCATCGACCAGCGGATCGACCGGTCGGGCCCGGTCGGCCGGTTCCTGCTGTCGGTCAACTTCGCCCACCTCGACCGCGACCAGCAGCCCCGGCCCGCCCAGTACCGGCTGGTCTGGACCCAGGGCGAGGTGCCCGCCGGCGTCCCCTCCTGGCCGACGACCTCCCCCGCCACCGGCCCCGCCACGCTGTACCTCGACCGTGTCGGCTGACCCCGCTGCGGCGACCGGCGCACACGCACGGACACCCGCCGCCCCGCCCCCGGCCGCCGGCCCGGACGACCGGCGGCGCGACGCCGGGTGGGCCGCACTCGGCGGGGTGCTGGCCGCGCTGGTGTTCCTGCTGGTGCGCTACAGCCTCATCGACGACGCCTACATCACGCTGTCCTACGCCCGGAACCTCGCCGAGCACCTGCACTGGGGCCTCACCCCGTACCGGACGGCGAACAGCGCGACCTCCCCGCTCAACGTGCTGCTGCTGGGCGCGGCGGCGTTCGTCGTCCGCGACCCGGTGTGGGGGCTGGGCCTGACCTCGGTGCTGCTCACCGCGGCGCTGGGCGGGGGGCTGTCCCGGCTGGCCCGGCGGCTGCAGCTGACCGGCGTGACCACCGCGCTGGGCCTGGCGCTGCTGGTGCTGTCCCCGCTGATGCTCTCGGTCGTCGGCATGGAGATGACGCTGGCGGTGACCCTGCTGGTGTGGCTGGCCGTCGCCGCCGTCGAGGAACGGCCGGTGCTGCTCGGCCTGCTGACCGCGGCACTGCTGCTCACCCGGGTCGACCTGCTGCTCTTCCCGCTGGTGCTCCTCGCGCTGCCCGGGGTGCGCCGCCGGGCCGGGCGGTCGCTGCTGGTCGCCGTGCTCGCGGCCGCCCCCTGGTACCTGTTCAGCTGGTGGGTGCTCGGTGCCCTCGTGCCCGACACGCTGGTGCTCAAGACGGTGGCCAGCGCCGGCTGGGGCAAGTGGCACTTCGGCAACGGCCCCTACCTCTACCTGCGGGAGTACCCGGTCGCCGCGGTGCTCACGGCGCTGCCGGCGCTGGCCGGGGTCGCCGCCCTGGGCTGGTGGGCGGCGCGCCGGGCCTGGCAGCGGCCCCGCTTCGCCGGCCTCGGCGTGCCGGCCGCGCTCGGGGTCGCCGGCGTCCTGCACTTCCTGGCGTACACGCTGCTGAGCCCGCCGCCCTACCACTGGTACTACGCCCCCTCGGTCGGCGCGCTGACCCTGGTGGCCGCGGTCGCCGCCGGCACCACCGGCCGTGGGCGGCCGGCCGCCCCGGCGCCCGCTGCCCGCCGGCTGCCCGCCCTCGCGCCGCTGGTCGCCGGCGTCCTGCTGGTGGTCGCCGACCTCGGGACGGCGCTGGCCCGCCCACTGCCCTGGGACGTCGCCCCGGTCATGACCAACTGGGCGACCGCGGCGGAGTACCGCAGCACCGGGGAGGCCATCGCCCCGCTGGTGGCCGGACAGGTCGTCTCCAGCCCGGGTGAGATCGGCACGCTGGCCTACTGGTGCCGGTGCGACATCGTCGACAGCTTCTCCGACCCCGGACGGCTGGAGCCGCTGATCGCCGAGCGGCGTGCCGCCGCGGGCCCGGTGATGCGGCTGCTGCTGCAGGCCAACTTCGCCAACCACGACGTGGTGCCGGCCGCCGTCCCGACCCGCGCGCTCGTCTGGCTGCACGTCCCCGCGACCGCGGGGGCGTGGCCGGCGGACTCGCCGTGGCGCGGCCCCGGCAGCTTCCAGCTGCGCACGCTCACCCCCTGACGCGACCCGCCCGACGCCACCCGCGCGGCCGGTCGGCGCGCCTCCTGCGGGGCCGGTCCGTGGCCCCTGGGGTGGTTGTGACGGAACGGGTCACCACACCCGCACGCCACGCGGGCTGCGGTCGTGGTCGGGACGTCGCGCCGGGTAACGTCGCCGTCCGTGACTTCCGCACGCCCTGACCTCGTCGTCGTCGGCTCCGGTTTCTTCGGCCTCACGGTCGCGGAGCGGGTGGCCAGCCAGCTGGACAAGCGGGTCCTGGTCATCGACCGGCGCGACCACCTCGGTGGCAACGCGTACTCCGAGCCCGAGCCCGAGACCGGCATCGAGATCCACCGCTACGGCGCCCACCTCTTCCACACGTCCAACACCCGGGTCTGGGAGTACGTCAACCAGTTCACCGAGTTCACGAAGTACCAGCACAAGGTCTTCTCGATCTACGACGGCCAGACCTACTCGCTGCCGATCAACCTGGCCACGATCTGCCAGTACTTCGGCAAGAGCTTCTCCCCCGCCGAGGCCCGGGCCCTCGTCGCCGAGCAGGCCGGGGAGATCGACACCGCGTCGGCGGCCAACCTCGAGGAGAAGGCGATCTCGCTGATCGGCCGCCCCCTCTACGAGGCGTTCATCCGGGCGTACACGAAGAAGCAGTGGCAGACCGACCCCACCGACCTGCCCGCGGCCGTCATCGCCCGGCTCCCGGTGCGCTACACCTTCGACAACCGGTACTTCAACGACACCTACGAGGGCCTGCCGGTCAACGGGTACACCGCCTGGCTGACGACGATGGCCACGCACCCGAACATCGAGGTGCGGCTGTCGACCGACTACTTCGACGTCCGGGACTCCCTGCCCACCGACGTCCCGACCATCTTCACCGGCCCCATCGACAAGTACTTCGACTACTCGGCCGGCGAGCTGGGCTGGCGGACCCTGGACTTCGAGACCGAGGTCCTGCCGATCGGTGACTTTCAGGGCACCTCGGTGATGAACTACGCCGACGAGGACGTGCCCTACACCCGGATCCACGAGTTCCGGCACTTCCACCCCGAGCGCGACTACCCCACCGACAAGACGGTCGTGGTGCGCGAGTACTCGCGCTTCGCCGAGCCCGGTGACGAGCCGTACTACCCCATCAACACCCCCGAGGACCGGGCCAAGCTCGAGACCTACCGGGAGCTCGCCGCCCGGGAGGCGACCGAGAAGCGGGTGCTCTTCGGTGGCCGGCTGGGCACCTACAAGTACCTCGACATGCACATGGCGATCGGCTCCGCGCTGACCATGTTCGACAACCGGATCCGACCCTTCTTCGACCAGGGTGGCGCGCTCGACGGCCGCCTGGAGGACTGACGAGGCCATGACGACCACCACAGACCCCACCGACACCGCCGACGCCCCCGTCTCCCTCGAGGTCGTCAGCGAGCCCGCCGCCGAGGACCTCACCCCCGGCAAGGCGGTCGAGCTGGTGCAGCGCATCCTCATGCCGCGGCCGGCCGACCAGCTCAGGGTCCGCAGCCTCTACCTCGACGAGGTCAACTCCGCCGAGCGCGTGAAGGCCCGCGACCGGTTCAGCGCCGAGGTGCCGGCCGGCTCGGAGCTGTCCTTCGCCACGTACTTCAACGCCTTCCCGGCCAGCTACTGGCGGCGCTGGACGGTGCTGAAGACGATCGTGCTGCAGGTGACCGTCGCCGGCACCTGCCGCATCGACGTCTACCGGTCCAAGGCCGACGGCGAGTCCATGCACGTCACCGGCGCCACGCACGACGGCGCCAGCGAGCGCACGCTGGAGTTCGAGCTGGACCTGATGCCGTTCATCGACGGCGGCTGGTACTGGTTCGACGTCACCACCGAGGACGCCACCACCGTGCGCAGCGCCGGCTGGTACGCGCCGCAGGCGCCGGAGCAGGAGCCCAAGCTCGGCATCGGCATCTGCACCTACAACCGCCCCGTCGACGCCGTGGCCGCGCTGACCGCGCTGGTCGAGGACGAGACGGTGCGCGACCTGCTGCACCTGGTCACCGTCGCCGACCAGGGCAACAACCACGTCACCGACACCCCGCTGTACCCGGCGGTCGCCGAGGCCCTGGGCGACCGGCTGCGGATCGTCGAGCAGCCCAACTTGGGCGGCAGCGGCGGGTTCGCCCGCACGATGTTCGAGTCGTTCACCAACAGCGACGTGACCCACCACATCCTGCTCGACGACGACATCCAGCTCGAGCCGGACAGCATCCTGCGGGCGCGTGCCTTCGCCAGCTACACGAGCAAGCCGATGCTGGTGGGCGGGCAGATGCTGGCCCTGCAGGACCGCTCGGTGCTGCACAGCATGGGTGAGATCGTCGACCGGTCGAACTTCTTCTGGCGCAACGCCCCGCACACCGACTACAACCACGACTTCGGCCGACGCTCGCTGCGGGAGTCCCCCGAGCTGCACCGGCGCATCGACGTCGACTACAACGGCTGGTGGATGTGCCTGATCCCCCGGACGGTGTTCGAGGAGATCGGCATGCCGCTGCCGGTCTTCATCAAGTGGGACGACGCCGAGTACGGCCTGCGCGCCTTCGCCGCCGGCTTTGCGACGGTGTCCCTGCCGGCCACCGCGATCTGGCACCTGTCGTGGGGCGACAAGGACGACGCCAGCGACTGGCAGGCGTACTTCCACATCCGCAACCGGCTCATCGCCGCGGCGCTGCACTCCCCGTACAAGCACGGCGGCAAGCTCTTCCCGCAGATGATCAAGACCGATATCCGGTTCCTGATCAACCTGCAGTACTCGACGGTCGAGCTGCACCAGATGGCCTACCGCGACTTCCTCGCCGGGCCCTCGGAGCTGTTCGCGGGCATGGCCGGCTCGGTGGGCAGAGCGCGGGAGAAGCGCAACACCCACGCCGACGGCCGCGTGCTGCCCTCCTCGGCGGACCTGCCGCTGCCCTCGATGAGCACCGCCGAGGCGCTGCGGTTCCGCCGGATCCCGGTGACGCCGACCCAGATCGGCTCCACGTTGGTGAAGGCGATCGCCAACAACGTCTCCTCGGTGGACCCCGAGCACAAGGAGGTGCCGCAGCTGAACCTGGCCTTCCAGGACGCCCGCTGGTTCCTCCTGGCCCGGCTCGACAGCGCCACCGTCGGCACCGCCGACGGTCGTGGCGTCACCTTCCGCCAGCGCGACCCGCAGGCCTTCCGCGAGCTGTCCGCGACCTCGGCGCAGCTGCTGCGCCGGATCTACCGCGAGTGGCCGCAGCTGCAGGAGCGCTACCAGGCCGGGGCGGGTGAGCTCACCTCGGTCGAGCGCTGGGGCGAGGCGTTCCGCGACTGGGGCTCGCGCCAGGTCTGAAGGAGGACCCCGGTGCCCCACCGCCCGCGGTGGGGCACCGGGGCCGGCAGCACGACGACGAAGGCCCCCGTCCGTTGCGGACGGGGGCCTTCGTCGTCGTCGTGCCGGTGGGCGGTCAGCCGCGGGTGAACCGCTCCCGCCGGCCGGCACGGGTCAGCCGCAGCCACTCCTGCCAGCCCGCGCGGTCCCGCCGGGTGACCAGGAAGAACCAGCTGAAGCGCACCAGCTCCAGCGGCAGCAGCCAGCGCATGCCCGGCTGGGCCATCAGGTAGCCGCGGTTGCGGTAGGTGAAGAACCGCTTGACGTCGTTGGCCGGGTACTGCGCCGACAGCCGCCCGCCGAGGATCGGCTCGAACTCCGTCGTCCCCTCGGGGTGGAGATAGGCGGCGGCGGTGCAGGTGCCGAACGGCAGACCGGCGCGCAGCAGCCGCCGGTGCACCTCGGTCTCGTCGCCCCGGAAGAACAGCCGGTAGTCGGGCACCCCGACCGCGTCGAGCGCCTCGGCGCGGAAGAGCGCGCCGTTGAACAGCGACGCGTAGCTCGGCAGCAGCTCGATGCCGGCGAAGTCGCTGCGGTACCGGCGCCACCGCAGCCCGCGTCGCAGCGGGAAGGCCAGCCGGTCGGGGTCGGCCTGGTCGGTGACCAGCGGGGAGACCTCGGCCAGCCCGTGCCGCTCGGCGCAGTCCAGCAGGGTGGCCAGCACCCGGTCGTCGGCGGGGCGGCCGTCGTCGTCGGCGCACCAGACCCAGTCCGCGCCGCGGGCCAGGGCCGCCAGCATGCCCAGGGCGAAGCCCCCGGCCCCACCGAGGTTGCGGTGGCTGGGCAGGTAGGTGGCGTCGAGCCCCGAGGCGCGGACGACGTCCTCGGCCGGGTCGTCGGGGCCGTTGTCGACCACGATCACGTGGTCGACCGGGCGGGTCTGGGCGGCGATCGCGGCCAGGCTGAGCGCCAGCAGCTCACGACGGTGCCGGGTCACGATGACCGCGACCACCGACTGGCCGGCGGCGCTCACGCGGTGGTCGCCTTGTAGGCCGCCAGGACCTCTTCCAGCTCGCCCTGCTGCCGGATGCGGCCGTGCTCCATCCAGATCGCGGTGTCGCACAGCTCGCGGAGGAACTCGTCGGAGTGCGAGGCGAACACCAGCAGCCCGGCGCGGTCGACCAGCTCCGACAGCCGCTTGCGGGACTTCTCCAGGAACGCGGCGTCGACGGCGCCGATGCCCTCGTCGAGCAGCAGGATCTCCGGGTCGATGCTGGTGACCACGCCGAGCGCCAGGCGCACCCGCATGCCGGTGGAGTACGTGCGCAGCGGCATCCGCAGGAAGTCACCGAGCTCGGTGAAGTCCGCGATGTCGTCGATGCGGGTCTCCATCTGCTTGCGCGTCATCCCCAGGAAGAGCCCGCGGATGATGATGTTCTCCAGGCCCGAGACCTCCGGGTCCATGCCGACGCCGAGGTCGAACACCGGCGCGACCCGGCCGTTGATGACCGCCGACCCTCGGGTGGGCTCGTAGATGCCCGACAGCAGCCGCAGCAGCGTGGACTTCCCGGCGCCGTTGTGGCCGACCAGCCCGACGCGGGCGCCGTGGCCGAGCTCGAGGGTGATGTCGCGCAGCGCCTCGATGATCGGCACCCGGGCCTCGCTGGCGATGTTGCCGCCGACGACCCCCATGACCGTCTTCTTCAGCGACCGGCTCTTGGCGTCGAAGATCGGGAAGTCGACGCAGGCGTTGGTGGTCGTGATGCCGACCGTGACGTTCTCTCGGGACACGTTCACACCCAGTAAGCGATTCGGGACCGGAAGCGGCGGAGGAACACGAGCGTGACCGCCCAGCCGACGACGGTGATGACCAGGACGACGATCCAGTGGTGCAGCTGCTGGTCCGCGCCCAGCAGCGGTGCCCGGACGATCTCCAGGAAGTGCAGGAACGGGTTGAGCTCGGCGAGCCTCGCCCGCTCGGCGATCTTGGGGTTCGGGCTGTCGATGAGGTCCTGGTAGATCCAGACGATCGGCGTCATGAAGAACGCCAGCTGCATGATCGACTGGGTGATCGGCACCAGGTCGCGGAACCGGGTGCTGACGATGCCGAGCAGCAGCGCCACCCACGCGCCGTTGACGGCCAGCAGCGCGAAGGCCGGGAGCACCAGCAACGTCGTCCAGTGCAGCTGCTGCGGGAAGAAGAAGAGCATCAGCACGTAGACGACGGCGTTGTGCAGGAAGAACAGCGACTGCCGCCACACCAGCCGGTACAGGTGCACGCTCAGCGGCGCCGGCAGGTGGGTGATCAGGCCGACGTTGGAGGTGAAGACCTCCGCGCCCTCGTTGATGCAGCCGGAGATGAAGTTCCAGACGATGAAGCCCACGAGCAGGTGGGGCAGCAGGACGTCGATGTCGGTGTCGAACAGCCCGGCGTACAGGATGCCCAGCGCGATCGCGGTGACCGCCATCGTGATGGAGATCCAGAGCGGGCCCAGCACGGACCGGCGGTACCGCTGGCGGATGTCCTGCCAGCCCAGGTGTCCCCACAGGGTGCGCTGGCCCCAGCCGGCGGCCAGGTCCCCGAAGGCGGCGCCCCAGGAGCGGGGGTTCGGCGCGGACGTGGCAGTCATGGGCAGAACGCTACCCACGGGTCACCCGCAGGCCCGCGCCCGGCCCGGCGCGTCGGCCTGTGACGACGAGCCGGGCGGGACAGGGGTCAGCGCACGGTGAGGGTGGTGACCCCGGTGCCGGTGGTGAAGGTGATCGAGCCGCCCTCGAAGTCGCTGCGCGCCCCGCCGGGCACCTGCTGCTCGTCGCTGACGGGCAGGCCCAGCGACGAGGAGGGCCCGCCCGCCTCCAGGTAGCGGGACCGGATCACCCCGTGCACCTCGCGGGCCCCGGTGGCCGCGGACCAGTAGACGTCGCCGCGCTGGAACGTGCTCCGCACGCCACGACCGGACGGCAGCGGCGTCTCGTCCGACGTCGGGTACCCGAGCAGGCCGCGCTCGCCCCCCTGCGCGTCCCAGGCGGCGCGGACCGCGCCGCGCACCGACCACGCGCCACTGGCCGGGGACCAGTAGACGGCCGTGCCCGAGGTGAAGACGCTGCGCCGGCCGACACCGTCGGGCAGGGCCTCCTCCCCACCGATCGGTGCGCCCGGGCCGGCGAGCCCGCCCAGCGCCGTCCAGTGGTCCTCGATCGCCCCCAACACCTGGGTGACCCCGGTGGCCGGGGACCAGTAGCCGACACCGCGCTCGTAGGTCTGGGACACCCCGGCGCCGTCCGGCGAGGGCTGCTCGTCGGTCACCGGCCACCCGAGCAGGGACGCCGGTCCGCCCTGGGCCGCCCAGGAGGCCCCGATGGCACCGCGCACCTCGGCGGCCGTGACGGCCCCGGGGGCCCGGAACAGCTGCCCGCCCTGGAACGCGGCCTGCTCGCCGCCGCCGGCCAGCGCCCGGACCTCCGCGGTCGGGTACCCGAGGCGCGAGCCGACACCGCCGCGCGCCTGCCACTGCTGGGCCAGGACCCCGGTGACCGCGTGCGCACCCGTTACCGGCGACCAGTACAGGACCCCGCCGGCGAAGGACGAGAACGCCCCCACCCCGTCGCCGGCCGGCTGCTCGTCGGTCAGCGGACGGCCCAGCGCGGAGCTCCCGGCGCCCAGCGCCCGCCACTGCGCGCTGATCGCACCGCGGATGGTGACCGGGCCGGTCTCGGCCGTGGAGTAGACGTCGCCGTTGACGAAGGAGCTGTGGGCGCCGTCGGCGGTGCGGACCTCGTCGGTGACGGGGTAGCCCAGCCAGCCACGCTCACGGCCCAGCGCCGACCACCTGTCCAGCACCCAGCCGTGCACCTCGTGGGCCCCGGTCGCCGGTGACCAGAAGACCATCCCGCCCTGGAAGGTCTGGAAGGAGCCCCCGTCGGCGGCCGGCGCCTCCTCCGACGTCGGGAAGCCGAGCACCCCCTGCTCGCGGCCCAGCACCGACCAGCGGTCCATGACCATGCCCCGCACCCACCGGGAGCCGGTGGCCGGCGACCAGTAGACCGAGCCGTTCTGGAAGTGGGCGTAGGCGCCGTCCCCGCGCGGGGTGTCCGTGTGGTCGGTCACCGGGGCGCCGAGCACGCCCGGTCCGCCCAGCGCGAGGTAGCGGCTGAGGACGTCGCCCCACACGGCGTGCGCCCCGGTGGTGGCCGACCAGTAGAGCCGGCCGTTCGCGTAGACCTGCCAGGTCACCCCGCCGCTGGTCTGCTCCCCGCCGGTGGGGGCACCCAGCCTCGCCCGCAGTGCGGCGTCCGCGTCGTAGCGGGCGCGCACGGGGCTGGCCATCCGGCTGCTCACCTGGGTGCGGATCTCGGCCAGCCGGGCGTACCCGTACCGCCCGGGGCAGACCGTGTCGCCGACGTCGCGGTGCCCGAAGACCGTGGGCAGCGTGACCCGGACCCCCGAGGCGTAGCGCGACGTGCCGCCGCCGCTGGAGGTCAGCTGGGTCGTGCCGCGCGGGTCGACGCCGAACAGGGAGAACTTCCAGGCGATGACCGCGGCCACCGCGTCGACGGTCGCCTGGGGCACCGGCGCCGTGTCGTAGTTGCCCAGCATCGACACCCCGAAGGTCGCGGTGTTGAAGCCACCGGCGTGCGCGCCCATGACCGTGGTGGAGAGCCCGCCGTAGCGGCCCTCCCACGACCGGCCGAACTTGTCGACGATGACGTTGTAGCCGATGTCGCCCCAGCCCAGGCTCACCGTGTGGTAGCGGTAGATCGACCGCATGATCGCCGGCACCTGGTCGGCGGTGTAGTCGTTGGAGTCCGCCGTGTGGTGCAGCGTCGCGGCCTTCAGCGTCGTCGCGTACTGCGGGCCCCAGGTGCGGATGCTCTCGTCGGCACCCCACTGCGCGCGGGAGTAGACCGGCGGCATCGGCACGGCCGCCTGCGCGGAGGCCCCGATGGCCGGGGCGGCCGGCGCGTCGTCCGCCGGGCTGCTGCCCGGGTCGACCAGGTCGAGCCGGACGTCGGTCGGCCGGGCACCGGAGCGGGTCACCAGCTCCACGTCCACGCCGGTGCTCGGGCCGGTCCACAGCGGGCTGGTGCCACCGCGCAGGACGGCACCGGGTCGGGCGCCCGCCTGCTGGTCGGCGGTCTCGGCGGTGACCTCGGTCCAGCTGCCCCAGGCTCCCCCGTCGTCCTGGACCCGCACCGACACGACCGTGTCGGTGACCGCCGGGTCCAGCGCCCAGGTGACCCCGACCAGGGAGAAGGGGTCGACGTCGGTGCGGGTGACGGTGAGCGTCGGCGTGCCGGCCGCCACCCCGGCCACCGGGTCGGTGGTGCCCGACCGCACCGCGGCGTCGGGCGCCGGCGTGACCACCGAGCCCAGCGCGACGACCTCGCTGGAGGTGGCCAC
Organism: Modestobacter sp. L9-4; assembly: GCF_019112525.1. Lineage (NCBI taxonomy): Bacteria > Bacillati > Actinomycetota > Actinomycetes > Geodermatophilales > Geodermatophilaceae > Modestobacter > Modestobacter sp. L9-4. The sequence goes on from NZ_CP077800.1 coordinate 1,416,718, forward strand.
CGGCCCGGGCGCCGGCAGGGGCGCCGCGGAGGCGGACGGGACCAGGAACGTGCCGGTCACCGCGGTGGCGGCGAGGGACCCCACGAGGCAGCGGCGGACCAGGGAGGGCCGGACGGGCAGGTGGCGCACGGGAGGGTCCTCCGATGGGGTGCACGGTGGGTGCGGCGAGCCCGCACGCCCCCGTCCCGCATCATCGGCACCACCAGCACCACCTCAAGCCGAGCAGGCCCGGCCCGGGGTGGTGCCGCGGTCAGCTCCCGTCGCGCACGTAGACGGTGTAGGGACCGACCTCCTCGCTCGACCAGCCCTCGAACAGGTCCGGGTCGAACACGACGTCGTCGAAGGAGACGTTCACCGACTTCGGGAAGACGTCGCCCCGCAGCGTCATGTGCATGCCGTCGTCCTCGGTGCGCAGCACGAAGGCCGTCGGGGCGTCCCACGGGGAGCTGTCCAGCCGCTGCTCGAACTCCGCCGCGTCGTCGGAGGCGGCCAGGTCGGTGATGAACTGCGAGCGCTCGATGTAGTCCGACAGCGGGTTCGCGTAGTGCGGCGTGCTCTGCTGGAAGCCCCAGTAGGGCCGCACCGACAGCATCGCGTAGTTGGTGGTGAGCAGGACGACGTCGTCCTCGGGCCGGCCGGTGCGCTCGTCGATGCTGGCGGCCAGCGCGTCGGACCAGCGCTCGTCGCGGGTGTCGTCGACGACGCCGCGGGCGTTGGGCCCGCTGGGGTAGGAGTCGCTGTAGGCGGTCTCGATCAACGGGTCGAGGTGGTCGCTGTTCTGCTGCAGGACGGTGACCGCGACGATCGTGGTCGCCACGCCCGCGACGACCCCGATGCGCGGCACGGACGCACCCGGCCGGGCGGCCATCCGCCGGTTGAGCAGCTGCCAGCCGCGGCGCAGCGCGAAGATGCCGGCGGTGCCCAGGGTGACCATCAGGACGGTCTCCATGCGGAAGGCCAGCAGCGTCGTGCCCACGGCGATGGCCGCCGTCGACAGGGCGTACCAGGCGTAGCAGCAGGCCACCAGGACGGCCAGGGGCACGAGGTACGCGCGGTCGTGGCCGGAGCCGGAGACCAGCCGCCAGATCGCGTAGCCGAAGCCGACCGCGAGCAGCGCGCCCCAGGCGGTGACGTCGAGCATCGGGTCGGGCCAGGCCGCGGAGTCCGGCGGGAGGAAGCGGGCGGCCACGTTGGCCCCGCCGCCGTCGGTGAGCACCGACAGCAGGTAGGGCGTCCAGACCACCAGGGCGATGAGCGCGGAGGGGACCGCGACGACGACGAGGCTCACGAACGCCGCGCGGAACGCCGCCTTCCGCCGGCCCGCGCCGGCCAGCCAGCTGCCCACGGCGGCGAGCACGACCAGGGACATCGCGCCGTAGGCGGCGTAGAGCGTGTAGAGGCACAGCGCCCCGCCGAGCAGGACCCCGACGCCCACCAGCTGGGCGATGTCACGGGTGCGGCCCGGGGCGACCGACCGCCAGAACAGCACGGCCATCGCCGGCAGCACTGCGGCCACGGCCCACGAGTAGGGCTCGACGACGCCCTCGGCCAGCCCGGCGGCGACGGTGACCAGTCCGACGCACAGCGCGATGCGCGGGGTGGCCAGCCGCGCCCACAGCCAGTAGGCGAAGGCCGGCACCACACCGAGGGTGAACAGCGCGGCGGGCTTGTAGGCCATCCAGCCCGGCATGTCGGTCAGCGCGGCCAGCCGGCCGGCCGGCCAGAACCAGCCCGAGGGGTAGAACGGCGCGATGTCGGCGTAGTTCATGTCCGCCGGGACGGCGCTGTCGGTCAGCCGCGTCAGGTACTGGGTGCGGAAGGACTGGTCGATGCTCAGGCCCTGCAGGTAGTAGTACGTGCCGTGCAGCTGGATGGCGACCGTGGCGGTGCCCAGGGCCGACAGCAGCGCCACGACCGCCCCGTGCCGGGCCCAGGCCGGCAGCCGGGAGGAGGAGAACAGGACCGCGAGCAGGCCCACGGCCGCCACCGAGGACCAGGTGATCAGCGCCCGCGGGATGTTGGTGTCGGTGGGGATGGGCAGCCGGGAGGCGATCGCCTGCACCGCGGCACTCACCAGACCGGCCAGGACCAGGACCGCGAGCGCACCGGCCAGCCAGCGCCCCCGCCCGCTGCGCGGGCCCGCGGTGCCGACGTCGGTGCCGGCGCCGTCCGCGACGGCCGGGACGCGCGTCGCCCCGGTGGGCTCCTCTGCCCCGGACGCCGCCGTCCACGTGCTGGTGTGAGTGCTCATCCCTGTTCCCCTCCGGCCTGGCGATCGCCCGACCCGCCTGCACTGTAGAGACACGACCTGACACCGGTCGCGGTTCCGGCGGGCTCCCGGCAGCTCCCGGGGCGGGTGTTCCCGGTGGTGCGGACGGGGTCGGGTCTCCGCCGTCCCACGGCCTGCCGGCGACGACCGGCGCAGCGTCCGCGGCGGCCGTCACCGGCGCGCGGGACGGTCGCGTGGGACTGGTGCGACCGGTGTGCCGACCGGGTCGGACACGGTGGACGACCCGGTCCCGAGGTGACTGCCCGGGACCGGACCGCGACGTAGCGTCGAGTTCGATCACGCCGCTGGACGACTGACCACCGGGTCAGCAGACCGACGTCGGCACCTCGACGTGAGGGACCAGGACATGAAGCAGCACGACGACGCCGAGGCACGCCCGGCGCTCCCGCCCCGGCTCGACCCGCGGGCGCCCCGCCCCGGTCAGGACGCCACCGCGGGCAAGCGCGGGCTGACCTGGACCGGACGGGTCCTCGCCGGCCTGCTCTCCCTGACCGTGCTGGCGACCAGCGGCTGGGGCTGGTACCTGGGCCAGGTGGCCGAGGCCTCGGTCAACCGCACCGACGCGATCCCCGGGACCGGCAACGAGCAGACCGTGACCACCGGCGCGGCGATGAACCTGCTCCTGGTCGGCAACGACAGCCGCGCCGCGCTCTCCCAGGACCAGCTCGACGAGCTCAGCGCCGGGAAGGACTCCGGCACGAACACCGACACCATGATCCTGGTGCACGTCCCCGCGGACGGGTCCGCGGCCTCGTTCGTCTCGTTCCCGCGCGACTCCTACGTGGACGTCCCCGGGTACGGCAAGAACAAGCTGAACGCCGCCTACGCCTACGGCAGGCAGAACGCCCCGGCCGACGCCTCCGAGGAGGCGAAGTCCGCCCAGGGCGCTCAGCTGCTCGTCCAGACGATCAGCGGGCTCACCGGACTGCACATCGACCACTACGCCGAGGTCGACCTGCTCGGCTTCTTCGAGCTGAGCAGCGTCGTCGGCGGGGTCGAGGTCAACCTCTGCCAGGCCGTCGACGACCGCCAGTGGTCCGGCGCGTTCTTCCCCGCCGGCCCGCAGACGATCAGCGGCGCCGACGCGCTGAAGTTCGTCCGGCAGCGGCACAACATCGGGAACACCAGCACCGACTTCGACCGGATCCGGCGCCAGCAGGTGTTCCTGGCCGGCGTGATGCGGAAGATGCTCTCCGACGACGTCGTCCGCGACCTCGGCAAGCAGCGCGAGCTCGTCGGGGCGGTGTCCGAGGCGCTGACGGTCGACCAGGGTCTGGACCTGATGAAGCTGGCCCAGCAGATGCAGTCGGTGACCGCCGGCAGCATCGGGTTCCAGACGGTGCCGAACCTGGGCTCCGTGGACGACCCGAAGGCCGGGTCGATCGTCCGGCTGGCCGACACCGGCACGCTGCACTCGTTCTTCGCCGCGCTGTCCGCCGAGCCGGCCGCCCCGGCCGCCCCGGCCGCAGCCCCCGCCGCCGCCCCTGCGGCGCCGGCCGCCCCTGCGGTGACCCCGGCGGAGGTGTCGGTCGACGTCCGCAACGGCTCGGGCACCTCCGGGCTGGCCGCGAAGGCCGCGAAGGGCCTGGAGAAGGCCGGGTTCGTGGTCGCCGACACCGGCAATGCCGACTCGACGACCTACACGACCACCGAGATCCGGCACGCCCCCGGCGACGAGGCGCTGGCCGCCGTGCTGGCGGCAGCGGTACCCGGTGCGTCGGTGCAGCCGGACGACGACGTCACCGCCGGCACCCTGCAGCTGGTGCTGGGCTCGGACTTCACCGCGGTCGGCCAGGCCGTCGCCGCCCCCGCCGCACCCGCCGCGAGCGCCGTCCCGGTGGAGCAGCCGCGCACCGCTGCGGACACCTCCTGCATCAACTGAGCAGGGGCGGCCCGCTGCCGCCTCACGTGCCCGGGCCGAGCGCCCGTCCGGTGGCCGACCACCGGGCGGGCGCTCGGCCGTGCTGCCCCAGCCCGTCGGCGAGCCGGCCGCGCAGGGGGTACGCGAAACGGCCGGTGGCCCCCCTCTCGGGTGGGCCACCGGCCGTCGGCGGTGGTGCGGGACTCAGATGGGCAGGCGGCGGAACACCGCGCGCGGCGTGTGCCGCAGGCCGCTCATCACCCAGCGCATGGCGCCGGGCACCCAGACCGTGTGCCGGCCCTTGCGGATGCCGCCCACGATCGCCTCGGCGACGGCCTCGGGCGTGGTGGCCAGCGGGGCGTCGTCCATGCCCTCGGTCATCTTGGACTTGACGAACCCCGGGCGGACGACGAGGACGGACACCCCGGTGCCCACGAGGGAGTCGGCCAGGCCGGAGTAGAACGCGTCGAGCCCGGCCTTGGTCGAGCCGTAGACGAAGTTCGAGGCCCGCGGCCGCTCACCGGCGACCGAGGACAGCGCGACGATCACCCCGTGGCCCTGCCGGCGCATCTGGTTGGCCAGCTCCGTGCCGACCACCGTGGGCGCGACGTAGTTCACCTGGGCCAGCTCGGCCACCGCGGTGGCGTCACTGCGCAGCTGGTCGGCGTCGCCGAGCAGGCCGAAGGCGACCACGGCGACGTCGATGTCACCCGCGGCGGTCGCCTCGGCGACCATCCGCGCCGGCGACGCGGGGTCGGCGGCGTCGAAGTCGACGACCTGGACCTGACCGCCGGCGGTCTCGAGCTCGGCGGCCACGACGGCCCGGCGCGGGGTGTCCCGGGCCGCGAGGACGATCCGCAGCGGCCGCTCACCGAGGTAGCGGCGGGCCGTCGCGACGGCGATGTCGGACGTGCCGCCGACGAGCAGCAGCGAGCTGGGCGAACCGAGTGCGTCGATCACAGTGCGAGCCTCCTGGCCAGGTCGGACGTGAAGACGCCGTCGGGGTCGACCCGCCTGCGCACGGCGCGGAAGTCGCCGAGCCGGTCGTACATCTTCTCGAAGGTCTCCGGGCGCACCCGGGAGTCCTTGGCCAGGTAGGTGCGGCCCTCGGCGGCGATGACCACCTCGTCCAGGGAGTCCAGCAGGCCGGCCAGCCCCTTCATCACCGGGATGTCCAGCGCCAGCGTCCAGCCCGGCGAGGGGTAGGACAGCATGCCGGGGTTGCCCGGGCCGAAGCGCTTGAGCACGGCGAGGAAGGACGCCGTCCCGAAGGAGCTGAGCCGGTCGAGCACCTCGCGCATGGCCTCCTCCTGCCCGAAGGGCACGGTGACCTGGTACTGCACGAAGCCCTTGGGCCCGTAGATGCGGTTCCAGCCACCGACGGCGTCCAGCGGGTGGAAGAAGGTCGGGATGCTCTGCAGCTGGTCCCGCTTCTGCTTCGGTGCCTTGCGGTACCAGAGCTCGTTGAAGGCGGCGACCGTGGCCAGGTTGAGCAGGCCGGGCGGGAAGACGTCGGGGACGGAGGCCTTGACCGAGCCGTGGTACTTCAGCGGGTCGGTGCGGCGCTTGGCCGGCAGCTCGTCGAGCTTGGCGAACCGGCCGCGGGTGACGACCGAGCGGCCCATCCGCTTGCCCTTGGCGAGGGTGTCGATCCAGGCCACCGAGTACTCGTACAGGTGGTCGGTCTCGGTGAGCAGCGTCATCAGCTGGTCGAGGTTCTCGGTGCGGTCGGTGTCGACCAGGCAGCGGGAGGACTCGATCGCCTTCATCTGCACCTGGGCCCGCAGGATGACGCCGGTCAGGCCCATGCCGCCGACGGTCGCCCAGAACAGGTCGGCGTCGGACTCGGGGCTGATCCGGTGCACCTGGCCGTCGGCGGTGAGCAGGTCGATCCACCGCACGTGCTGGCCGAAGCTGCCCGCGACGTGGTGGTTCTTGCCGTGGATGTCGGCGGCGATGGCCCCGCCCACGGTCACCAGGCGGGTGCCGGGGGTCACCGGCACGAAGAAGCCCTGGGGCACGAACTGGTTCATCAGCTCGTCGAGGGAGATGCCCGCCTCGACGTCGATGAGACCGGTCGCCAGGTCGGCGTGCAGCACCCGCGCGGCGGCGGTCATGTCCAGGACGGTGCCGCCGGCGTTCTGCGCGGCGTCGCCGTAGCTGCGGGCCAGCCCGCGCGCGACGACCCCGCGGCCACCGGCGGCGAGCACCGCGGCGCGGACGTCGTCGTCGTTCGTGACCGGGGTCAGGGCGGCCCGGGTCGGTGCGGTGCGGCCCCAGCCGACCAGCGGGACCACCGGCGCCTCGGGGCGCGCGGTGGACACGGTTGCGAGCTCAGGCACTGAAGACACCCACTCCGACGGTCAGCACCCACAGGGCACCGAGGACCAACAGGACACGGTCGTGCATGACGATCTCCTCCGGGGCGCCGGCGGCGCCCTTGTCCACGTCCCGCGCGTAGCGCAGGATCGCGAGAACGAACGGGGCGATCGAGATGGTCGCCCAGGGCACGTCGTCCTGGGTCTCGGCCATCTCGAACGCCCACAGGCTGTAGGCGGTGCAGGCCACGCCGGCCGACAGGCTCCACACGAAACGCAGGTAGCTGGCGGAGTACTCCCGCAGCGTCTTGCGGGTGGCCGCCTCGTCGCCGACGACGATCAGCTCCGAGTAGCGCTTGCCGGCCACCATGAACAGCGAGCCGAACGCGGCCACGAGCAGGAACCACTGCGACAGCAGCAGGCCGGCGGCGACACCACCGGCGATGCCGCGCAGCAGGAAGCCCGAGGCCACCACGGCCAGGTCGATGACCGGCTGGTTCTTCAGGAACAGGCAGTAGGCCAGCTGGATGACCACGTAGGCGCCCAGCACGCCGGCCAGGGCCGGACGGGTGGCCAGCGCCGCGGTGGTCAGCGCGAACGCGAACAGCACCAGGGCCAGGCCGACCGCCAGGGGGCGGGGCACCAGGCCGGCGGCGATGGGGCGGAACCGCTTGCGCGGGTGCCGGCGGTCCTCCTCGACGTCGATCGAGTCGTTGACCAGGTAGACGCCGGAGGCGCAGACGCAGAACAGCAGGAAGGCCACGATCGTCGGGCGCAGGACGGCCCAGTGGAACACCTCACCGGCGGCCAGCGGCGCAGCCAGCACGAGCACGTTCTTGACCCACTGCCGCGGCCGGAGTGCGCGCACGACGGCCCAGGGACGCGAGCCGCGCCACCCCGGGGTGCGCGGCGGCGGGGGCACCAGCGCCGGCTCGGCCGGCGTCGCGGACGCCGTGCCCAGCGCGCTGGAGGAGCCCGCCGTCACGGGGGTCGGTTCGGGCTGCACGCTCACGGTCACGCCTTCCTGCCGGCGGTCGGGACGGGACGAGGGAGGAGCCGACGCCGGACGACAGTGGCCACGGTGGCCCCCAGCGCGGCCCCGGTGACCACGTCGGTCGGGTAGTGCACGCCCAGCAGCACGCGGGAGACCAGCATCGCGCCGGTCACCGTGGCCATCACGGGCGCGCCCAGCATCGGCGCGAAGCCCACGGCGGCCGCCGCGGTGGAGGTGCTGTGCGCGCTGGGGAAGGACAGCCGGCTGGGGGTCGACACCAGCGCGGGGACGTCGTGCAGGGCCGGGCGCACGCGGCGCACCACCCGCTTGACCACGACGCCGGCGGCGTGGGCGGCGACGACACCGGTGACGCCGGCGGCCCACTCGTCGCGCCGGCGACCGGACAGCCAGCCCAGGCCCCCGATCGCGATCCAGCCCAGGGCGTGCTCACCGAAGTGGGACATCGCCCGGGCGGCCGGGACGGCGGGCGTCGAGCCCAGGGCGCGGCGGGTCGACCGGAGCACCGCGTGGTCCAGTCGGACGAGGCGGTTCCCGCGTGCAGAAGTCATCGGGGACGAACTCTAACCGCGCCGGCACACCGGACGCCGGTCCCGGGCGGACCTGTCCGTCCGGAGCTGTCACTCTGGTCCCGTGCCCACCTCTCCCCCCAGCACTCCCGCCACCCTGCTGGCCGCGGCGCTCCGCCGGGACGCGGCCGCGCCGCTGGTCACGTTCTACGACGACGTCTCCGGCGAGCGCACCGAGCTGTCGGCCACCACGCTGGCCAACTGGGTGGCCAAGACGGCCAACCTGCTGCAGGAGGAGTTCGACGTCGGCCCGGGCAGCACCGTGGGGGTCGCGCTGCCGGTGCACTGGCAGACCGCCGCCGTGCTGCTGGGCACCTGGAGCTGCGGGGCCGCCGTCCTGGAGACCGCCGCCGAGGACGACGACCGGCTCACCGCCGCCGACGTCGTGCTGGCCGACGCCGACCGGCTGCCGCCGCTGGAGGAGCTCGGCCTGGCCGAGCTGCTCGGGCTGTCGCTGCACCCGCTGGGCATGGGGATGACCGGCTACACCGGCCCGGCCCGGGACTTCGCGCTCGAGGTCCGCGGCCAGGGCGACGTCTTCTCCCCCTGGCAGCCGGTGGACCCCGCGGGCACCGGGCTGGTGCTCGGCGGCGGGTCGCTCACGCTGGCCGGCCTCGCCGACACCGCCACCGAGCTCGCCGGCCGGCTGGGCATCGCCGCCGGCGACCGGGTGATGGTCGACGAGCGGGCGGCCACCGAGGCCGGCCCGGTGGCCTGGCTGCTGGCCCCGCTGGCCGCCGGCGCCTCGCTGGTGCTGTGCCGGGCCGCGGCGCCGTCGGGCCTGGCGCACCGCGCCGCGACCGAGCGGGTCACCGCTACCCTCGGGCTCTCCCTCGACGGCATCCGCGAGCTGGGCCGCCCGGCCTGACCCGCGCCCGCCCAGCACTGCACCGGGAGCGCACGTGACCTTCTCGGTGCTCGCCCGGGACCCCGCCACCGGCGACCTCGGCATCGCCGTGTCCTCCTGCATCCTCGCCGTGGGCCGCGCGGTCCCCAGCGTGCGGCCCGGCGTCGGCATCGTCGCGGTGCAGGCCCGCAGCCGGCGCGGGCTGGGCGGCACGCTGCTGGCCGCGCTCGCCGAGGGGTCGTCCCCGGAGGAGCTGGTGCGCCGGGCGTCGCACGCCGCCGAGGACGTCGACCGGCAGGTCGCCGTCCTGGACGCGGCCGGGCAGGTGGCCGCCGACACCGGGCGCGGGTCGATGCCGGTCAGCGGGCACCTGCTCGGCGAGGGCTTCAGCGTGCAGGGCAACATGCTCGCCTCCGCCGACGTCCTGCCGGCCATGTCCCAGGCCTTCTCCGTGACCGGTGGCTCGCTCGCCGACCGGCTGCTCGCCGCGCTGACCGCCGGGCAGGACGCCGGCGGCGACCTCCGCGGCCGGCAGTCCGCGGCCCTGCACGTGGTCAGCGGCGGCCCGGCCACCGACGACGACGACGGCGTCCGGCTCGACTTGCGGGTCGACGACTCCGGGGACCCGGTCGCCCAGCTGCGGATGCTCCGCAACCTGCAGCGCGCCTACGACGAGCGGGACTACGAGACGCTCGCCGTCTTCGCCCCCGAGGGCGCCCGGGACCTCTACGCCGCGCTGGCCGCCTCCCGGCGCGGCGACCGGGCGGCGGCGCGCAGCGCACTGGAGTCGATGCGGGCCCGGCCCGGCTGGTCGGCGTGGCTGGCGTCGATGGCCGGGGACTCCCGGCTGGCCGGGGTGTCCCGGCTGCTCGACTGAACGACCGCTCCGCGGCGGCCCTCGCCCCCTCACGCACCGTCACCGGCCTGGCCGGTGCCGTACCGCATCGGGTGATCCGCCCGTCCGCCACCTCAAGATGCCCGCGCCGGTGCCGAACACGAGTGAGGCGGGACCCACCGGTCGCGCCGACGACCGTTGGAGGACCCGTGCGTTCCCGTACCCGTACCCCCCGCCGGACGGTCGCCGCGCTGGCCGCGGCCACCGTCCTGCTCGGCGGCGTCCTGACGCTGGCCCAGCCGCCCGCCACGGAGACGCCGCTCACGACAGCCGCAGACGACGCCGGGGTGACGGCCCTGCCCCCCGCCTACGGGTGGTTCGAACCGGACACCGTCTGGAACGGCGACTTCGGCGACCCGACCGTGGTCCGGGTGGGGAACACGTACTACGCCTACGCCTCACCGGTCGGTGGCCGGGTGCTCCCGGTGCTGACCAGCACCGACCTGCGGACCTGGAAGGTCCACCCCCGGTACGCCCCGCCCGGGAGCGTGCCGTACCAGAACGGCTTCGACCCGCTGACCGACCGCTCCGTCCCGGCCGAGGTGCAGAGCTGGGCGTCGAGGCTGCCACTGAGCACGCTCGACCGTGGCTGGAGCGCCTTCAACAACAACGACGCCCTGGTCAGCCGTCCGACCTGGGGCGTGCGGGCAGCCGACTCCTGGGTCGACCGCAACTACTGGGCGCCGGGCGTGTTCCCGATCGGCAGCACCTGGTACGCCTACTCCCCGGTCCTGTACTCCGACGGGCGCTTCTGCCTGACCGTCGCCTCGGCCACCTCGCCGCTGGGCCCCTTCCGTGACGTCAGCGGTGGCGGGCCGATCCAGTGCGAGGACGCGGCGGTCGACCCGGGAGGCTCGATCGACCCGGCCGGCTACCACGACGACGCCACCGGCAAGGACTACCTGATGTGGAAGTCCTCGGGGAAGGTCGACCACCACCCGTCCTCCCTCAAGGCCGTCGAGCTGGGCAGCAACGGCCTGCCGAAGCCGGGCGCGCCCGTCGTGAAGCTGCTCGAGACCGACTCCGCCTCCCCGTGGGAGGGCTTCACCATCGAGAACCCCTCGATGGTGAGGTTCGGCGGCACGACCTACCTCTTCTACTCGGCCAACCTCTCCGACCCGCTGGACCGCATCGGGCACAGCAGCTACGCCAGCGGCTACGCGATCTGCCGCAACGGACCACTGGCCCCCTGCGAGCGGGCCGCGGCGAAGGTGCCGCTGCTGTCGAGCAACGGGACGGCGCAGGGGCCGGGCGGCTCCTCGGCGTTCGTGGCCGCCGACGGCAGCCTTCGCATGGCCTACGCGACGTTCTGGCTCGGTGAGAACATCGGCGGCCCGGTGCCCAACCCGCGCCGGATGGGCATCGCCACGCTGCTGCGCAACGGCGACGGCACGCTCCGGGTCGCCGACGGCACCGGCCCGGTCTCCCCGGTGCAGGCGCTGTGGGCCTCGCGTGGCGGCGCGGCCGGCGCCCTGGGCCCGGCGGTGACCGCCGAGACCAACTTCGGCGACGTCGCGGCGGCCGAGCACTTCCGCAACGGCTCCGTCTACTGGTCCACGACCACCGGCGCGCACTCGGTGCAGGGGGCGATCCGCGACAAGTGGGCCTCGCTCGGCTGGCAGGGCGGGACACTGGGCTTCCCCACCACCGACGAGGTCGCGCTGGCCGGCGGGGCGGTGAGCCACTTCCAGGGCGGCTCCGTCTACTGGTCGCCGGGGGGCGGCGCACACGTCGTCCGTGGGCTGATCCGGGACGCCTGGGCGGCCAGCGGCTGGCAGGCCGGCCCGCTGGGCTACCCGGTCACCGACGAGGTCGCGCTGCCCGGCGGCGGCGCGGTCACCCACTTCCAGGGCGGGTCCGTCTACTGGTCGCCGAGCACCGGCGCGCACGCTGTCCGCGGGGCCATCCGTGACCTGTGGGCGGCCAACGGCTGGCAGGCCGGGTCGCTGGGCTACCCGGTCACCGACGAGGTCGCGCTGCCCGGCGGGGCCGTCACCCACTTCCAGGGCGGCTCGGTCTACTGGTCGGCCGCCACGGGCACGCACGTCGTCCGTGGGCTGATCCGGAGCGCCTGGGCGGCCAGCGGCTGGCAGGCCGGCCCACTGGGCTACCCGACCACCGATGAGCTCCCCCTGCGCAACGGCGCCGTCACCCACTTCCAGGGCGGCTCCGTCTACTGGTCGCCGGCCACCGGTGCGCACGTCGTCCGCGGGGCCATCCGCGACGTGTGGGCGGCCAGCGGCTGGGAGGCCGGCCCGGTCGGCTACCCCACCACCGACGAGCTGGCGCTGCCCGGCGGCGCCGCGGTGAGCCACTTCGAGCGCGGCTCGGTCTACTGGTCGCCGGCCACCGGCGTGCACCTGGTGATGGGCGCGATCCGCGACCGCTGGAACGAGCTGGGCGCCGAACGGTCGTCGTTGGGCTTCCCGACCAGCGACGAGTACGCCGGCTCCGGCGGTCGGCGCACCGACTTCCAGGGCGGCTCCATCGTGTGGACGCCCAGCACGGGAGCCGTCGTCCTCGCCCGTTGAGCCGCCGCTCACGACCGGCCGGTGCGAGGGCGACCTCGCACCGGCCGGTGCGCCTGAGGCGGGCGGGACCGGTGGGCCACCTCCTCCGAGGGCCAGTCCTCTACCACGTGTCCTGACGCTCCGCAGCGGGTCGGTCACCCATAATCAGGACGTCCTCCGACCGGCCCTCCACCCGTCCCCGCCCGCGTCTGCGTGCCGGAGGCGGCCGTGCCGCTCGACGCCCGTCCTGCCGTGCAGGACCAGCTCCACCCCTGGGGGAACCATGTCCGCACCATCCCGCAGTCGGGCCGGCGTGACGCTCGTGTCGGTCCTCGTGCTGGCCGTCGTCGCCGCAGCCGTCCTCCTTGGCCGGGGTGACGCGCCCGGCACCGCGGCCGCGGCCGGACCGGCCACCAGCACCGCGACCACCACCGCCACGGCCACGGCCGCTGAGCAGCCGTCCGCGGCCGCCGCCACCTCCACGGCGCCCCGGACCACCGCCGCCACGACCTCGTCCACCGTCGTGCCGGCCGCGACGGCCTCGCTCGGGCCGACCGAGATCCCGACGGCCGTCGCGACCGACCGGCCCGACACCGCCGCCCCCGGCAGCGCCGACGTCGTCATCACCTACGCCGGCTGGGACGCCGGCACCGCCTCGGTCGAGGTCAACGCCTTCGTGTCCGGCGTCATCGAGGACGGTGGCACCTGCACCGCGACGCTGACCCTCGGGTCGACCACCCGCACCGTCACCGCACCGGCCGCCGGCGACGCCACCACGACCGGCTGCGCGCCGATGATCGTCACCGGCGACCAGCTCTCCGCCGGTGACTGGCAGGCCGTCGTGTCCTACACCTCCGCCACGGCGGAGGGGCGGTCCCCGGTGACCGGGGTGTCCGTCCCGTGATCCCCCGGCCGGGGGCGTCGTCCTGGGCCTGGGCACGGCGGCTCGGACTGCTCGTCGCCGTGCTGGCGCTCGCCCTGGTCGCGGTGCTGGGCGGGGCCAGCTCGCCGGCCGGTCGCAGTCCGGCCGACACGACCGCAGCCACCGCCCCCGCCCTGGCGCTGGCTGCCGACGCGAGCCAGTTCCGGCCGGGCAACATCATCAGCGACAACATGTTCTTCGACGGCGCGGCGATGGCCGAGCCGGAGATCCAGGCCTTCCTCACCGCCAAGGGCGCCAACTGCCGGGCTGCGGCGATGCCCTGCATCAAGGACATCCGTCTCGACACCCCGACCATCGCCGCCGACGCCTACTGCAGCGGCTACGCCGGGGCGCGGCAGGAGAGCGCCGCCTCGGTCATCGCGAAGGTCGGCCGGGCCTGCGGGATCAGCCAGCGGGCGATCCTCGTGATCATGGAGAAGGAGCAGGGGCTCATCCGCAAGACGAGCCCCACCGTGCGCGGCTACGACGCCGCGCTGGGCTTCGCCTGCCCGGACACCGCACCCTGCGACCCGGCCTACGCCGGGTTCGCCAAGCAGATCTACTACGGCGTCCGCGTGTTCAAGGTCTACGCGGCGACCGCCGGCACCCGCAACTACCGCGCCGGGCGCAACAACTACGTGCAGTACAACCCGGACGCCGGCTGCGGCGGCTCCCAGGTCTACATCGAGAACCAGGCGACGGCCGGCCTGTACGTCTACACGCCCTACCAGCCCAACGCCGCCGCACTGGCCGCCGGCTACGGCAGTGCTCCGTGCGGCGCGTACGGCAACCGCAACTTCTGGCTCTACTACACCGACTGGTTCGGCTCGACGCAGTCGCCGGGCGGCAACGCCGTCGTCACGCGCGCGCTGGCACCGGGCGCCTCGACGGTGCTGGGCACCGCCAGCGGCAGCGTCGTCTGCGGCCTGGCCGACGGCGGCTGCTACCAGGCCTTCGCCAAGGGCTCCGTCTACTGGTCACCCGGCACCGGCGCGCAGATCGTCAAAGGGCTGGTCCGCGACCGGTGGGCGGCGCTGGGCTGGGAGACGGGCTCGCTCGGGTACCCCACGGGCGAGGAGGTCTGCGGCCTGGTGGGCAGTGGCTGTTATCAGAACTTCCAGAAGGGGATGGCCTACTGGTCCCCCGCCTCCGGCGCCTGGTCGGTCCGCGGGCTGATCAAGGACGCCTGGGCCGCCTCCGGCTGGGAGGGCGGCGCTCTCGGGTACCCCCTCTCCGACGAGAGCTGCGGCCTGGTCGGCGACGGCTGTTGGAGCCGGTTCCAGAAGGGCTCGATCTACTACGCCCCGGCGACCGGCACCCAGACCGTCCTGGACGGCCCGGTGAGCGACCGGTGGGCAGCCCAGGGCCGCGAGAACGGCGCGCTGGGCTACCCGGTCAGCGGCACGATGTGCGGTCTGGCCGGCGGCGGTTGCTGGCAGGTGTTCCAGGGCGGCTCGGTCTACTGGACCCCGGCCACCGGCGCCCGGGTCGTGCAGGGCGACGTCCGCGACCACTGGGGCGCCCTCGGGTGGGAGACCGGCACGCTCGGCTACCCGGTCGGCGAGCAGGTCTGCGGCCTGGCCGGCGGCGGTTGCTACCAGGACTTCCAGAACGCGACGGTCTACGACTCCCCCGGCTCGGGCGCCTGGTCGGTGCGCGGGGTGATCAAGGAGAAGTGGGGCACCTGGGGCTGGGAGGCCGGCTCGCTGGGCTATCCCGTGTCCGACCAGGTCTGCGGCCTGAGCGGCGGGGGGTGCTTCAGCGAGTTCCAGCGCGGCGCCGTCTACTGGTCGCCGGCCACCGGCGTGCACGTGGTGGCCAGCGGTCCGGGCCGGGACGCCTGGGCCGCCCAGGGCTGGGAGAGGGGCGCGCTGGGCTACCCCGTGGGCGACACCGTCTGCGGGCTGACCGGCGGCGGCTGCTTCACCTCCTTCCAGCAGGGCACGGTCTACTCCTCCACCGCCACCGGCGGGCAGGTCGTGGCCAACGGCCCGCTGCGCGACGTCTGGGCCGCGCAGGGCTTCGAGACCGGCGCCCTGGGCTACCCGACCGGCAACGCCGTGTGCGGCCTGCCCGACCGCGCCTGCACGCAGAGGTTCCAGGGCGGCACCGTCACCACCTCAGCGACCACCGGAACCCACGCGGTGACCGGGGCGGTGCACGTGGCCTGGACCCGCTGGGGCGGGGTGTCCGGCGACCTCGGCCACCCGACCGACGACCAGCGGTGCGGGTTGGCCGCCGGCGGCTGCACCCAGACGTTCCAGGGCGGCAGCGTCTACGACTCCGCCGACACCGACGCCCGGATGGTCCGCGGCGCGATCCGCGACGTCTGGGTGTCCCGAGGCGCGCAGGACGGCGCACTGGGGTACCCGACCAGCGACGAGGTGTGCGGCCTGGTCGGGGGCGGCTGCTTCACGTGGTTCCAGGGCGGGGCCGTCTACTTCTCCCCTGGCACCGGCGTCCGCGTGCTGACCGGACCCGTGCTCGACAAGTGGAGCACCCAGCGCTACGAGACCGGTCTGCTGGGCTACCCGGTCGCCGACCAGGTGTGCGGTCTGACCGGCGCCGGCTGCGCCCAGCAGTTCCAGGGCGGGTCGGTCTACTGGACCGCGTCGACCGGGGCCCGGCAGGTGATCGGCGCCGTCCGCGACGCGTGGGTCGCACAGGGCGCCGAGCGCGGCGCGCTGGGCTACCCGCTGGCCGACGAGGTCTGCGGGCTGGCGCGCAACGGCTGCTACCAGGCGTTCCAGGGCGGGTGGGTCTACTTCAGCCCGGCCGGGGGCGGTCACGCGCTGACCGGTCAGCTCCAGGCCGCGTGGGCGGCCCTCGGCTGGGAGAACGGCGCCCTCGGCTACCCGACCGGGGATGCGGTCTGCGGGCTGACCGGCGGCGGCTGCTCGCAGCGGTTCGAGCGGGGCAGCCTCTACTGGACGGCGGGCACGGGGGCGCACCTCGTGCGGGGTGCGGTCCGCGACTCCTGGACGGCGCAGGCCGCGGAGCAGGGCCCCCTGGGCTACCCGGTCACCGACGAGGTCTGCGGCCTGGCCCGCAACGGCTGCTACCAGGCGTTCCAGAACGGCTGGACGTACTTCAGCCCGGCCACCGGCGCACATCCGCTGAGCGGCCCGGTCCAGGCCGCCTGGGCCGCGCAGGGCTGGGAGACCGGGAAGCTGGGCTACCCGACCGGCGACCCGGTGACCACCGGCGCGACCGTCACCCAGCGGTTCGAGGGCGGCACCCTGGTGCTCGACCGGCAGTCGGGCCGGGTCACCCGCGGCTGACCGCCCGCACGCCGCCGCACGACGACGCCCGCCGCCCCCGCATCCCGGGGACGGCGGGCGTCGTCGTGTCCGCCGCGGGGCGGGTCAGTCCGACAGCTGCTGCTGCAGACGCGCGTCGCGCTCCACCACGGAGTCGGCCAGCGCCGCCTGGAAGCGCTCGACGGCCGCGCGCAGCTCCGGGTCGCCGGCGGCCAGGATGCGCACGGCCAGCAGCCCGGCGTTGCGGGCGCCGCCGATCCCCACGGTCGCGACCGGCACGCCGGCCGGCATCTGCACGATCGACAGCAGGCTGTCCATGCCGTCGAGCTGGCCCAGCGGCCGCGGCACACCGATCACCGGCAGCGGCGTGGCGGCAGCGACCATGCCGGGCAGGTGGGCCGCTCCCCCGGCGCCGGCGACGATGACCCGCAGCCCGCGACCGGCCGCGGCCTCGGCGTAGTCGAGCATCCGCCGCGGCGTGCGGTGCGCGGAGAGCACGTGCACCTCGTACGGGACGCCGAACTCGGTGAGTGCCTCGGCGGCCGGGGTCATGGTGGGCCAGTCGGAGTCGCTGCCCATGACGATGCCGACGACGGGGTCCCGGGTGTCGCTCATCTGCTCAGTGCTCCTCGTCGAAGGCGAACGCAGGGTCGACCACGCCGTCGGCGAGGTACCGCGCCGCCGCCACGGCCCGGGCGCGGACCTCGGTCAGGTCGGTGCCCAGTGCGGTGACGTGCCCGAGCTTGCGGCCCCGGCGCTGCCCCTTGCCGTACCAGTGCAGCTTCACGTCGGGCCAGTGCGCCATCAGGTGGTGCACGCGCTCGTCGACACCCGGCCCGGCCCACGCCTCGTCGGCCGCCTCGCCGCCGAGCACGTTGGCCATCACCACGACCGGCGCGGTCATCGCCGTGGAGCCCAGCGGGTAGTCCAGGACGGCGCGCAGGTGCTGCTCGAACTGGCTGGTGCGAGCGCCCTCGATCGTCCAGTGCCCGGAGTTGTGCGGGCGCATGGCCAGCTCGTTGACCAGGACGCCGTCGGCGGTCTGGAACAGCTCGACGGTGAGCATGCCGACCACGCCGAGGGAGTCGGCCAGCCGCACGGCGAGCTCCTGGGCGGCGGTGGCCAGCTCGTCGTCCAGGTCCGGCGCCGGCGCGTACACCTCGTTGCAGACGCCGTCGCGCTGCACGGTCTGCACGACCGGCCAGACGGCGACCTGCCCGAACGGCGAGCGGGCCACCTGGGCGGCGAGCTCGCGGACCATGGGCACGCGCTCCTCGGCCAGCAGCGTGCCGTGCCGCTCGAGCAGGACGGCGACCTCGTCGGGCCCGGGGACGACGAACACGCCCCGGCCGTCGTAGCCACCGCGCGGGGTCTTCAGCACGATCGGCCACCCGACCTCGTCGGCGAAGGCGGTCGCCTGGTGCACGGTCGCGACCTCGGCCCAGGCGGGCTGCGGCTCACCGGCCGCGGCGAGCGCGCGCCGCAACACGAGCTTGTCCTGGGCGTGCACCAGCGCGGCCGACCCGGGGGCGACCCGGTGGCCGGCGTCCTCGAGTGCCCTCAGGTGCGCGGTCGGCACGTGCTCGTGGTCGAAGGTGACCACGGAGGCGCCCTCGGCCAGCCGCTGGAGGTCGGCCAGCTCGCGGTGGTCGCCGAGCTGCACGTCGGCGGCGACCAGCGCGGCCGACTCGTCGGGCGAGGCGGCCAGCACCCGCAGGGACTGGCCCAGCGCGATGGCCGCCTGGTGGGTCATCCGGGAGAGCTGGCCGCCGCCGACCATGGCCACGACGGGCAGCCCGGTGCGCGGGTCGGTGGGTGCGTTCATCGGGGCAGGACGCTACCGGGAGGGCACCGGCACCACGCACGAGAGGGAGCCGTCCGGGCGGACGGCTCCCTCTCGTGGGACGACGCCGACGCCGGTCGGGCGCGTCAAGGTCAGGTGGGGCAGGTCAGGCGACGGGGCTGCCGGTCCGGCCGTTGCGCAGGCCGCGGACACGCGCACGCAGCTTCTGGGTGCGGTACTCCGCGCCCCACACGGTCACGCGCCACAGGGCCTCACGGACGATCGAGCCGCTCATCTTGCTCTCGCCGCGCTCGCGCTCGGCGAAGGTGATCGGCACCTCGACGATGCGGCACCCGGCCTGCACCGCGCGCCAGGCCAGGTCGACCTGGAAGCAGTAGCCCTGCGACTCGACGCTGGCGTAGTCGATGGCCTCCAGCGCGCTGCGCCGGTACGCCCGGTAGCCACCGGTCGCGTCGTGCAGCCCGGCACCGAGCACCGCGCGGGTGTAGAGGTTGCCGCCACGGGAGAGGACCTCGCGGCTCTTGGGCCAGTTCACGACCTTGCCGCCGGCGACCCAGCGGGAGCCCAGCACCACGTCGGCGCGGTCCAGCGCGGCCAGGAGGTCGGGCAGCTGCTCGGGGGCGTGGGAGCCGTCGGCGTCCATCTCGACCAGGACGTCGTAGCCCTGCCCGATGCCCCAGCCGAACCCGGCGATGTAGGCGGCGCCCAGCCCGGCCTTGCTCGTGCGGTGGAGCACGTGCACGCGCGGGTCGGCGGCGGCCATGTCGTCGGCGAGGTCGCCGGTGCCGTCGGGGCTGCCGTCGTCGACCACCAGCACGTGCGCGGTCGGGACGGCGGCGTGCGTGCGCTGCACGATGGGGCCGACGTTCTCACGCTCGTTGTAGGTCGGGATCACGACCAGCACTCGCTGCAGCTGCGGGGACTCGGCGTCGGTGATCGGCCCACCCAGCGTGTTCTCAGTCATCGGCAGCGATGCTAGGCCACGGGGCACCCGGCGTCCGGTCAGTGCAGAGGCTGCTGGGACTGCTGGTGTACCTGGGGGACGTGCGCGCCGGAGAGGCATGGCGGACGAACCGGTCACACCACCCGTGGACCCCGGACCGCGGCTGGATCCGGTCCTGAGCTGCGGTTTCACCCCCGCGAAGGGGTGCGGCCCGGTTGCACGGACCAACACGCGACGACGTCCGCGCCGACGGCGGCCGCGTGACCGTCCTACAGTCTTCACGTGCCCCTCCTCGAGCGCCTCCTCAGTCGTGCCGGCCTGACATGGCGGCTGCTGCTCAAGGAGCTGAGTGCCTTCGGTGTCGTCGGGGCTGTCTGCCTCGTCATCGACCTGGGTCTCTTCCAGCTCCTCTACGCCCACGCCGGGATCGGCGCGGTGACCTCCAAGCTCGTCACCACGCTGATCTCGATGACGCTGGCGTACCTGGGGCACCGGTTCTGGTCGTTCTCCCACCGTGCCCGCACCGGCGTGCGGCGTGAGTACACGATCTTCTTCATGGTCAACGGCGTGACGCTGCTGATCGGCCTCGTGATGGTCGCCGCGGTCCGCTACCCGCTGGGCCAGGACGGCGCACTGGCACTGCAGATCACCAACCTGGTCTCGATCGGGCTCGGCACGGTCATCCGGTTCCTCGCCTACCGCCGCTGGGTGTTCGTCGCCGCCGACGCGCCGGCCGCCATCGCCCACCGGCAGCAGCAGGAGGAGCGGCAGGCTGCCGCCGCCGGCCGCACCACCGCCCGGGCCGCCTGAGCCCAGGCAGTTCGGGTCCGCCCGGGCACGACAGACCTCCCGACGGGGAGCCGGCGCACTCGCGCCGGCTCCCCGTCGGCGTTCCCGGGGTGGGCAGCCCCCGCTCCCAGGACGCACGCACACCGACCCTGGGGAACACGCCGCGCGTCGGCCCCGGTGGGCAACGAACGCCTCGGGACGCAGGGACGCCGACCAGGAGGCGTCCGTGCGTCCCGGACGAGGACGTCGGTGCTGCTCCGCCGGCGCACCAGGCGTCGGCCCGTGTCCGTGACCCCCTCGGCGTGTCCGTCCCGCCGCGCCGCGGGTCCCACCGCGCGACACGCCGCGATCTCACGGGCGACGACTGCGCGCCAGGGCGTCCGCCCAGGTCAGCGGCTCGTCGGAGGACCTGTGCGGGGAGGGTGGTACGGATGTGACGGACGGTCCCCCTTCATGCGTTTCGATCACGGATCGGTGACGGTTCGGGCGTTAGCGTCAACATCGGCAGTCACGGAGAACACCGTTCCGGGCGCCCTGTGCAATCGGATGGCCCCGGCCGCCGGTTGACCCGATCAGGAGGAACCGCCCCGTGACGAAGCAGACCGCGACCCGGCGCCGTGGCCGCCTCGGAGCCCTCGACGTCCTGCGGCTGCTCGCCGCGGTGATCGTGGTGGGCTTCCACTTCACGGCACGGGACAGCCCCGGCTGGAACGGCCCGGCGCCGGAGGAACTGGCCCCGGTCGGCGAGTGGACCATGTACGGCCGGATGGGCGTACCGCTGTTCTTCGTCATCAGCGGCTTCGTGCTCCTGATGAGCTCCTGGGGCCGGGACGTGCCCAGCTTCGTCGCCTCCCGCGTGGGCCGGCTGTTCCCGGCGTACTGGGTCGCGGTGGTCGTCAGCCTGGTGCTCGTCGTCTACGTGTGGCCCGAGGGCATGACGTTCTTCCACAAGGACATCAGCCTGGCCAACGGCCTGCTGAACCTGACGATGTTCCAGGAGTCGTTCGCCCGGCCCGACATCGACGGCTCCTACTGGACGCTCTGGTACGAGGCCCGGTTCTACGCCCTGATCGCGGTGCTGATGCTCGTCGGGATGACGCGCGGCCGGATCATCGCGTTCTGCGCCCTGTGGCCGATCGTCGCCTCGGTGGCCCAGAACCTGCACTCGGACCTCCTCGCCGCGGCCCTGATGCCCGACTTCGCGCCCTTCTTCGCCGGCGGCATGCTGCTGTACGTCATCTACCGCGACGGCCACGACCTGCTGACCTGGCTGCTCGTGGGCATGCAGGTGCTGTTCGCGCTCAACTTCTGCCTCGACTACTACCCGCCGCTGCTGACCGACGAGACGCCGTGGGAGGCCTCCGAGCTGACCGTCGGGCTGATCTGCGTGGCCTGCTTCGCCCTCGTGGCGCTGGTGACCCTCACCCCCCTCGCCGGCCTGAGCGCCCGCTGGATGACGCTGGCCGGCGCGCTCACCTACCCGCTGTACCTGATCCACGAGAACCTCGGCTGGTTCGTGATCGCCAAGACCCGTGAGGCCCACGGTTGCTGGATCGCCGTCGGCCTGGCGTCCACCGTGTGCCTGCTGGCCGCGCTGGCGCTGCACTACGGGGTGGAGAAGCCACTCGGTTCGCGCCTCCGCAAGGCCACCCTGAACTCGCTGCGGTCGGTCGGCCGCTCCCCGGCCGAGGCGAGGGTCTCGGCGACGAAGGTCGCCGAGGTGGAGGCCGCGAGCAGCGCGCAGCCGGCCGTCGAGCCGTCCGCCGCCCCGCAGCCGGTCACGGCTGCCGCTGACGGGCAGCCGGTCGAGGACCAGCCGCACATCCCGCTCCCCCGCGTCCGCCCGGCCGGTGCCGCGCAGCCGGCCACCGTCCCGCCGCAGTCCCACCGTCTCCCGCACCACGCACCGGTCCCGCACCACGCGTTCGCCCGGACCCTCGACAGCCGCGGCGCCGATGACCGGACCACCGCGAGCCTGGGTCGGGACGCGACGCGGGTGTCGGACACCTGGGCCACCGAGACCCGGCACTTCGACGACCGGGTCCTGGGCGACCGCGTCCTGACCGATGGCTGGGGCTCCGACGCCTGGCCGACGGACACGCAGCCCGGCACCCGCGAGCTGCCGGCGCAGGCTGGCGCACATCCGCGAGGTGCGCACGCAGCGCCCGCACCGACGCGGCACCCGCTGGACGAGCCCGCGGTGACCGGCCAGTCCTGATCATCCCGTGAACGACGGCGGCCCGGACGACGACGTCCGGGCCGCCGTCGTCTGCAGCCACACCGGCCGGACGGACTGCGCCGGAGCGCACTGCCGCCGCGCTGCGGCCGACGCCGGCCCGCAGGTCAGCCGGCCAGCCGGGAGCCCTCCCGGCCGGTGACGACCTCCAGCCGGCTGGTGATCCGGGTGCGCAGCTCCTCGACGTGGCTGATGACCCCGACCGTGCGCCCACCGCGGCGGAGCTCGTCGAGGACGGTCATCACCGCGTCCAGCGACTGCGGGTCCAGCGTGCCGAAGCCCTCGTCGACGAAGAGCGTGTCGATCTGCACACCGCCGCTCTCGGCGGTGACCACGTCGGCCAGCCCCAGGGCGAGAGCGAGCGAGGCCATGAAGCTCTCCCCACCGGACAGGGTCTTGGTGGGCCGGCGCACCCCGGTGTACTCGTCGAGCACGTCCAACCCGAGGCCACCGCGGGCACCGTGCCGGCCCTGGGCGTCGCTGTGCAGGAACGTGTAGCGGCCGCCGGACATGTCCCGCAGCCGCCGGCTGGCGACCTCCGCGACCTGTTCGAGCCGGGCGGCGAGCACGAAGGACTGCAGCCGCATCCGCAGCGTGTTGGCCCCCCGGCCGTTCACCAGGTCGGCCAGGGCGGTGACCTGCTCGGCGGCGGCCCGCCGCTCGTCGAGCTCCACCTCTACGGCGGTGAGGTCGGCGGCCAGCGCGTCGAGGGCGCCGGCGCGGCTGCCGGCCTGGGCGAGCGCGGCCACCGTCTCCTCCCGGGCGGCGGTGGCGGTGCGGCAGGTGGCCGTGGCCGCGTCGAGGTCCGGCCGCGGCGCGAGGTCGGCCAGCTCGGGCTCGGCGAGGGTCGCGGTGACCACCGACCACTGCTGGTCGTGCCCGGCCACCCGGCGGCCGATGGTGTCGGCCCGGCCGCGGTCGAGCAGCGCGCCGGCGGCGTCCATCAGGTCGGCGAAGCCCGCCTCGACCACCCGCTCGCGGGCCAGCCGCTGCGCCGCGTCGGCCGCGGTGCGGGCGCGCAGCTCGGCGCCCTCGGCGTCCAGCAGCGCCTCGCAGCACTCGGCCTCGCCGGTGAGCCGGTCGGCCCGGGCGGCGATGCCGGTGTCGGTGCCCTGCGCGGTGGCCAGCCGCTGCTGCACGTCGGCGAGCTGCTCACCGGCCGCGGTCAGCTCGGCGCGGGCGAGCGCCAGTTCTTCGCGCGTGGCCGCGCGGGCGGTGGCGGCGGCATCACGCTCGGCGACCAGCACGGCGAGCTGCCGGCGGGCGCCCGGGAGCGCCGCGGCCCGCTCGCGGACCGCCCGTTCCTCCTCGGTCGTCGTGGCGAGGGCCGCCTGCTGGTCGGCGAGCGGCATCTCACCGGCCTGGGCGCGCAGCGCGGCCAGCTCCCGCTCGGTCTGCTCGGCCTGCTGCTGAGCGGTGCGGTGCGCGGCCTCCAGCCGGTCGGCGCCGGCCCGGGCGGTGTCCTCGTCGGCCTGGGTGACGACGGGACCGGTGTGCTCGGCCACCCGCGGGTGGTCGAGCGACCCGCAGACCGGGCAGTCGGCGCCGGGTGCGAGACCGGCGGCCAGCTCGGCGGCCATCCCCTCCAGCCGCTGGACCCGCAGGTCGGTCCAGCGCTCGCGGGCGTCCAGCCAGGTCTCGCGGGCCGCGCGGGCGCGGTCGTGCTGCGCGCGCACCCGGTCGGTGAGCTCGGCCGCCGCAGCGGCGGCCTGCACCGCGGCCCGGCCGCGCTCCAGCGCCGCGGTGAGCCCGGGGAGCTGCGCGGCCGCCTCCGCGGCGGCCGCCACGACCTGCTCCTGGGCGAGCACCCGCGCCGGCCAGCTCTCGGCCGCGGCGTCGTCGGCGGTGGCGCGTCGTCCCAGGTCCTCCACCCGGCGGGCGCCGCGGCCGATCATCGCCGTGAGCGCGGCTGCCCGGTCGACCTCGGGGAGCAGGGCACGCAGCAAGGCCGCCTCGTCGCGCAGGGCCCGGGCCAGCAGGGCGTCGGCGGGGCGGCCGGCCGCGACCGCGGTCCAGGACACCCGGGCCTGCACCAGCTGCTCGGCGGCGCGCTCGGCGTCCAGGGCCGCGCGCCCGGCGGCCTCGAGCACGTCGCGGACCGGCTCGGCGCGGGTGCCGGCCTCCAGCAGCGCGCGCAGCGGCTCGAGCTCGGCGGCCTCGGCGGCCAGCCGGGCGTGCTCGGCGCGGGCGCGGTCGCGGCGGACGTGCCGGTCGACCTCGGCCCGGGCCGCGGCCAGCGCCGCGTCGACCCGGACGACCTCGGCGGCGGCCTCGGCGGCGGCCGCCTCTCGTGCTCGCAGCTGCTCGGCGGCCTGGGTGCGCACGCGGTGCACCCAGGACCCTGCGCCTGCCGACGCCCGGGCGCCCACCAGGTCGGGTGCGAGCTCCTCGGGCACCTCCACGTCGGCGACCTGGGCGACCCGGGCGAGCAGGGTGCTGGCCTGCACCCGCGCCTGGTCGAGCTGATCGCGTGCGGTGCGGCGCTGCTCGTCCAGCCAGCCCTCGACCGCACCGAAACGGGTGACGTCGAACAAGGTCTGCAGCAGCCGACCCCGCTCCTCGGGCTCGGCGCGCAGGAACCGCGCGAAGTCGCCCTGCGGCAGCAGGACCACCTGGCAGAACTGCTCTGCGGAGAGCCCCAGCCGGGTGCGCAGGTGCTCGGACCCCTCGTCGATGCGGGTGCTCACCGGCTCCCAGCTGTCGCCCGTCCACCGCTGGACGGTGAGCTTGGCCTGCTCCTTCGTCACCCCGGTGCCCTTGAGCTTGGGCCGTGTCTGCTCGGGACGGCGGACCACCAGCAGGCGCTCGCCGCCCAGCGTGACCTCGCACTGCACCTCGGTGCGGACGGCGGGCCCGGCGTGGTCGCTGCGCAGCCGGCGTTCCTGGCCGCGTGCGCCGGGGACGGTGCCGTAGAGGGCGTACACGACCGCGTCCAGCAGCGTCGTCTTGCCGGCGCCGGTGGGGCCCCACAGCAGGAACAGCCCGTCGCGGCCGACCTCGTCGAGGTCGACGGCGACCGTGTCGGCGAACGGGCCGAAGGCGGTCAGCTCGAGCCGGTGCACCCTCACAGGGCCGCCTCGGCAGCAGCGGCGGCGGCCAGCGCGCGGCCGAGCAGCTCGCGCTCGGCGGCGCTGGCCTCGACCCCGTCGCGGACGTGGCTGACGAACTCGCCGGCCACCTCGAGGTCGCTGCGGCCGGCCATCCGCTCGGTGTAGCTGCGGGTGTCGCTGCCCGGGCCGGAGCCGGTCCACTCCAGGTGCACGCAGTGCGGGAAGCGGGCCTGCAACCGGCGCATCGGGTCGACCGGGCGGACCGGGTCGGTGAGCTCGACGGAGACGAAGTGCTCCTCGACCGGCTCCAGGTCCGGGTCGGCGAGGAGCTCGGGCAGCTCACCGCGCAGCACGGTGAGCCGGCGCGGGGTGGGCAGCGGCACGGCGCGCACCCCGCCGAGGCCGTCGGCGTCCAGGTCGACCAGCCAGGCCTGCTTCTGCTGCCCGGCCTCGCCGAAGGAGTAGGCCAGCGGGGAACCGCTGTAGCGCACCCGGTCGCTGAGCGACTGCGGCCGGTGCAGGTGGCCCAGGGCGACGTAGTCGACGCCGTCGAAGACCCCGGCCGGGACCAGGTCGACCCCGCCGACGGCGATGTCGCGCTCGCTGTCGCTCGGCTGGCCGCCCCCGACGAAGGCGTGCGCCAGCACGACCGACCGGACGCCGGGCCGCCGGGCCAGGTCGGCCCGGACCCGGGTCATGGCCGCGGCCAGCACCGCCTCGTGGCTGCGGGCCGAGGGCAGGCCCAGCTCGTGGCGGGCGATCTCCGGCTCCAGGTAGGGCAGCCCGTAGACCGCGACCTGCCCGTGCCCGTCGGCGAGGAGCACCGGCTCGTCGAGCCGCGGGGTGTCGGCGCGGACGTGCAGCCCGCCGGCGGCCAGGACCTCCGACAGCGTGTCGAGCCGCCGCGCGGAGTCGTGGTTGCCCGGGGTGAGGACGACCTGCGCGCCGGCGCGGATGAGCCGGTTGACGACCCGGCTGAACACCCCGGTCGCGTCCGCGGAGGGCACCGCGCGGTCGTAGACGTCACCGGCGACGAGCACGACGTCGACGGACTCGGCGGCCACGACGTCGGCGAGTGCACCCAGCACCGCCTCCTGCTCGGCGAGCAGGTCGGTGCCGTGCAGGGAACGGCCGACGTGCCAGTCGGAGGTGTGCAGCAGCCGCATGCCCCGCACGGTAGGTCGCCCCTCCGACAGGACCGGACGCGGCCTCCCGGCCGGACCCGCGGACCGGATCAGAAGCGCTCGGTGCGGTGCTGCCCGTCGGCGGTGTCCCAGGGGTCGTGCGCGTCGTCGTGGGAGGTGTCGTACGTGTCGTGGTGGCCGGACGCCGGACCGCCGCGGCCGGCCCGCCGGTCGGCGTCCTCCTCGACGAGCTGGGCGAGCAGCTGCTGCACCCCGTCGCTGTCCGGGATCGCGGAGAAGACCGTCGCGCCGCCCTCCCCGGCCGTCTCGATCGAGACCGTGCCGGAGTTGACGACCCGGTCCCACAGGCTCTGCCGGTAGGAGACGTCGGTGATCCGCGACAGCCCGATGTCGCGGCCGTGCCGGGACAGGACGCCGGTGCGGTACAGCAGCCGGTGGGTGGTGACGACGTAGTGCGTCGTGCGCCAGCGCAGCAGCGGGACGGCGACGAAGACGACCCCCACGACCAGCGCCGCTGCCACCAGGACCAGCCGCCAGGTCCCCTGCTGCTCCCCGGCCGGCACCAGCGCGGCACCGAAGGACGTGGCCCCGACCAGCACGAGGAACAGCACGACGGGCCAGGCGACGGTCAGCCAGTGCGGGTGCAGGTGACGGACGACCTCTTCGTCGTCCCCGAGGACCTTGTCGGGATAGGGCACCCGACGAGGATGACCGACCCGCGCGGCCTCGTCACCCCTCGCGGCGGGTGGGCCGGACGTGTCGCACGTCGCCGGAGGCCAGCTCGACCACGCCGTCGTCGGTGCGCACCACGAGCCGGCCGTCCCAGTCGACGGCCTCGGCGACCCCGTCGAGGGTCGAGCCGTCGGGCAGGGTGACGGTGACGGTCGTGCCCACGGTGGAGCACCAGGCCAGGTAGTCCCGCGCCAGGCCCGAGCTCACCGGGTCGCCGAGCACCTGCTCCCAGCGGGTGTAGCGGGTCTCGAAGGCGCGCAGCCAGGCCAGCAGCAGTGCGCCGCGGTCGACCGGGGCGCCGGCGGCCAGCTCCAGCGACGTGCCGGTCCCCGGCAGCTCGTCGGCCCGGGTGGAGACGTTGACACCCGTGCCGATGACCACCGCCTGCCCGGTGCCCTCGGCCAGGATGCCGGCCAGCTTCGCCCCGTCGGCGGCGAGCAGGTCGTTGGGCCACTTCAGCGACGCGCGCACGCCGGCCACCTCGGCCACCGCCTCGGCCAGCGCGACCCCGGTGAGCAGCGACAACCAGGCCCGCCGGGCGGCCGGGACGTCGGGGCGCACCAGCACCGAGACGGTGAGCCCGGCCCGCGGCGGGGAGGTCCAGGTGCGGTCGAGCCGGCCCCGGCCGGTGACCTGGTGCTCGGCGACCAGCACCAGCCCGGCCGGCTCCCCGGCGGCCGCCCGCGCGACCAGCTCGGCGTTGGTGGAGCCCAGCTCCTCGACGACCTCCACGGCCCGCCACAGGCTGCTCGACCCCGTCAGCGCCGCGGTCAGCGCGGCGGCGTCCAACGCCGGTCGGTCGGGGTGGGGAGCTGCGGAGGAGGCGGCGTCGGGCACGTCACCTACGCTACGGCGCTGTGAGTGCCGCCGAACCGGAGAACGCGGGAGCGCCTGCTCCCGACCCGCACACGACCGCCGGCAAGCTGGCCGAGTACGAGCGGCGGGTGGAGGCGGCGACGCACGCCGGCTCCGAACGCGCGGTGGAGAAGCAGCACGCCGCGGGCAAGATGACCGCCCGGGAGCGGATCGACGCCCTGCTGGACCCGGGCTCGTTCACCGAGCTCGACGAGTTCGCCCGGCACCGGTCCACCAACTTCGGCATGGAGGCCCGGCGTCCGTACGGCGACGGCGTGGTCACCGGCTACGGCACCGTCGACGGCCGCCAGGTGTGCGTGTTCTCCCAGGACGTGACGGTCTTCGGCGGCAGCCTCGGCGAGGTCTACGGCGAGAAGATCGTCAAGGTGCTCGACCTCGCGCTGCGCAACGGCTGCCCGGTCATCGGCATCAACGAGGGCGGCGGCGCGCGCATCCAGGAGGGCGTGGTCAGCCTCGGCCTCTACGCCGAGATCTTCCGGCGCAACGTGCACGCCTCCGGCGTCGTCCCGCAGATCTCGCTGGTGATGGGCGCCGCGGCCGGCGGGCACGTCTACTCCCCCGCGCTCACCGACTTCATCGTGATGGTCGACAAGACCAGCCAGATGTTCATCACCGGCCCCGACGTCGTGAAGACCGTGACCGGCGAGGACGTGACGCTGGAGGAGCTGGGCGGGGCGCGCACCCACAACACCCGCTCCGGGGTCGCGCACTACCTGGCCGAGGACGAGGCCGACGCGCTGGACTACGTCAAGGCGCTGCTGGCCCACCTGCCCAGCAACAACCTCGACCCGCTGCCGGCCATCGAGGTCGCCTCGGTCGACGTCGCCCTGCCCGAGGCGCTCACCGAGGCCGACCGGGAGCTGGACACCTTCATCCCGGACTCCCCGAACACGCCCTACGACATGCACACCGTCGTGACCCACGTGCTCGACGACGAGGAGTTCCTCGAGGTGCAGGCGCTGTGGGCGCCCAACATCCTGGTCGGCTTCGGCCGGGTCGAGGGCCGCCCGGTGGGCGTGGTGGCCAACCAGCCCACCCAGCTGGCCGGCACCCTCGACATCGACGCCAGCGAGAAGGCCGCGCGGTTCGTGCGCACCTGCGACGCCTTCAACATCCCGGTCCTCACCTTCGTCGACGTGCCCGGCTTCCTGCCCGGGACGTCGCAGGAGTGGAACGGCATCATCCGGCGCGGGGCCAAGCTGCTCTACGCCTACGCGGAGGCGACCGTCCCGCTGATCACCGTCATCACCCGCAAGGCCTACGGCGGGGCCTACGACGTGATGGGCTCCAAGCACCTGGGCGCCGACGTGAACCTGGCCTGGCCTACCGCCCAGATCGCGGTCATGGGGGCCCAGGGCGCGGTCGGGCTGCTGTACCGCCGCGAGCTGGCCGCTGCCGAGGACCCGGAGGCGCTGCGCGCCGAGCGGGTCACCGAGTACGAGGACACCCTGGCCAACCCGTGGATCGCCGCCGACCGGGGGTACGTCGACGCGGTGATCCCGCCCTCGCACACCCGCGTGCACGTCGTCCGCGCGCTGCGGCTGCTGGCGAACAAGCGCCAGACGCTGCCGCCGAAGAAGCACGGGAACATCCCGCTGTGAGCGCACCCGTGCTGCTGCAGGTCGTGAAGGGCGAGCCGTCGGCGGAGGAGCTGGCCGCGCTCGCCGTCGTCGTCGCGGCCCTGTCGCAGGCCCGGACCGCCCGCCGTCGTCCCGCCGCGGTCGGCGGCTGGGCCTCGCGCACCGGTGTGCTGCGCCGGCCGTCGCAGCCCGGCCCCGGTGGCTGGCGCGCGGCAGGCGGCCCGGCATGACCCGGCGCGTGGTGCTGGCCTCCCAGTCACCGGCCCGGCTGGCCCTGCTCCGGCAGGCCGGCATCTCCCCCGACGTCGTGGTCAGCGGCGTCGACGAGTCGGCGGTCACCGCCCCCCGGGTGGCCGAGCTGGTCGCGCTGCTGGCCACCGCCAAGGCCCGGGCGGTCGCCGCGCAGACCGACGACGCGCTGGTCATCGGTGCGGACTCGCTGCTGGAGTTCCGCGGCGAGCCGCTGGGCAAGCCCGCCGACGCCGCCGAGGCGCGGGTGCGCTGGCAGCGGATGGGCGGGCGCACCGGCACCCTGCACACCGGCCAGGCCGTGCTGGACGTCTCCGGCGGGACGATCGCCGCGCGGGACGTCGGGGTCTCCTCCACCGTCGTCCACTTCGCCACCCCGACGCCGGAGGAGCTGGAGGCCTACGTCGGCTCCGGCGAGCCGCTGCACGTCGCCGGGGCGTTCACCCTCGACGGGCTCGGTGCGCCGTTCGTCCGCCGGGTGGAGGGCGATCCGTCCGGCGTCGTCGGCCTGTCGCTGCCGCTGCTGCGCACCCAGCTGGCGCGGCTCGGGGTGCCGATCACCGACCTCTGGTCGCGCTGAGCCCCACCGGTCACAGCGGTCCCAACCGTTCCGCATGCCGGTGGCGCGGCAGGCAGACTGCCGGTGATGCGCCGCTCAGCTGTCCTGCTCACCGCCCTGGTGGCACTGTCGTTCCTGACCGGTGGTGGCGGGGTCGCCCGGGCGGACGCCGCCCAGTCCCTGGTGGACGCCGGCAGTGCCGAGGCCGCGGCCCGGGGCACCACCGCCGGCATCGCCGTGTACGACCGGCGCACCGGCCGCTACAGCGACAACGGCCCCACCGCCCACCAGTGGTTCGGCTCCGCGTCGCTGGTCAAGCTGTTCATCGCCGACAGCGTGCTGCGGCGGGCACGCACCGGCGAGATCCGGCTCTCCGACGCCGACCGGAACTCCCTCGGGCTGATGCTGCGCTCCTCCGACGACGCCGCGGCCAGCAGCCTGTGGAGCCGGTTCGGCGGCAGCGGGATCGTCACCGACGTCAAGGCCCGCTACGGGCTCGCCGAGACCGCGGCGCCGGCGAACCCGCGGTACTGGGGGCTCACCCAGGTCACCGCCCGGGACATGACGGGCTTCTACGACGGCATGCTCTCCGGTCGCGGGGGCCTGGACGGCGCCGACCGCGACTTCATCGTCGACCAGCTGCGCCGGGCCACCGACCGCGGCACCGACGGCGTCTACCAGTGGTTCGGGCTGCACGACGGCCTGCCGCGGGACAGCGTGGGCGTCAAGCAGGGCTGGATGTGCTGCTTCTCCGACGGCTTCATCTGGCGGCACTCCACCGGCCTGGTCGGGCCCGACGCGCGGTACGTGGTCGTCGTCCTGGCCCGGGACGAGGGGTGGCAGGGCGCTGCGCACACCGAGGCGTCCACGACACGGATCGTGCAGCGGATGTTCCCGGCCGGGCTGGTGCCGCGGGTGCAGGGTCTGATCGGCGACCTCTGGTACCAGCTGGGCGGCGCCGGCAGCGTCCTCGGCCTGCCCACCGGTGAGGAGGTCCCCCTGCGCGGCGGCGCGTTCAGCTTCTTCGAGCGCGGAGCCGTCTACTGGTCGCCGCCCACCGGGGCCCACGAGGTCCACGGGCAGGTCCGGGCCGCCTTCGACCGGCTGGGGGCGGAGAACGGGCTCCTCGGCTACCCCACGAGCGACGAGCTGCCGCTGGCCGGCGGCGCGCTGGGCCGGTTCCAGGGCGGCTACGTCTACTGGTCACCGGCCACCGGGCCGCACGAGGTGCACGGACAGGTGCTCGCCGCCTACAGCCGGCTCGGGTACGAGCGCGGTCTGCTCGGCTACCCCACCAGCGACGAGGTGCGGCTCCGCAACGGCGCGCTGGGACTCTTCCAGGGCGGCTACGTCTACTGGTCGCCGGCCACCGGGCCGCACGAGGTGCACGGCCAGGTGCTCGCCGCCTACAGCCGGCTCGGGTACGAGAACGGGTTCCTCGGCTACCCCACCAGCGACGAACAGCGGCTGGCCGGCGGTGCGCTGGGCCGCTTCCAGGGCGGCCACGTCTACTGGTCGACCTCCACCGGGGCCCACGAGGTGCACGGCCAGGTGCTCGCCGCCTACAGCCGGCTGGGGAACGAGCGAGGCTGGCTGGGCTATCCGACCAGTGACGAGATCAGCCTGTACGGCGGTGCGCTCGGCCGGTTCGCCGGCGGTTCGGTCTACTGGTCGCCCGGCACCGGCGGGCACGCCCTGGGCGGCGCGCTGCTCACCGCGTACACCTCCAGCGGTGCCGAGCGTGGCCTGCTCGGCTACCCGATCAGCGACCCCTACGCGGTCGGCACCGGCACCCGGGTCGACTTCGAACACGGGAGTCTCACGCTGACGTCCTCGGGCCAGGTCGTCCGAGTTGACGCACCGAGCCCGACGGCCACCGCCCTCACGCCGCGGACCGCGCCAGCACCCCCACCGGCCCCGGCACCCGCGCCTGCGCCTGCGCCTGCGCCGGCACCCGTGCCCGCGCCTGCACCCGCGCCCGCCCCTGCGCCTGCCCCCTTGCCGTCGGCTCCGGTGGTACCGGCCGAGCCGCAGCCCGGTGGGCTCGCACCGGTCACGACCCCGACACCCCCGGCCGTCGCGCCCACGACCACCGCCACGCCCATGCCGGAGTCCCCGGCCGCTGAGCCGTCGCCGACCACCGCGGCGCCGTGAGGCGCGCCCTGCTCGTCAGCGCCGTCCTCCCGGCCGTGCTGCTCGCGGCCGGCGGCTGCTCCAGCGGGCCGTCCGCGCCGGTGGCCGGCCCGGGCTCCTCCCCCGCCGCGTCGGCGTCGTCAGCCCCCTCCCCGGTGGACCCGGTACCGACTCCGACGGACCCGGTGGCCACACCGGCCGGCCCCGCAGAGGCCTCCGCGCTCGCCGCACTGCCGACCGGACCGGCCACCGGGACGGCGGTGCTCGCCTACGCCGGCGTCGGCGAGGTCCGGGAGCCCTTCACCGGCACCTGCACCCACGACGGCGGCACCACGCGCATCGAGGGCACGGCCGACACCGCCCGGATCACGCTCACCGTCGCCCCGGCCGGCGCGACGGTCGTGCTGGAGGACGTCGGCTTCGCGGCGACCTCCACCCTGGCCACCGGCCGGTACGACGTCGCCGGACGTCATCTGTCCCTCGCCGCGCCGCTGACCTCCGGTGACCAGCCGTCGGGCTCGATCGAGCTGGAGCTCGACTGCGGGAGCTGAGGACCCTGACCCCGGCGACCGCCGTCCGAGCGCTCGTTAGAGTCCTCGCGACGTCTTTCGAGGGAGTGCGAACGTGCAGAAGGTCCTGATCGCCAACCGCGGCGAGATCGCGGTGCGGGTGGCGCGTGCCTGCCGGGACGCCGGGCTGACCAGCGTCGCGGTGTACGCCGAGCCGGACCGGGACGCCCTGCACGTGCGCTCCGCCGACGAGGCCTTCGCCCTCGGCGGCACCACCCCGGGTGACTCCTACCTGGTCATCGACAAGATCATCGACGCCGCCCGGCGGTCCGGCGCGGACGCCGTCCACCCCGGGTACGGCTTCCTCTCGGAGAACGCCGACTTCGCCCGGGCCGTGATCGACGCCGGGCTGACCTGGATCGGCCCCTCGCCGCAGGCGATCGTCGACCTGGGCGACAAGGTGGCCGCCCGGCACATCGCGATGGCTGCCGGCGCCCCGCTGGTGCCCGGCACCAAGGACCCGGTCGAGAACGCCGACGAGGTCGTCGCCTTCGCCCGTGAGCACGGGCTGCCGGTGGCCATCAAGGCGGCGTTCGGTGGCGGCGGGCGTGGGCTGAAGGTGGCCCGCACGCTCGAGGAGATCCCCGAGCTGTTCGACTCCGCCGTCCGCGAGGCCGTCTCCGCCTTCGGCCGCGGCGAGTGCTTCGTCGAGCGCTTCCTGGACCGGCCGCGGCACGTCGAGGCGCAGGTGCTCGCCGACACGCACGGCAACGTGATCGTGGTGGGCACCCGCGACTGCTCGCTGCAGCGCCGCAACCAGAAGCTGGTCGAGGAGGCACCCGCGCCGTTCCTCACCGCCGAGCAGCGCGAGCGCATCCACTCCTCGGCCAAGGCGATCTGCCTGGCCGCGGGCTACGTGGGCGCGGGCACCGTCGAGTACCTGGTGGGCACCGACGGCTCGATCTCCTTCCTGGAGGTCAACACCCGGCTGCAGGTCGAGCACCCGGTCAGCGAGGAGACCGCCGGCATCGACCTGGTGCGCCAGCAGTTCCGCATCGCCGAGGGCCTGCCCTTGGAGATCACCGAGGACCCCACGCCCCGCGGCCACAGCATCGAGTTCCGGATCAACGCCGAGGACGCCGGCCGCAACTTCATGCCCGCGCCCGGCCCGGTCACCCGGCTCGTCGTGCCGCAGGGCCCCGGCGTGCGCTGGGACTCCGGCGTCGAGGCCGGCGGCGAGGTGGCCGGCGCGTTCGACTCGATGCTGGCCAAGCTGATCGTCACCGGCGCCACCCGGGCCGAGGCGCTGCAGCGGGCGGCCCGGGCGCTGGACGAGCTGGTCGTCGAGGGCATGCCCACCGTCGTCCCGTTCCACCGGGCCGTGGTGCGCGACGCGGCCTTCACCAGCGAGCCGTTCACCGTGCACACCCGCTGGATCGAGACCGAGTGGGACAACCAGGTGCCGGCCTGGTCGGCTGCACCGGTGGAGGGCGAGGAGCCCGAGCCGCGGCAGACCGTCGTCGTCGAGGTCGGTGGCCGCCGGCTGGAGGTCTCGCTGCCGGCCGGCCTGGCCGCCGGCGGTGCGGCGCCCGTGGCGGGCGCCGCGAAGCCGCGCAAGCGCTCGGGTGGCTCGGGCGGTCAGGCGGCCTCCGGGGACTCCCTCACCGCGCCCATGCAGGGCACGATCGTGAAGGTCGCGGTGGCCGACGGCGCCACGGTCGCGGCCGGCGACCTCGTCGTGGTGCTGGAGGCGATGAAGATGGAGCAGCCGATCACCGCGCACAAGGCGGGTGTCGTGTCTGGGCTGTCGGCCGAGGTCGGCGCCGCCGTCACCAGCGGCGCGGTCCTCTGCACCATCACCGACCCGAGCTGACCCGCCGGGGTCCGCGCCGGCCGGCGCGGACCCCGGAGGTCAACGGCTCGAGACCGCCCCCTTCGCCGGCGTCCAGGTGATGGAGCCGAAGCGGAAGTCACTGCGCCGCCCACCGGGGACGTCGTACTCCTCGCTCGTCGGGTAGCTGAGGACCGAGTCCTGCCAGCCCATCGACGCCCACCTGTCCCGGATCGCACCCCAGACGGCATGCGCACCGGTGAACGGCGTGAAGTAGATCGAGCCACCCTGGAAGTGCACGACGACGTTGGTGGTGCTCGGCCGGAGGAGGGTCTCGTCGGTGAGCGGGTAGCCCAGTACGCCGTCCTGCCAGCCGAGGGAGGCCCAGCGGTCGCGGACCGCGCCCTTGACGACGTGCGCACCCGTGGCCGGCGACCAGTAGACCGAGCCGCCCTGGAAGTGCGTCACCGCACCCCCGGCGAGCACGACCTCGTCGGTGGTCGGGTAGCCGAGAGGCCCTCCCTGCCACCTCTGGGACGCCCACTTGTCCCGGATCGCACCCCGCACCGCGTGCGCACCGGTCGCCGGCGACCAGTAGACCGACCCACCCTGGAAGTGCGTCACCGCACCCCCGCCCAACCCCACCTCGTCCGTGGTCGGGTAGCCGAGCGTCCCGTCCTGCCAGCCGAGGGCCGCCCACCTGTCCCGGATCGCACCCCGCACCGCGTGCGCACCGGTCGCCGGCGACCAGTAGACCGACCCACCCTGGAAGTGCGTCACCGCACCTCCGCGCAACGCGACCTCGTCGGCCGTCGGGTAGCCGAGCGTCCCGTCCTGCCAGCCGAGGGCCGCCCACCTGTCCCGGATCGCACCGCGCACGAGGTGCGCACCGGTGCCCGGCGACCAGTAGAGCGAGCCGCCCTCGAAGTGGGCCACCGCTCCGTCGCGCAGGGTGACCTGGTCGGTGACCGGGAAGCCCAACTGGTCGAAGGCGTCGTCATCATCGAGCCAGCGGTCCTCGACCGGCCCGGTGAGCCAGTGGGCGCCGGTGGTCGGCGTCCAGTACATCGTCCCGCCCTGGAACTCCTGGTAGCAGCCGTCCTCGGGCAGCTCGCCGCACGTCTCCTGGCCGAGCACTCCACCCAGGGGACCGGCGGATCCGCCGGCAGCCTCGTAGGCCTCGCCGATCGCCCCTCCGGACAGCAGAGGACCCGAGGGGACCGGGACCGGCTGCGGGGCCCACGGGGGCGTCGGCTCCCCGGCTCCGGGGGCCACCGGGGAGGTCGGCGCGCTCTGCCGGCTCTCACCGGCTGCGTTGGTGGCGGTGACCGTGAACGTGTAGGCCGTCCCCTGGGTCAGGTCCCGTACCCAGGCGGCACGTCCCGGCGACTCCAGGAGCACCTCGTAGCGCACCGGTTGCGGCACCGCGGACCCGCTCGCGTAGGCCCGGAGCGTGTAGCTGTCGATCGGGTAGCCGTTGCCTGCCGGGACCGGCCAGCTCACCAGCACGCTGCCGGGGAGCGGAGACGCCGTCACGGACGAGGGCGGGTCGGGAACGGCTCCGCCGGTGGTGTGCGTGGTGAGGGGGACGCTCGGGTACCCGGGTCCGACCTCGTTGGCGGCGGTCACCGACACCCGGTAGATCGAGCTGCGCACCAGCCCGGTCACCCGAGTGGTGGTCACTGCGCCGGGGACCGTCACGCTGACGGTGTCGGACTCGACGCCGGCCCGCCACACACCTGCGGTGACCGTGTAGGACGTCGGGGACCCGCCCTCCGCCGAGGGCGCGGTCCACGAGACGGTCAGGCTCTCGTCGTCGCCGGACGCGGTGACCCCGGTCGGCACGTCCGGGACGGCGACGGCCGCAGCACCAGGGGCCCCGACGACGTCCGGCTGCCCGCCGGACCCGGCCGGTGCGGCACCGGCCGGGGACGCCGTGAGCAGCAACGGTCCGGTGACCAGGAACGCGGCCAGGGCCAGCAGCGAGGCTCGGCTGCGCCTCGGGGGGTGGTGACGCGACATGAGCTGGACAGTAACGGCGAGGTTCCCGCAGGTCAGTGCGGCGAGCCGTGTCCTGCGGGGAGAGTCGCTCAGCGGTAGCGGACGACGGCGCCGGCCGCCGGGCTCCAGTCGATCGAGCCGCCCGCGAAGTCCGAGCGCACCCCACCGGGGACGGCGTACTCCTCGCTGCGGGGGTAGCCCAGCCGAGAGTCCTGCCAGCCCAGCGACGCCCATCGGTCACGGATGGCACCGCGGACGGCGTGTGCGCCGTTCGCCGGCGACCAGTACACCGACCCGCCCTGGAAGTGGTTCACCGCTCCCCCGGCCAGCCGGACCTCGTCGGTGGTCGGGTAGCCCAGCGACCCGACCTCCCAGCCGTTGGCCGCCCAGCGGTCCCGGATGGCACCGCGGACGACGTGGGCGCCGGTGGCCCCGGACCAGTAGACCGACCCGCCCTGGAAGACGTTCGCCGCTCCGCCGGCCAGGGTGACCTCGTCGGTGGTCGGGTAGCCCAGCGACCCGACCTCCCAGCCGTTGGCCGCCCACCGGTCGCGGATCGCACCGCGCACCATGTGCGCCCCGGTGGCTCCCGACCAGTAGATCGACCCGCCCTGGAAGACGTTCGCCGCTCCGCCGGCCAGGGTGACCTCGTCGGTGGTCGGGTAGCCCAGCGGGCCCGCCTGCCATCCCAGCGCCGCCCACCTGTCGCGGACGGCGCCGCGCACCGCGTGCGCGCCGGTGGCCGGGGAGAAGTAGACCGACCCACCCTGGAAGTGGTTCACCGCACCGCCGGCGAGCGTCGTCTCGTCGGTGACCGGGTACCCCAGCGATCCGTTGACGCCGCCCAGGGCCGCCCACCGTCCGGCGACGGCCCCACGGACCCAGTGCGCCCCCGTCGCCGGTGACCAGTACACGCTCCCGCCGGTGAACTCGCGGGAGCACCCGCCGCCGGCGAGACCGCAGACCTCCTCGGTGCGCGGGGCACCGAGCGGGCCCCGGACGCCGCCGCTCGCGTCGTAGGCACGCTGGACCGGGCTCGCGGCCACCGGCACGACCGGCGCGCTGGTCTCGCTGACCGGCCCCTGGCCCGCCGCGTTGACCGCCGCCACCTGGACCGAGTAGGCCGTGCCGTTGGTCAGCCCCGGCACGACCGCCGTCGTGGCGCCCGTCGTTCGGACCACGATGTCACCGGGTGAGGTGTGGACGGTGTAGCCGGTGATCGGGCTGCCGTCGGAGGTCGCCGCCGTCCAGGACACCTCCAGCCGGCCGTCACCCGGCCGCACGGTCACCCCGGTGGGCATCGAGGGCGTCGTCGGGGCAGGCGGCGCGTCGGCCGCTCGCAGCAGCTCGTAGCCGTCGATCAGCCCGAAGCCGGTGTCGTCGTCCCGACCGGGGGTCTCGAGGTCGATGGCGGTGGCGATCACCGCTGCCCGGACGTCGGCCACCGTCGCCGCGGGGTGCCCCTGGCGGTAGCGGGCGAGGACGGCGGCCACGAAGGGCGCGGCCATGGAGGTGCCGCTGCGGTTGGCGTAGCCGGCCGGGCCGTTGGTGGACAGGATGCCCACGCCCGGCGCGGAGACGACGTTGGTCGGGCCGGAGTAGGAGAAGGAGGCCGACACGCGCTGGTCGTCGGTCGCGGACACCGCGATCACCCCCGGCGACGCGGCCGGGCAGTTGACCTGGTTGCCCGTCTGACGGTTGTTGCCCGCGGCGGCGACCACGACCACACCGTGGTCGACGGCGTACTGCACCGCGGTGTCGTACTGGGTGTTGCACGGCCCTGCGAGGCTCATGTTGATGACGTCGGCACCGTGGTCGACGGCGTGGATGATGCCGCTGGCCACCGTGGAGGACGTGCCCTGCCCGTTGGCGTCCAGCACCCGGACCGGCATGACCCGGGCGGCGCTGGCACCGGCGACGCCGATCCCGTTGCCCGACACCGCCGAGATCTCGCCGGCGACGTGCGTGCCGTGTCCCTGCACGTCGCGGCAGCCGTCACCGGCGGGGTCGGCGGTGGCCGCGTCCGGGGCGAAGTCCGCGCCCAGGTCGCACCGCACGCGTCCCGGCAGGTCCTCGTGGTCGGCGGCCACCCCGGTGTCCAGGACGGCGACGAGCTGGTCGGAGCCGTCGGGTGCGCCGAGGGGCGCGGGGTCCAGCCCGAGGTCGGCCAGTGCCCACTGCTGCGCGCGACCCGGGTCGCCGGCGTCGGCGATCTGCACCGGTGTGTCGACGGAGACGCTGACGACGCCGGGCTGGGCGCGGAGCTCGGCGCGGGTGGCCGCGACGTCGGCGGGCGGGACCTCCCGGGTCACCACCTCCGCGGAGTCGTCGGTGACGACGATGGCGCTGACCGCGGTGAGGTCACCGGCCGGGGCCTCGGTGGCGGACGGGACGCCCACCTCGGCCCGGGCGGGCACGCCGGTGAGCAGCGGGACCGTCAGGACGGCCAGCAGGGCGGCGGGCAGCACGGACCTCACGCGGGGCAGGCGCACGGGACACTCCTCGGTAGGCCGCCGACCCACCCGTGGGTCCGGGCAGGTCAGGCGGTCACCTCTGGTATCGACCGGGGAGGTCGCGGAGTGGAGCGCTGTCGCCCACCCGGGTGACTCAGCTGTGCTCGTCCTCGATCCCCATCAGCCGGCGCCCGGCCTCGGTGATGGAGCCCGACAGCGACGGGTAGATGGCGAAGGTCTGCGCCAGGTCGCCGGCCGTGAGCCCCTTGGTGACCGCCAGCGCGATCGGCAGGATCAGCTCCGAGGCGCCCGGGGACACGACCACGCCGCCGATGACGACGTCGGTGGAGCGCCGCGCGTAGAGCTTGATGAACCCGTCGCGCAGGTCGCCCATCTTGGCCCGGGCGTTGGTGGCCAGCGGCAGCCGGATCACCTCGACGTCGGCGCCGTCGGTGAGCGACTCCTCCTGCACCCCGACCGTGGCGATCTCCGGGTGGGTGAAGACGTTGGCCGCGACCGTCTTGAGCCGGATCGGCGAGACCGCCTCGCCGAGGGCGTGCCACATGGCGATCCGGCCCTGCATGGCCGCGACCGAGGCGAGCTGGAACACCCCGGTGACGTCGCCGGCGGCGTAGATGCCCGGCACCGACGTGCGGGAGACCCGGTCGACGACGATGTGCCCGGAGCGGGTGACGGCGACCCCGGCGGCCTCCAGGTTCAGCCCCTCGGTGTTGGGCACGGTGCCCACGGTCATCAGCGCGTGCGAGCCCTCGACGACGCGGCCGTCGGTGAGCTCGACCCGCACGCCCTTCTCGGTGCGCTCGACCTTCTCCGCGCGGCCCCGCTCGGCGATCCGTCCGCCGCGGGACTGGAACACCCGCTCGACCACGGCGGCGGCGTCGACGTCCTCACCGGGCAGCACCTGGTCGCGGGAGGAGACCAGGGTCACCGGGACGCCGGCCTCGAGGTAGCCGGAGGCGAACTCCGCACCGGTGACGCCGGAGCCGACGACCACGAGGTGCTCGGGCATCTCGTCGAGGTCGTACACGTCGCGCCAGGACAGGATCCGCTCGCCGTCGGGCTCCGCGCCGGGCAGCACCCGCGGGTCGGCGCCGGTGGCCAGCAGGACGACGTCGCCGGCGATCTCCTCGGCGACCCCGCCGTCGCGGTCGAGCACCTGCACCCGGTGGGCGGCCAGCCCCGGCTCCTGGTCGGCCAGCCGGGCCTGCGCGGTGACCACGCGGACGCCCTCGGACTCAAGCCGGGCGTGGATGTCGGCGGACTGGGCCATCGCCAGGCCCCTGATCCGCTGGTTGACCGCGGCCAGGTCGAGGCTGACGGTGTCCAGGTCGGTGCCGCGCAGACCCAGGACCGCGGAGTCGCGCACCGAGGTCATCGCCCCGGCGGAGGCGATGAAGGTCTTGGACGGGACGCAGTCGGTGAGCACGCTGGCCCCGCCGATGCCGTCGCGTTCGACGACGGTGACGTCCGCACCCAGGGAGACGGCGACGAGCGCGGCCTCGTAGCCGGCCGGGCCACCGCCGATGATCACGATGCGGGTCATGGTTCCTCCTCCGAACGGGACAGCCTGCCCAGTGTCCCAGTTCTGGGCGCCCCTGTCGGCCACCACGCGGGCAGCCCCGGCCGGGGCTGGCTAGGCTCCCGGGGATGGGCCTCTACGCCGCGTACGGCTCGAACATGGACCCCGCCCAGATGCGGCAGCGCTGCCCCTCGGCACCGTTCTCCGGCACCGGCTGGATCCCCGGCTGGCGCCTGACCTTCGGCGCGGAGGACGTGGGCTGGGAGGGCGCCCTGGCGACCCTGGTGCCCGACGAGGGCGCCGACGGCTCCGGGGTGTTCGTCGCGCTCTACGACCTCACCGCCGCCGACGAGGCCGCGCTGGACGCCTGGGAGGGCGCCGACCACGGCCTGTACCGCAAGGTCCGGCTGCGCGTGCACACCCTGGCCGGCGACGTGGTGGCCTACGCCTACGCGCTGGACGCCTTCGAAGGCGGGCTGCCCTCGGCGCGCTACCTGGGCGCGATCGCCGACGCCGCGGAGGCCGCCGGCGCCCCCGCGGACTACCTGACCGGGCTGCGCCACCGCGACTGCCGCTCGATCGACAGCTGACCCGCCCGCGGGCGGGTCAGCTGCCGCAGGTCAGCTCGCGGCAGCGGTGAGCTGCTGCCGCTCGTCCTCGCGCTTCTCGTCCCGCCAGCGGGACATCACGTTGGTGGCGGTGGCCCAGATCAGCAGGACGGCGAACAGCGCCAGGGACATGTTGAACACGCGCGGCCAGCCCAGGTAGCCCAGGGTGGGCTCCCCGCCGGGGAACGTCGTGAACAGCAGCGCGACCGAGGCCATGATGCTGAACAGCAGCTCCTGCGGCCTGCCGGCGACGGCGAACAGCAGCACCGGCACGATCAGGTACCAGGGCCACACGACCGGGCCGACGGCGAGCACCGTGAGGATCACCCACGCGAGCACCCGGATCAGGCCCCAGCGGCGCAGCCGGGTCAGCAGCACCAGGCAGATCACCCCGCCGAGCAGGACGCCGAGCGAGCGGATCTTGTCCAACGGCGGGGCCACCGGGTCCAGCACCATCGCCAGGCTGGTCAGCGGGGAGAGCGGGATCAGCGCCTTGCCCGGCGAGGACAGGTTGTCCAGCCAGCCCCAGCCGTAGCCCGACAGCTGGGCGGCGACGACGAACGCGCCGCCACCGACCAGCCCGGACAGCACCAGCGCCTTGAGCTGGGCGAGCCGGCCCTGCTGGCGGCGGGCGTAGTCGACACCGATGACGAAGACGGCGATCAGCGCGGTGACCTTCACGCTGGCCCCGGCGGCGCAGCAGAGCACCG
This sequence comes from Modestobacter sp. L9-4, assembly GCF_019112525.1. Lineage (NCBI taxonomy): Bacteria > Bacillati > Actinomycetota > Actinomycetes > Geodermatophilales > Geodermatophilaceae > Modestobacter > Modestobacter sp. L9-4. Next base: position 1,458,950 of record NZ_CP077800.1, read on the forward strand.
CCAGCAGCGGCCGGTCGGCCAGCGCGAGCAGGATGCCGGCCACCAGGAACACGAGCATGACGATGTCGTTGTGGCCGGCGGACACCCCGTTGACCAGCATCAGCGGGTTGACGATGCCCAGCCAGACCGCGCGGGTCGGGTCGACGCCGCAGCGCTCGGCGAGCTTCTTGGTCAGCACGGCCAGGGCCACCCAGGAGGCGACCGCGACGACCCGCAGCGCGACCAGGACCTGCAGCATGTGCTCGTTGAACAGGCTGGACAGCCCGGCGAGGAAGACGATGAACGGCGGGCTGTAGGGCGTGGGGCTGAACCGCCAGAACGGCTCGGCGCCGCGCACGGCCGGGATGTCACCGGCCGCACCGGGGCCGGCCAGGTAGGGGTCGACGCCGTGGTGCACCGAGGCGCCGATCGCGGTGTACGCGTACATGTCCGGGCTGAACAGCGGCGGGACGACGAGCAGCGGCACCACCCACACGCTGCCCAGGACCATCAGCGCCCTCACCGAGGTGCCGCGCCGCACGGCCAGGCCGGCCAGCAGCCAGGCGACCGCCCAGACGCCGAGCGCGGCGAAGTTCAGCACGATCGCCTGCGAGCGGCCCTGCTGCTCGGGGGCGAGGTCGGTGACCTCGAAGAACCAGAGGTCGTTGCGCGGCAGGCTCAGGCCGAGCACGTTGCCGGCGGCGGCCAGGTAGGTGGCGCCGGCCAGGCCGAGCAGGCCCGCGCCGACCAGCAGGAGGGTCGTCGTCCGGTCGCGGGCCGGGGCTTCTGCGTCGGCCCGCGCTGCGGTCCGCGGGGGCTCGACGATCGTCTGGGTGCTGACGGTCTTCTCCTGACTGGTCGACCCGGCGCCGGGGCGGCGGGCAGGTGCTGCGGGGCGGGGCGACGGCCCGGCGGATGGGCACCCGCCGCGCCGGTCCGGTCACGCGCGTCCCCACCGTGCGGGACCACCCGGCGGGGCGGCGAGCCGCGGCCTCGACCGGGCAGCGCCGTGGCCGGACCCTAACAGCCGGCGGGCCGCCGGCGGGGCGTCGTCCGGCCCCCTCCGGACCGTCCTGCAGGGGGCCGGCGGGCACGCGGCGCGGACCTCCCGGCGCCGTCCCGGTGTCGCTACCGCGGGTCGGTCGGGGGTGCGTCCGTGCTGGTCAGGAAGGTGCGGAGCACCTGGTCACCGGCTGCGGCGGGGGTCAGCCCACCGGCCAGGACGGCCGCCTCGAGCCGGGGTGCCAGGGCCGCCACGGCCGGGTGCGTGCGCAACGCGTGGTCCAGACCGTCGTGTACCAGCTGCCACATCCAGCGCACCTGTTGCGACCGGCGTCGCTCGGCGAGCTCCCCCGTCTCGCGGAGCCGGTCCTGGTGGGCGACGAGCGCCGCCCAGACCTCGGGCACCCCGGCGCCGGTGAGCCCGGCGCAGGTGAGCACCGGCACGGGCTCCTCGGGACCCCGCAGCATCCGCACCGCCCCGGCGAGCTCCCGGGCAGCCCGACGGGCGTCGCTCTCCCCCGGTCCGTCGGCCTTGTTCACCGCGATGACGTCGGCGATCTCCAGGACGCCGCGCTTGATGCCCTGCAGCTGGTCGCCGGTGCGGGCCAGGGTGAGGAACAGGAAGGAGTCGACCATCTCCGCGACGGTCACCTCCGACTGCCCCACACCGACGGTCTCGACCAAGACGACGTCGTGCCCGGCGGCCTCCAGGACCACCATCGACTCCCGCGTGGCGCGGGCGACCCCGCCGAGCGTGCCGGCGGTGGGTGCGGGCCGGATGAACGCCCGCGGGTCGACGGCCAGCCGTGACATCCGGGTCTTGTCGCCCAGGATCGACCCGCCGGACCGGGTGGAGGACGGGTCGACGGCCAGCACCGCCACCCGGGAGCCGGCGGCGGTCAGCGTCGTCCCGAGGGTGTCGACGAAGGTGGACTTGCCGACGCCGGGGACCCCGCTGATGCCCACCCGCCGCGCTCCCCCGGCGTGCGGCAGCAGCGCGCCGAGCAGCTCCTGGGCGGCGTCGCGGTGGTCGCCACGGGTCGACTCGACCAGCGTGATCGCCCGCGCCGTCGCCCGCCGGTCACCGGCCAGCACCCCCGCCACCAGCGCCGGGACGTCGGGTGCGGTCATGCGTGCCCGAGGCGCCCGGCGAGGGTGGTCAGCAGCTCCTGCGCCGCGTCGGCGATGACCGTGCCGGGCGGGAAGACCGCGGCCGCGCCCATCTCCTTCAGCGTCGGGACGTCGTCGGGCGGGATGACCCCGCCGACCACGACCAGGACGTCGTCGGCGCCGAGGTCGGCCAGCGCGGTGCGCAGCGCCGGGACCAGCGTCAGGTGCCCGGCGGCCAGCGACGAGACGCCGACGACGTGCACGTCGGCCTCGACCGCCTGGCGGGCGACCTCCTCCGGGGTCTGGAACAGCGGGCCGACGTCGACGTCGAAGCCGAGGTCGGCGAAGGCGGTGGCGATGACCTTCTGCCCCCGGTCGTGGCCGTCCTGGCCCATCTTGGCCACCAGGATCCGGGGCCGGCGCCCCTCGGCCTCGGCGAACGCGGCCGCGCGGGCACGGGTCCCCTCCACGGCGGCGGACCCCCCGGCCTCGTCGCGGTACACACCGGAGATGGTGCGCACCTGGCCGGCGTGCCGCCCGTACACGGCCTCCAGCGCGTCGGAGATCTCCCCGACGGTGGCCTTCGCCCGGGCGGCGTCGACGGCGAGGGCGAGCAGGTTGGTCTCCAGCCCCTGGCCCCGGCGGCCCTCGGCGGCGGCCCGGGCGGCGTCGGTGAGCCGGCGCAGCGTGTCCTCCACCGCGCGGGGGTCGCGGGTGGCCCGCAGCTCGGCGAGCCGGGCCCGCTGCTGGGCGAGCACGTCGGCGTTGTCGACGCGCAGCACCTGGATCGGCTCGTCGGTCTCGACCCGGTAGCGGTTGACCCCGATCACGGGCTGGCGGCCGGAGTCGATCCGCGCCTGGGTGCGTGCGGCGGCCTCCTCGATGCGCAGCTTGGGGATGCCGTCGTCGATCGCCCGGGCCATGCCGCCGTGCGCGGCGACCTCCTCGATGTGCGCCCAGGCGCGCCGGGCGAGGTCACGGGTGAGCCGCTCCACGTGCGCCGAGCCGCCCCAGGGGTCGATGACCCGCGTCGTCCCGGACTCCTGCTGCAGCAGCAGCTGGGTGTTGCGGGCGATCCGGGCGGAGGAGTCGGTGGGCAGCGCGAGCGCCTCGTCGAGGGCGTTGGTGTGCAGCGACTGGGTGCCGCCCTGGGTGGCGGCCATCGCCTCCAGGCAGGTGCGGACGACGTTGTTGTAGACGTCCTGCGCCGTCAGCGACCAGCCCGAGGTCTGGCAGTGGGTGCGCAGCGACATAGACTTGGGCGTCGTGCCGCCGGCCTCCCGCACCAGCCGGGCCCAGAGCAGCCGGCCGGCGCGGAGCTTCGCGACCTCCATGAAGAAGTCCATGCCGATGCCGAAGAAGAAGCTCAACCGCGGGGCGAACGCGTCGACGTCCAGCCCGGCGCCCCGGCCGGCGGCGAGGTACTCCACGCCGTCGGCGAGGGTGTAGGCGAGCTCCAGGTCGGCCGTCGCCCCGGCCTCCTGGATGTGGTAGCCGGAGATGGAGATCGAGTTGTACCGGGGCATCCGGGCGGAGGTGAACGCGAAGATGTCGCTGATGACCTGCATCGAGGGCCCAGGCGGGTAGATGTAGGTGTTGCGGACCATGAACTCCTTGAGGATGTCGTTCTGGATCGTCCCCGTGAGCTGGTCCGGGCTCACCCCCTGCTCCTCCGCCGCGACGACGTAGAGGGCGAGCACCGGCAGCACGGCGCCGTTCATGGTCATCGAGACGCTCATCCGGTCCAGCGGGATGCCGTCGAAGAGCTGCCGCATGTCCAGGATCGAGTCGATCGCCACCCCGGCCATGCCGACGTCGCCGACCACGCGCGGGTGGTCGGAGTCGTAGCCGCGGTGGGTGGGCAGGTCGAAGGCGACGCTGAGCCCCTTCTGCCCGGCGGCGAGGTTGCGCCGGTAGAAGGCGTTGGACGCCGCGGCCGTGGAGAACCCGGCGTACTGGCGCACCGTCCACGGCTGGGTCGTGTACATCGTCGGGTAGGGCCCGCGCAGGAACGGCGGGACGCCCGGGAGGGTGTCGAGGAGGTCGGCACCGGCCAGGTCGGCCGCGGTCGCCAGCGGCGGGACGGCGATCCCCTCCGGCGTCTGCCAGGTCGCGTCGGCCACGGTGTGCCCGGTCGCCTGCTCGTAGGCCGCGGCCCAGTCCGTGCCGTCGGGAGCCGGGCTGCCCAGCTCCAGGTCGCCGAAGTCGGGGATCGCGCTCACGCCTGCACCTCCTCGGAGCCGGGTCGGCCGACCTGGCCAGGTAGCAGTTCGGCCAGGACGGTGGTCAGCACGGCCAGGGCGTCGCAGCCGGTGTGCAGGTGGCCGTCGACGCCCTCGACCTCGGTGGTGCCGGCGAGCCAAACCTGGGTGGCGCCGGCGGCCCGCAGCTCGGCGGCCAGGTCGGCGGCGGAGGCCGCGTAGTCGCGGTCGGTGCCGCAGATGCAGGCCACCGTCGCACCCGCCAGCCCGCTCGCGCCGTCACCGGTGGGGGTCGCCAGGCCGCCGGCGGCGAACAGGTTGGCCGCGAAGCCGGCCCGGGCGGTGTGCCGGGCGGCCGGGCCGATCGTCGCCAGGTACACGGCCGGGCGGGGCTCGACCGCCTCGACCCGGTCGCGCAGCTCCTCGAACGCCGCGGCCGCGCGCACCCGGGGCAGCCCGCCGGACGGCGGCACGGCGGCGGGACGGCGCACCGGCAGCACCTCGGCCGGGTCGGGGAACTCGCTCACGCCGGTGATCGGGTCGGTGCGGTGCGCGACCCGGTCGGCCCGCTGCGCCCAGACGGCGGCGACCCGCTCGGCCACCAGGCCGTCGGCCAGCGCCGCGGCCAGCCCGCCGGCCCGCTCGATCTCGGTGAACCACGCCCACGCCGCCTCGGCCAGCGCGGCGGTCAGCGACTCGACGTACCAGGAGCCGCCTGCGGGGTCGAGCACGCGGGCCAGCGCCCCCTCCTCGACCAGCAGGCTCTGCGTGTTGCGGGCGATCCGGCGGGCGAAGGCGTCGGGCAGGCCGAGGGCGGCGTCGAAGGGCTGCACGGTGACGACGTCGGCACCGCCCACGCCCGCGGCGAAGCAGGCGACCGTCGTGCGCAGCATGTTCACCCACGGGTCGTGCCGGGTGACCATCACGTCGGAGGTGACCGCGTGCTGGCGCTGGACGCGGGCATCGGGCGAGGCCCCGCTGGCCTCACCGACCCGGTCCCAGACCCGGCGGGCGGCGCGCAGCGCGGCGATGGTCGTGAACTGGTCGGCACCGGCCGACAGCCGGAACTCCAGCTGGCCGAACGCCTCGTCGACGTCCAGCCCGCCCTCGGTGAGCGCCCGCAGGTAGGCCACCCCGGCGGCGGTAGCGCAGCCCAGCTCCTCCACCACCGACCCGCCCGCGCCGGCGAACACCGTGCCGTCGACGACGACCGTCCGCAGGCCCGGGTGCGTCTGCGCCCGCCGGGCCAGGGGGGCGAGCACGGTGAGGTCCTGCGGCTGCCCGGTCGCGGCCTGCACACCCAGCGGGTCCAGGCCCAGGGAGCCACCCGCCGCCAGGTCGGTGCGGCCCTCGACCAGGTCCAGGAACGCCTCCGCCGCGGCGACGCCGCCCTGCACCGCCACCGGCGCCAGGTCCAGGAGGACGCCGTCGAGCACCCGGCCCAGCGCCTCCACCGGCACCGCACCCGCGCCCAGCACCAGCCACAGCGAGGAGACGCCGTTCTCCAGGTCGGCGAGCACGGCCTCGGTGGTGCGGACGACGTCGGGGTCGGCGTGCCGCTGGCGCACGTCCCAGCGGGCGGGCACGCCGGGGTCGCCGCTGCCCGCGCGGGAGCCGCGGACGAAGGGCGGCCGGCCCGGCAGGCCGGCCAGCGCGGGCAGCTCGCCGGCGTCCTCGGCGGTGTACAGCGGCCCGACGGTCACCCCGGTCGCGACCGGGTGGCGCAGCGCGTCCTCGACGGCCTCGGGGGCGACGTCCCGGCCCGACCTCCGCAGCACCCCGGCCACCAGGTCACGCCACTGCGCGCGGGTGGCGGGCGGGAAGTCACCGGCCAGCACGAGGTCCTCGGGCAGAGCCGGCGGCGCCGGCACGTCCGCGGTCGCGGGTGCCGGCCGGTCGGGGGTGCTCATCGAGTGGGTGCCGCCTCTCCGGTCGCGAGGGGCAGACGCTACCGGGGGTCGAGAGTGGCCGGGGCGGCGTCGGCGGACAGCGCGTGCAGCGCGGCGCGGGCCATCAGCCGCACCCCCACCCCGATCGCCCGCTCGTCGACGTCGAAGGTGCCCCGGTGCAGGTCCAGCGGCTGGCCGCCGCCGTGGGTGCCCAGCCGGGCCAGCGCGATGGGCAGCACCTCGGCGAACCAGCCGAAGTCCTCCCCGCCCATGCTCTGCGGCGACAGGGCCACGCCCTCGCTGCCGACGGTCTCCAGTGCCGCCGACCGCAGCAGCGCGACGCTGCGCGGGTCGTTGACCACCGGCGGCACCCCGCGGACGTAGTCGATCTGCACACCGGCGCCCGAGGCCTCGGCCACCTCGGTGACCAGCCGGCGCACCAGCTCCTCGGCCTGGCCCCACACCGAGCGGTCCAGCACCCGCAGCGTGCCGCGCAGCTGGCCGGTCTCGGGGATGGTGTTGGCCGCGACGCCGGCGCTGGCCGCACCCCAGACCATCGACAGGGCCGAGCGCGGGTCGACCAGCCGGGACAGCAGCCCGGGCACCTCGGTGACGACCCGGCCCATGGCGTGCACCAGGTCGACGGTCAGCTGCGGGCGCGCGGTGTGCCCGCCGGGTCCGGTGAGCGTCACCTCCACCCGGTCGCAGGCGGCGGTGATCGCGCCGGTGCGCAGGCCCACCTTCCCGACGTCCAGCGAGGGGTCGCAGTGCAGCGCGAAGGCCCGGGTCGCCCCGGCCAGCACGCCCTCCTCGACGACCTGCAGCCCACCGCCGGGCACCTGCTCCTCGGCCGGCTGGAACACGCAGCGCACCGTGCCGGGCAGGTCGTCCAGCGAGGCCAGCGCCAGCGCGACGCCGAGCAGCACGGTGGTGTGCACGTCGTGGCCGCAGGCGTGGGCCAGCCCGTGCCGGGTGGAGGCGTACGCGACGTCCTTGAGGTCGGTGAGCGGGAGTGCGTCGATGTCGGCGCGCAGCACCACCACCGGACCCGCGTCCGGGTCGCCGCCCACGTCGCAGACCAGTCCCGTGCCGCCCTTGAGCCGGCGCGGCTGCAGCCCGGCCCGGGTCAGCCGCGACTCGAGGAACGCGGTGGTCTCGTGCTCGACGAAGCCCAGCTCGGGGTGGGCGTGCAGGTGCCGCCGCACGGCGACCAGCTCGGTCTGGTGCACCCGCGACCAGCCGTCGACCGCCGCGCCCCGGCCGTCCTCGCCCGGACGTCCCGCGCCGTCGACCCCCGCCGTGCGCACGTCGTCCCCGCTCACTCCTGCGTCGCCGACGGGAGGCCGTCCCGCATCTCGGCCAGCAGGCTGTCCACGACCGGCTCGAGGGCGCCCCCGGAGGCGGCGGCGACGGCGCGCTGCCGCGCCGCGGACCCACCGGTGGCGACCAGCCGGCGCACGTCGAGCAGCTCGGCCTCGCAGCCCAGCTCCCGGGCGACCGGCAGCAGCTCCTCGACCAGCTCGTCCAGCGCCTCACGGACGGGGCGCACGGTGCCGGCGTCGTCGACGACGATCGAGGCGTCGAGGCCGAACCGGGCCGCGCGCCACTTGTTCTCCCGGGCGACCCAGCCGGCCGGCACGGGGAGGGTCTCGCCGCGGTCGAGCCGCTGGTCGAAGCTCTCCACGAGGCACTGGGCGAGCGCGGCGACCGCGCCGATCTCGTCGAGGTTGGTCAGGCCGTCGCAGATGCGCAGCTCGACGGTGCCGAAGTCCGGGTGCGGGCGGATGTCCCACCACACCTCGCGGACGCTCTCCACCGAACCGCTGGCGATCAGCGTGGCCATGTACTGCTCGAACTCCGCCCAGTCGGACAGCTGGTGGGGCAGCCCGGCGGTCGGCATGCCCTCGAACACCAGCGCGCGTGCCGACGCCAGACCGGTGTCGATGCCGTCCCAGTAGGGCGAGGACGCCGACAGCGAGAGGAAGTGCGGCACGTAGCCGGTGAGCGCGTTGACGATCGGGACGACCTTCTCCGCCGACCGGACGCCGACGTGCACGTGCACCCCGAAGATCTGCATCCGCCGGACGACCCACTGCATCCGCTCGACCAGCTGCGCGTAGCGCTCCTTGGGCGAGATCTGCTGGCTCTCCCACGGGGTGAACGGGTGGCTGCCGGCGCACATCACGCCCAGGCCGCGGGCGTCGGCGGCGGCGACCACCTCGGCCAGCGTGCCGGCCAGGTCGGCCTTCGCCTCGGCCACCGTGCCGCAGATGCCGGTGATGATCTCCACGGTCGACTGCAGCAGCTCGTACTTGGCCTTGGGGTGCTCCTCGAGGCCGGCGGGCGTGAGGTCGGCGAGGACCCCGACGGCCCCGGCGGTCAGCTGCCGGGTCTCCCGGTCGATCAGCTGGAGCTCCCACTCGACCCCCAGGCTCGAGCGCTCGGACGAGTGGAAGGGGATCTGCACGGTGCGGAGTCTAGGCAGCCCGGCCGCCGGTCACCGGTCGAGCGGCGACCGGCCCGGACCCGACCGGCCCGCCGCGAGCTGCGTTAGCGTCGCGGCGTGAGCACGCCGAAGACCGATCCCGCCGATCCCGCCGTCCTGGCCGCCCGCGCCGCCGAGGACCTCACCACCGCCCTCGGTGGCCAGCACGACGTCGCCGTGGTGATGGGCTCGGGCTGGGCGCCCGCCGCCGACGCCTTCGGCGAGACGCTGGCCAGCGTGGAGATCGGGCAGCTGCCCGGCTTCTCGGCCCCCACCGTGAGCGGTCACGGCGGTGAGGTGCGCTCGGTCTCCGTCGCCGGCCGCCGGGTGCTGCTGTTCCTGGGCCGCACCCACCTGTACGAGGGCCGCGGCGTGCAGCCGGTCGTGCACGGCATCCGCACCGCGGCCGCCGCCGGGGTCCGCACCGTCCTGCTGACCAACGCCGCCGGCGGGCTGTCGCCGGACCACCGCGTCGGCCAGGCGGTGCTCATCAGCGACCACCTGAACCTCACCGCGACCTCGCCGCTGGTGGGCGCCACCTTCGTCGACCTCACCGACCTGTACTCGGCGCGACTGCGGGCCCTGGCGCAGGAGATCGACCCGAGCCTGGTCGAGGGCGTCTACGCCGCCCTCCCGGGTCCGCACTTCGAGACCCCGGCCGAGATCCGGATGCTGCGCACCATGGGCGCGGACCTGGTCGGCATGTCCACCGCGCTCGAGGCGATCGCGGCCCGCGCCGCGGGCGTCGAGGTGCTCGGCCTGTCGATGGTCACCAACGCCGCCGCCGGCATGACCGGTCAGGCGCTGGACCACGTCGAGGTGCTCGACGCCGGGCGCGCCGCCGCGGGCCGGCTCGGGGAGTTCCTGGTGCAGCTGATCAGCCGGCTGCCGTGACCGGCACCGTCCTGGTCACCGGCGCCGCCGGGCGGATCGGCAGCTGGCTGCGCGGCGGGCTCCCGGAGCTGGGCTGGTCGGTCCGTGGCCTGGACGTCGTCGACGTCCCCGACCCCCGGCCGGGCGAGGAGCACCGGGTCGCCGACGCCACCGACCCCGACGCGGTGCTGTCCGCCGCCACCGGCGCCACCGCGCTGGTGCACCTGGCCGGCATCGCGACCGAGTCCACCTGGGCCGCGATCGAGCACAGCCAGGTCGAGAGCACGCACGTCGCGCTCGAGGCCGCCCGCCGGGCCGGGGTGCAGCGGGTCGTGCTGGCCAGCAGCAACCACGCCACCGGCTGGACCCCGCGCCCGGCGGTGGGGCTGCTCACCGAGGCCGCCTCCCCGCCGCGGCCGGACACCTACTACGGCGTGGCGAAGGTGACCATGGAGGCGCTCGGCTCGCTGTACGCCGACCGCTACGGCCTCGACGTCGTCTGCCTGCGGATCGGCAGCGCCCTGCCCGAGCCGCTCGCGGTGCGCCACCTGGCCACCTGGCTCTCCCCCGGGGACACCGTGCGGCTGGTGCAGGCGGCGCTGACCGCACCCTCGCCGGGCTACCGCGTCGTCTGGGGCGTCTCGGCCAACACCCGCGGCTGGTGGGACCTCACCGCGGCCCGCGCGCTCGGGTACTCCCCTGCCGACGACGCCGAGCGCTACGCCGCGGCGCTGGTCGCCGCGCACGGCGAGGCCGACCTCGCCGACCCGGTGCACGCCCGGGTGGGCGGGGAGTACACGCTGCCGGACATGGACGTCGACGTCGTCGCGGCGCAGGCCGCTGGAGGCCGGGCATGACCCTGCTGGACACCGCACGCGCCTGGGCCGCCGACGACCCGCACGCCGGCGACCGGGCCGAGGTCGAGGCGCTGGTCGCTGCCGCTGACCTGGACCCCGGCGCCGCGGCCGAGCTCGCCCGCCGCTTCACCGGCCCGCTGACCTTCGGCACCGCCGGGCTGCGCGGCCCGCTGCGCGCCGGACCCGCGGGGATGAACGCCGCCGTGGTCACCCGCGCCGCATCCGGGCTGGGCTCCTGGCTGGCCGCGGCGGGCCACACCGGCGCCGGGGTGGTCATCGGGTACGACGCCCGGCACCGCTCCGCCGAGTTCGCGCACACGTCCGCCGCGGTGCTCAGCGCCGCCGGGTTCGCCGTGCAGGTGCTGCCCCGCCCGCTGCCCACGCCGGTGCTCTCCTTCGCCGTCCGGCACCTGGGCGCGGTGGCCGGGGTGATGGTGACCGCCAGCCACAACCCGCCGCAGGACAACGGTTACAAGGTCTACCTCGGCGACGGCGCGCAGCTCGTGCCGCCGGCCGACCGGCAGGTCGAGGCGGCCATCGCCGCGGTCGGCCCGGCCCGCGAGGTGCCGCTGTCCGACGACTGGCGCACCCTCGGCGACGACGTCGAGACCGACTACGTGGCCGGGGTCGTCGACGCGCTGCAGCCGGGCCGCGTGCCGCTGGCCGCCCGGCAGGGGCTGCGGGTGGCCTACACCGCGATGCACGGAGTCGGCTCGGCGACCACCCGCCGGGTGTTCGAGGCCGCCGGCTTCGCCCCGCTGCACGCCGTCGCCCAGCAGGACCGGCCGGACCCGGACTTCCCGACCGTCGCCTTCCCCAACCCGGAGGAGCCCGGCGCGGTCGACCTGCTGGTCGACCTGGCGGTGCAGGCCGGGGCGCACGTGGCCATCGCCGAGGACCCCGACGCCGACCGCTGCTCGGTGGTCTGCGACGGCCGGCAGCTCACCGGTGACGAGGTGGGCGTCCTGCTGGCCGACTGGCTGCTGCGCCGCGGCGTGCAGGGCACCTACGCCCGGTCGCTGGTCAGCGGCTCGCTGCTGGGTGCGCTGGCCCGCGCGCACGGCGTGCCCGCCGCGGAGACCCCGACCGGCTTCAAGTGGATCATCCGCGCCGGCTCGGCGCAGGCGCCGCTGGTCTTCGGCTACGAGGAGGCGCTGGGCTACGCGGTGACCCCGTCGGTGGCCCACGACAAGGACGGCGTCTCCGCCGCCCTGGCCGTCGCGCTGCTCGCCGCCGAGCTCGCCGCCGACGGCCGCACGCTCACCGGCCGGCTCGACGAACTGGCACTGGAGCACGGGCTGCACGCCACCGGCCAGCTGTCGGTGCGGGTCGAGGACCTCACGCTCATCTCCGGCGCGATGGCCCGGCTGCGGGCCACCCCGCCGGCGCAGCTGCTCGGCCGGGACGTCGAGGTCACCGACCTGGCCGAGGCCGACCCGCCGGTGGACGCCGTCCGGCTGCGCGGCGAGGGCGTGCGGGTGATCGTGCGCCCCAGCGGCACCGAGCCCAAGCTCAAGGCCTACCTGGAGACCGTCGTCCCGGTGCCGGACGCCGCCGGGGTGCCGGCCGCGCGCGAGCAGGGTGCGGACCAGCTGGACCGGCTCCGCACCGAGATGTCGGCGGCACTGGGGCTCTAGCCGGTCACTTCCAGGTCGGCGGCACGTACAGCGGCCCGTCCGGCAGCGGCGCCGGTGGGGCGCCGGGCGGCGGGCCCGGCGGCGGGCCGTACCGGTTGGGCTTCGCGTCCCCGCGCACGAAGCCGGTGAGCACGAGCAGCGCGACCTGCCCGAAGAGCGGCACCAGGGCGATGAGCAGCAGCCAGGCCGGGAGCCCGCGGTCGTGCAGCCGGGTGGCGCTGCCGGAGATGGACGCCGGCAGCGTCAGCAGCCCCACGGTGACCACGATCGCGCCGTAGTCCGACCGGCCGGCCGCCAGCTCCTGCAGGTCGCTGTTGCCCAGCGCCAGGTCGGCGAAGAGGGCCAGCACGCTCAGCACGGCCAGCGGCACGGCGTACTGCAGCCACCAGGTGCGCCGGTCGATCCGGCCGCGGCGGACGTACCACTCCCAGACGGTCACGCCGTCACGGTCTCCCGGCAGCCGCTGGCCAGCGAGCGCTGGGCGGCCTCGAGCACCCGGACGACGTCCCGGCCGAAGGCCGCGTCGCAGGGGTGCGCTCCCCCGGTCAGGGCCGCAGCCTGCAGCTCGTCGACGGCGACCCGGTGGGCCTCGGTGGCGGTGTCGGACTCCGGCAGCAGCACCAGCCGGCCGGCGTCGCCGTGCACCCAGGACTCGATGCCGGCCGAGAGCGGGGCGGCGGTGGAGCTCACGCTGACGGTGCTCGTGCGGCCCTCGGCGTGGGTGAGCACCAGGTGCACCAGGTCGCCCAGCCCGGCACCGGCCTGCACCGCGGTGACCGGGCCGAGGGTGGGCACCAGCAGCGACAGCGCGTGCGGGCCGACGTCCCAGAGGGCGCCGTGCTCGTGCCGCCACGGTGACGCGTCGAAGGGGGTGCCGGCCAGCGAGCCCAGCCAGGTGACCGAGCCGCCGGTCAGCGTGGTCCGGCCGGCCTGCTCCAGCCAGGTGGAGGTCGCTGTCCGGAAGCGGTTGGTGAAGAACACGACCGAGGCGACCCCGGCCGCCTCGACGGCGTCGACGACCCGGTCGGCGGCGGCGACCGACAGTGCGACCGGCTTCTCCAGCAGCAGGTGCTTGCCGGCCGCGGCGGCGCGCTCGGCGAGCGGGGCCTGCACGTCCGGGGGCAGCGAGATGCTCACCGCGTCGACGTCGGCCAGCAGCGCGTCCAGGTCGTCGGTGCCGGGGACGTCGAACTCCGCGCCGGCCTCCTGCGCCTTGGCCGGGTCCCGGCCCCAGATGCCCACGAGCTCCGCGCCCGGGTGCCCGGCCAGCGAGGCGGCGTGCACGGTGCGGGCCCAGAACCCGGTGCCCAGGACGGCGAAGCGCACCTCAGACCGCGCCGAACTGGCGGTCACCGGCGTCGCCGAGGCCCGGGACGATGTAGGCGTGCTCGTTGAGCCGCTCGTCGACGCTGGCGGTGAAGACGCGCAGCGGCAGGCCGGACTCCTCCAGCCGCTGCAGGCCCTCGGGGGCGGCGAGGGCGCACAGCACGGTGATGTCGGTGGCGCCGCGGTCGGTGAGCAGGGTGCAGCAGTTCACCAGCGAGCCGCCGGTGGCCAGCATCGGGTCCAGGACGAAGACGTGCCGGTCGACCAGCGTCGCCGGCAGCGAGGCCATGTAGGGCTCGGGCTCGAAGGTGACCTCGTTGCGGGCCAGGCCGACGAAGCCCATCTGCGACTCCGGCAGCATGCTGTGGGCGGTCTCGGCCATGCCCAGGCCCGCGCGCAGCACCGGGACGATCAGCGGCGGGCTGGCCAGCCGGTAGCCGGTGGTCGCGGTGACCGGGGTGGTGATCCGGTCCTCGGCCACCTCCAGGTCGCGGGTGGCCTCGTAGACGAGGTACGTCGTCAGGTCCCGCAGCGCGGCGCGGAAGGTGGCGTTGTCGCTGCGCTCGTCGCGCATCCTCGACAGACGGGCACGGGCGAGCGGGTGGTCGACGACGGTCAGCTGCACGCGCACACGGTAACGGCCGTGGCGACCCCTTCTCCCGGCCCCGCTGCAGGGGCCCGCGCCGCGCGGGGCGTGGCGTGGGGGCAGCGGGCTCCTCCCTCAGGGGTTGACGGCGAGGAACACGAAGCTGGCCAGCAGCGCCAGGTGCACCACGCCCTGCAGCCGGGTCGCCCGGCCGGGCACCACGGTGAGGACGGCGGCCACCACGGTCACGCCCAGCAGCACCACCTGCGTGGAGCCCAGCCCCAGGAGCAGCGGGCCGTCGAGCCAGATGGTGGCCAGCGCGATCGCCGGGATGGTCAGGCCGATGCTGGCCATCGCCGAGCCGAAGGCGAGGTTGAGGCTGGTCTGCAGCCGGTTGCGGCGGGCGGACTTGGCCGCGGCGATGCTCTCCGGCAGCAGCACGAGCAGTGCGATGACCACCCCGACGAACGACTGCGGGAACCCGGCGGCGGCGACGGCGTCCTCGATGGCCGGCGACTCGACCTTCGCCAGCCCGACCACGGCCACGAGGGCGACCAGCAGCAGACCGAGGGAGGTGAGCGTCGCCCGGGCGGACGGCGGGTCGGCGTGGTCGTCGTCGGTGAGCACGCGGCCGTCCTCGGCGACGGGCAGGAAGAAGTCGCGGTGCCGGACGGTCTGGGTGAGCACGAACGCGCCGTAGAGGGCCAGCGAGGCGACGGCGGCGAAGGCCAGCTGGCCCGGGGAGAACTGCGGCCCGGAGGCGGCCGTGGTGAAGGTCGGCAGCACGAGGCTGAGCACGGCGAGGGTGGTGACCGTGGCCAGCGCGGCGCCGGTGCCCTCGGCGTTGAACGACACGGTGCCGTGGCGCAGTGCCCCGAGCAGGATGGACAGGCCGAGGATGCCGTTGCAGGTGATCATCACGGCCGCGAAGACGGTGTCGCGGGCGAGCGTGGCCGTGTCGTCCCCGCCGGAGATCATCAGCGTGACGATGAGCGCGACCTCGATGATCGTCACCGCGACGGCCAGCACCAGCGACCCGAAGGGCTCCCCCACCCGGTGGGCGACCACCTCGGCGTGGTGGACGGCAGCGAGCACCGCGCCGATGAGGACGACGGCGACGAGCACCGACAGCACCGCGGGCAGGTACCGCCCCCAGGTGAGCGCCAGCACGACGAGCGCGAGCACCGGGACGGCGGTGGTCCAGGTCAGGGCGGCGGACAGCGGACGACGTCGGACCTGAGGCGTCATGCACCCCACCGTTCCACACGGCCGGTGGGCGCCCCGCCGACCAGCGCTCGTCGGAGCGGTCCCCCGGGAGCCGGTGCACACCGGACGGCACCGGGGCGGGGCACCCGTACCGGACGACCCGCCGTCCCGACGACGAGGACCGCTCTGCCGCGCGCCGGGGTCTTGACCACCACCGGAGGACTGAGGACGGTCACCGGTGAGGGACACGGACGGTGACGTCCACCGCGGGGCGTGTCCACCTGCCCGGGGGCTCTCCGGGCCGCCGTCCCGGTGCGGGAGCTGCACGCCCCGGACGGCTCGTCGCCAGCGTCACCCGCCAGGTCCGTGCTCCTCACCCCGTCAGGACGGGAACCCCATGACCGCTCACCCGCCCACCACCGTCGACACCCGCGACATGGTGGTCGTGCACGACTCGTTCCGCCGCGAGTTCGGCCAGGCCCCGGCGCTGGTCCGCGCGGTCACGTCCGGGGACACGGCGCGCGCCGCCGTCGTCGCCGACCACGTCGACCTCCTCGGCGCCCTGCTGCACCACCACCACACCGGTGAGGACCGGCTGCTCTGGCCGGTGCTCGGGCCGCGCCTTCCGGCGGCGGACCGCGACACCGTGGCCCGGATGGAGAGCCAGCACGACGGCATCGCCCGGGCGCAGTCCGACGTGACCGCCGCCGTGACCGCCTGGCGGGCGACCGCCGGAGCCGCCGAGCGCGACGACCTGGCGACCGCACTGGAGGCGCTGCTGGCCCGCACCACCGAGCACCTGGCGGCCGAGGAGGAGCACCTCCTGCCGCTGGCCGCCGTGCACATGACCCCCACGGAGTGGCAGCGACTCGGGGAGGAGGGCGTCGACGGGCTGCCGCGCCGGCAGCTGCCGCTGGTCTTCGGCATGATCATGTACCGGGCCGACCCCGAGGTGGTCCGGGGGATGCTGGCGCACGCCCCGCTGGTGCCGCGGGTGGTGGTGCCGCGGCTGGCCCGGCGCAGCTACGCCCGGTACGCCCGGCGGCTGCACGGCACGGCGACGCCGTGACCCCACCGGGACCTGCCGTACGGCCGGTCCACCGCCTGACCGGGGCACCTCCGGCGGGAGCGGACCCGGGGCCGGCACCGTCGGCCGTGGAGAATGACGGGCATGACCCACGTGCTGGACCCGAACGCGCTGGCCGGTGACGAGCCCGCGGTCGGCGGCCCGGCCGGCACGCCGCCGGACCCCTTCGCCGACGTGACCCGCTCCGACGCCGCCTTCCGCGCGTTCCTGCACGGGCTGCCCGGCGTCGACCAGGTGGGCGCCCAGCAGCGCACGGCGGTGCTGGGCACCCGGTCGATCAAGACCACCGCCAAGGCGTGGGCGATCGACACCGCCATCTCGATGGTCGACCTGACCACGCTGGAGGGCTCGGACACCCCCGGCAAGGTGCGCAGCCTGGCCGCCAAGGCCCGCCGCCCCGACCCCGAGGACCCCAGCTGCCCGGCGGTCGCCGCGGTCTGCGTCTACGGCGACCTCGCCGGGGTCGCGAAGGAGGCGCTGGCCGGCACCGGCATCAAGGTCGCCGCCGTCGCCACCGCGTTCCCCAGCGGTCGGGCCAGCCGCGCGGTCAAGCTCGCCGACGTCCGGGACGCCGTGGCGAACGGCGCCGACGAGATCGACATGGTCATCGACCGCGGCGCCTTCCTGGCCGGGCGCTACCTCGACGTCTACGAGGAGATCGTGGCGGTGAAGGAGGCCTGCGGACCGGCGCACCTGAAGGTCATCCTGGAGACCGGGGAGCTGGTCACCCTGGACAACGCCCGCCGCGCGTCCTGGCTGGCGATGCTGGCCGGCGGTGACTTCATCAAGACCTCCACCGGCAAGATCTCCCCCGCGGCGACCCTGCCGGTCTGCCTGGTGATGCTGGAGGCCGTGCGCGACTTCCGCGCCGCCACCGGCCGCCAGGTCGGGGTCAAGCCCGCCGGCGGCATCAAGACCACCAAGGACGCCGTCAAGCACCTGGTGCTGATCAACGAGACCGTCGGCGAGGACTGGCTGTCCCCCGACTGGTTCCGCCTCGGTGCCTCCAGCCTGCTCAACGACCTGCTCCTGCAGCGGCAGAAGCTCCGCACCGGCCACTACTCCGGCCCCGACCACGTGAGCGTCGACTGATGAGCATCTTCGAGTACGCCCCGGCCCTGGAGTCCCGCTCCCTCGTCGACCTGCGGCCCAGCTACGGGCTGTTCGTCGACGGCGAGTTCACCGAGGGCACCGGCACGCCGCTGAAGACGGTCAACCCGGCCACCGAGGAGGTGCTCAGCGAGGTCGCGACCGGCTCCGACGCCGACGTCGACCGCGCGGTGCGCGCCGCCCGCCGGGCGTTCGTGAAGACCTGGGGCCCGATGCGCCCGGCCGACCGCGGCAAGTACCTGTTCCGCATCGCCCGGCTGCTGCAGGAGCGGGCGCGGGAGTTCGCCGTCCTGGAGACCCTGGACAACGGCAAGCCGATCCGGGAGAGCCGGGACGTCGACGTCCCGCTGGCCGCGGCGCACTTCTTCTACCACGCAGGCTGGGCCGACAAGCTCGAGCACGCGGGCCTGGGTGCGGCCCCGCGCCCGCTCGGCGTGGCCGGTCAGGTCATCCCGTGGAACTTCCCGCTGATGATGCTGGCCTGGAAGGTGGCCCCGGCGCTGGCCACCGGCAACACCGTCGTCCTCAAGCCCGCGGAGACCACGCCGCTGACCGCGCTGCTGTTCGCCGAGATCTGCCAGCAGGCCGACCTGCCCCCGGGCGTCGTCAACATCGTCACCGGCGCCGGGGAGACCGGCCGCGCGGTGGTCAGCCACCCCGACGTGGACAAGGTCGCCTTCACCGGCTCGACCGAGGTGGGCCGCTCGATCGCCCGCACGGTGGCCGGCACGCACAAGCGGCTCACCCTGGAGCTGGGCGGCAAGGCGGCCAACATCGTCTTCGACGACGCCCCGGTCGACCAGGCCGTCGAGGGCATCGTCCGCGGCATCTTCTTCAACCAGGGCCACGTCTGCTGCGCGGGCTCCCGGCTGCTGGTGCAGGAGTCGGTGCACGACGAGGTCGTGGCCGCGCTCCAGCGGCGGATCGGCACGCTGCGGGTGGGCGATCCGCTGGACAAGAACACCGACCTCGGCGCGATCAACTCCGCGCCGCAGCTGGAGCGGATCCGCGAGCTGGTGGCCGCCGGGGACGCCGAGGGCGCGCAGCGCTGGCAGCCCGAGGGCGACCTGCCGGCCCGCGGGTACTGGTTCAAGCCGACCGTCTTCACCGGCGTCTCCTCGGCCCACCGGATCGCCCGGGACGAGGTGTTCGGCCCGGTGCTGAGCGTGCTCACCTTCCGCACCCCGGACGAGGCGGTGGCCAAGGCGAACAACTCCACCTACGGGCTGTCGGCCGGCGTCTGGTCGGAGAAGGGCTCCCGGATCCTGTCCATCACCTCGAAGCTGCGGGCCGGCGTGGTGTGGGCCAACACCTTCAACGAGTTCGACCCGACCTCGCCGTTCGGCGGCTACAAGCAGTCCGGCTACGGCCGCGAGGGCGGCCGGCAGGGCCTGGCCGCGTACCTGAAGGGCGACGCCTGATGTCCGACCGGCTCACCGTGCGCAAGACCTACAAGCTGTACGTGAACGGGGCGTTCCCCCGCTCGGAGTCCGGCCGCACCTACGAGGTGACCGACGCCCGCGGCCACTTCCTGGCCAACGCCGCCTGGGCCTCCCGCAAGGACGCCCGGGACGCCGTCGTCGCCGCCCGTAGTGCGTTCGCCAAGTGGTCGGCGGCCACCGCCTACAACCGCGGTCAGGTGCTCTACCGGGTCGCCGAGGTGCTGGAGGGCCGCGCAGCCCAGTTCGCCGAGGAGGTCGCCGCCGGCGAGGGGCTGTCGGGCTCGAAGGCCCGGGCCGAGGTGGACGCCGCCATCGACCGCTGGGTCTGGTACGCCGGCTGGACCGACAAGCTGGCCGCCGTGCTGGGCAGCAGCAACCCGGTCGCCGGCCCCTACTTCGGCTTCTCGATGCCCGAGCCCACCGGGGTCGTCGCCGTCCTGGCGCCCCAGCGGTCGAGCCTGCTCGGCCTGGTCAGCGTGCTCGCCCCGGTGCTGGCCGGCGGCAACACCGCCGTCGTCGTGAGCTCGAAGGGCCGCCCGCTGCCGGCGATCACCCTCGGCGAGGTGCTGGCCACCTCCGACGTCCCGGGCGGGGTGGTCAACCTGCTCACCGGCGACGCCGCGGAGATCGGCCCGTGGCTGGCCGAGCACGCCGACGTCGACGCGATCGACCTGGCCGGCACCGCCGGGCCGCTGGCCATGGAGCTGGAGCGCTCGGCCGCCGGCACGGTCAAGCGGGTGCTGCGCGCCCCGGCCGAGGAGCCGGACTGGAGCAGCGACCCCGGGCTGTCGCGGCTGCGCCCCTTCCTGGAGACGAAGTCGGTCTGGCATCCCATGGGCGTGTGAGGCCCCGTCCCGGGTCCCGGCCCGGCGCTCGCGGCGGGTCGGGGAGGACGGGGTCCTCCGACTGGCACCCGATGGGGGTGCAGCCACCCCGGCGAGCACCGCCATGCGGACTCACAGTCCGACCCGGCAGGATGGGCGGGTGGCCAGGCCCAGCATCGTCCCCATCGCCCTGACTCTCGACGACCGCACGGGCTACACCCTGTGGGCTCCCCCGTGGGAGGAGGACGGCGAGGAGTGGCAGGCCTTCCTCGGCGGCACCGTCGACCCCGGCCCGGACGACGACCCCGAGGCCGGGCCGACCGCGGTCGTGCACCTGTTCCCCTCGCCGGCGGCGCTGGCGGCGTTCTGCCGCACCAGCACCGACCACGACCTGGCCGACCACCCGGTCTGGCCGGTCGTCGCCGGCCTGGCCGCAGCTGAGCTCACGCCGGACGAGGAGCACCGCTACGACCTCGACGGTGTCTACGACGTCGTCGCCGAGAACCCCGACCGCTGGGCCGTCGACGAGCTGGCCGCGGTGCTGGACATGGTCGGCCGGCTCGCCGAGTGCTGCGACGCCGCCACCGGCGACGAGGACGACGAGGACGACGACGAGGAGACCGGCTTCGAGGCCGTCGCCGAGCTGGTCGCCCGTCCCGAGGCCGCCGCCCTGGGCCTGGGCATCGATGCCTTCGTCGGCCGGGACGGCGAGGAGAGCTGGAGCCGGCTCGGCACCGCGATCGACGAGCTGTGGGAGGACGTCCTGGAGGACCTCGACGACCACCTCGACTGGTCCGGCGCGGGCACCGTCTCCGTCGACGACTACCCCTCTGCGGCGGAGGAGGCCGAGTCCCGCACCGCGGAGCCGGCCGACCTCGACGAGCTGGACGACGACGAGGACGACGACGTGGACGTCGCCCCCGCTGCCCGCCCGGCCGCCGGGTCCACCGCGGCCGCCCCGGCGGAGGCGGCGACCGCCGGCATCCGCACGATCCGCAGCGGCAGCGGGCTCACCGCCAGCCCGGCCGCCGTCGCCGCGGCCCAGGAGTTCTGGGAGGCCGTCGGCATCCTCCCGGTCGAGGTGGTGACCCCGCAGGTCAGCGGCGTGACCCTGCGCTGCTACGTCGAGGACCGCGCCCGTTTCCTCGGCCGGGACGGGCAGGTGTTCGTCTTCCCCTCACCCGTCGACCTCGCCCGCTTCTGCGCCGGCGACGAGCGGCACGACCTCAGCGAGATCGCCTCGTGGCCGGAGGTCGCCGACACCGACGTCATGCCGCTGCCGGCCGACGAGGACCGCTACGACCTCACCGAGCTGACCGAGGTGCTCGCCGAGGTGGCCCGCGGCGCCGGTGGCCTGGTCGGTCACTCCGCGCTGGTGCAGCCGGCCGAGGGCGCCCTGGACCTGGCCGAGTACGCCGGGCTGGCCCGGGTGCAGCAGCTGCTCGGCGCCGGGGCGCCGCTGGGCCGCGCGGTGGCCCGGGGCGAGTCCGAGCCCGGCGCCCCGCTGTCGGCCGAGGAGTCGCCGGCACTGGCCGCGGCCTGGGACGACGTGGTCGCCGACGTCGCCACCGCACTGGTCCTGCGCAGCGACGTGCAGCGCTGAGGACAGGCCCCGGCAGCGGGGCCGTAGGAAACGGCAACGGCCGGCCCCCGCAGTGCGGGAGCCGGCCGTCGCCGTTCTCAGGTGCCGCCGGTCAGGACGGCCGGCCCCTCCCCCGCCCCGGACGTGCCGAGGGGGGAAGGGGTCCTACGTCAGTAGGAGCGCGCCGGGCGGGCGGGCCGACCCGAGGAGCGCTGCCCCTCGGCCGAGCCGCGGTACCCACCGGGACGGCGGTCGCCACCGGCCGAACGATCCCGGTCGCCGTAGGAGCGCTCGCCCGAGGGGCGGTCTCCGTACGAGCGGTCGCGGTCGCCGGAGGGGGCACCGGCCGAGCGATCCCGGTCGCCGTAGGAGCGCTCGCCCGAGGGGCGGTCTCCGTACGCGCGATCGCGGTCGCCGGAGGGACGACGGGGGGCACCACCGGAGCGGTACCCACCCGGACGGTCACCGGAGGGACGACGCCCACCGGAGGCACCGGCCGGACGGCTCGAGGAGCGCGCCGGACGGACGATCGGCTCGACGAACGTGCCGCCGGCCACGAGCTCCGCGATCGGGGCGTCGCCCGGGCGGATCCGCGACACGGGCGGGTCGAGCTTGGCCTGGCGGAACCGGCGCTTGGCCTGTCCCACCTGGTCGGGCAGCAGCAGGGAGACCACGACACCCGCGGCACCGGCGCGCGCGGTGCGGCCGGAGCGGTGCAGGTAGGTCTTGTGGTCTGCCGGCGGGTCGTAGTGCAGGACCAGCGACACGTCGTCGACGTGGATGCCGCGGGCGGCGACGTCGGTGGCCACCAGCACCGGGCTGCGGGCGTCGGTGAAGGCCTCCAGCGCCCGACGACGGGCTGCCTGGGGCAGACCACCGTGGATGGGCTCGGCGTTGATGCCGACGTGCTGCAGGTTCTCCGCCAGCCGGTCGGCACCGTGCTGGGTGCGCACGAAGATGATGATCCGGCCCGGACGGGCGGCCATCGCCTCGGCGATCTTCAGCTTGTCCGGGAAGGACACGCTGTAGGCCAGGTGCTCGGCCTGGGGACCGGAGTCCTCGGCCTTGGCGACCTCGTGGCGGGCCGGGTCCTTGAGGTAGCGGCGGACCAGGGTGTCGACCTCGCCGTCCAGCGTGGCCGAGAAGAGCAGCCGCTGGCCGTCGGTGCGGGTCTGGTCGAGCAGCTCCTTGACCACCGGGAGGAAGCCCAGGTCGGACATGAAGTCGGCCTCGTCGATGACCGAGACGACGACCTCGGCCAGCGTGGTCTCACCCTGGTTGATCAGGTCCTGCAGGCGACCGGGGGTGGCGATGAGCACGTCCACGCCGCGGCGGAGCTGCTGGATCTGGCGGTACATCGAGGCCCCGCCGTAGACGGCAGCGAGCTGCACGCCGATGGACTGGCCGAGGGGGGCCAGGTTGTCGTGCACCTGCTGGGCCAGCTCGCGGGTCGGGACCAGGATCAGCCCGCGCGGTGCGCGGCGGCCCTGACCCGGCTCGGCACCCAGGCGGGCGAGCAGCGGCAGGCCGAAGGCCAGCGTCTTGCCCGAGCCGGTGGCGGCCTTGCCGAGCACGTCGCGCCCGGCGAGGGCGTCCGGCAGCGCGGAGGTCTGGATGGCGAACGGGTGGCGGATGCCCTTGCGCTCGAGCGCGGTGACCAGCGGCTGGGGCAGGCCCAGCTGGGCGAAGGTCGGACCGGTGGGCTCGGGGGCGACCTCGGCCTCAGGGGCCTGGGTCTCGACGGCCTCGACGGCGGTCGTGTCGTTCAGGGGGGCGTTCTGGGCGTCGACAGAGTCGAACGAGGACAAGCGGGGACTCCGATACAGATCGGTGCGCGTCCCGTGGTGATGCTGACCGCCGGGTGTCCCGGCGTCCACACTGGTGATCGCGGCCGTCTTCGTTGACGCGTGATCTGCACGGATGCGCTGTGCCCGGGCAGGACCGCCCGGGAGGATGACCGGCACGCGCCGGCACGATCAGGTTAGCAGCGCCGGGGCCCAGAAGATTCCCGAGCGAGGGTGACGCTGCTCGCCCGGGGTGCGCACCCCCTCGTCCCGGCCTCCCATGGGCCCGGAGCGGTCCCTGCAGGGCGGCAGATCAGCTCGGTCCGCGCAGTGCGTCGAAGCCCGGCCGGAGCACCTCGGTGGTGATCCGCGCACGCGTCGCGTCGTCGGCGAACCCGGCGCGCAGCGCCCGCTCGGCCACGGTCTGGACGTCGTCCCAGCCCCAGCCGAACGTGCTGACGACGTCGGTGAGCTCGCTGGTGACCGACACCCCGCTCATCAGCCGGTTGTCGGTGTTGAGCGTGACGGCGAAGCCGGCGCGGTGCAGCCGGTCGACCGGGTGCTCGGCCAGCGACGGGTAGGCGCCGGTCTGCACGTTCGACGACGGCGCGACCTCGAGGGTGACCTGCTCGTCGCGCACCCGCTCGGCCACCGGGCCCAGCGGTCCGTCGACCGGCACCTGGTCGGCGATCCGGACCCCGTGGCCCAGCCGCTCCGCACGGGCGCCGTCCAGGGCGGCGACGATCGAGCCGATGCCCGCGGCCTCCCCGGCGTGGATCGTGCGGTGGGCATCGGCCCGGTCGAGCACGGCGATCGCCTCGGGGATGCGGTCGGGGAGGAAGCCGTCCTCCGGGCCGGCCAGGTCGAAGCCGACGACGCCCTCACCGCGGCGCCGCACGACCTGCCCGGCGACCTCGACCCAGCGGTCGGCCTGGCGCATGGCGCACAGCAGCGTGCCGACGACGATCGGGTGCCCGGCCGCGGCGGCCTCGCGGCTGCCCTGCGCGTAGCCGTCGAGCATGGCCTCGACGGCCTCGTCCAGGCTCATCCCGCCGGTGGTCAGCAGTTCCGGCGCCATCCGCACCTCGGCGTAGACGACCCCGTCGGCCGCCAGGTCCAGCGCGCACTCCCGGGCCACCCGCTGCACGGCCTCGGGGCGCTGCATGACCCCGACGGTGTGCGCGAACGTCTCCAGGTAGCGCACCAGCGACCCGGAGTCGGCCGACTCGCGGAACCAGCGGCCCAGCGCCTCGGGCTCGTCGGCCGGGAGGTCCCGGTACCCGGCCTCCTCGGCCAGCTCCAGGACCGTCTGCGGCCGCAGCCCGCCGTCCAGGTGGTCGTGCAGCAGCACCTTGGGCGCGCGGGCGAGGGTCTCGGCGGTCAGCGGGAGTGCCATGCCGGAACCGTACTGACCCCCTCGGGACCGGCGCGGCGACGGGCGGGTCAGTCCTGGCCGCGGTCCTGCCAGCGGAACGTGCGCACGCACAGCACCAGGCCCACGACGCACCAGATGCCCAGCACCAGCGCGACCCGGCCCAGCTCGAAGGAGCCGGCCGGCTCCCGGGCGGCCAGCGCGTCGGGCAGGAACACCGACCGCAGCCCCTGCGCCATCCACTTGAGCGGGAACAGCGAGGCGATCGTCTGCAGCCAGGTGGGCACCTGGTCGAAGGGCAGGAACACCCCGGAGATGAACTCGAGCACCAGCGCGATCGGGGTGACCGTCGCCGAGGCCGAGCGGCTGTTGCGGGCCAGCGTGGAGACGGTGATGCCCAGCAGGGTGCAGGCCGCCGCACCCAGCACCGCCACCCAGGCAAAGGTGAGCCAGTCCCTGCCGGTGGGCAGGTCGATGCCGTACACGAGCACGCCGATGAGCAGCAGGACCACGATGGTCGCGACGGCGACCGCGAGCACCTGCACGACCTTGCCGATGAAGTACGCGCTCTTGGGCATCGGCGTCCCGGACAGGCTCTTCAGCGTGCCGTCGGAGCGCTCCCCGGCGATGTGGATCGCCATGTTCTGCAGGCTGGCGCCGAAGATGCCGACGGCGATGACCCCGGCCATGAAGTACTGCGGGAAGTCGACGCCCGAGCCCAGGTCGTAGTCGAGGATCGCGCCGAGGGCCAGCAGCAGGATGACCGGGAAGAACAGCGTGAAGACGACGGACTCACGCTGGCGGAAGAACTCCTTGAGCTCCACCCCCGACCGGGTCCGGACGACGCTGAGCAGCGAGGGCAGCGGGCGGTGCTCGGTGGTGGTCATGCAGGGTCGCCGATCATGCGCAGGTAGACGTCCTCGAGGGTGGGGCGGGCGACGGCCAGGTCGGGCACCTCGCCGGGGAACCGGGCGGCCAGCCCGGCGACGAACGCGGTCGGGGTGTCCGTCTCCGCCGTCCGGCGGACGCCGTCCTCGGTCCAGTGCACGACCGCCGGCGCCTGCCCGCGGCCACCGAGCTCGGCCGGGACGGCGACCTCGACCAGCCGGCCGCGGGTGATGACCCCGACCCGGTCGGCCAGCTCCTCGGCCTCGTCCAGGTAGTGGGTGGTGAGCAGCATCGTCGTCCCGAGCTCGCGCAGGGAGTGGATCAGCGACCAGAACTGCCGGCGCGCCTCGGGGTCGAAGCCGGTGGTCGGCTCGTCCAGGAACAGCAGCCGCGGGCGGCCCACGATGCCGAGTGCGACGTCGAGCCGGCGGCGCTGGCCACCGGACAGCGTGCGGCCCCGGGAGCCGGCCTTGTCGCTCAGCCCGACCAGCTCGAGCACCTCGGCCGGGTCGCGCGGGTCGGGGAAGTAGGCGGCCTGGGCGCGCAGCAGCTCCAGGCAGCTCAGCTGGCTGTCACCGGCGCCGGACTGCAGCACGATGCCGATGTCGGACCGCCACTGCCGCCCACCGGTGGCCGGGTCGACGCCCAGCACCCGCACCTCGCCGCCGTCGCGCCGGCGGTGGCCCTCCAGGATCTCCACGGTGGTGGTCTTGCCGGCGCCGTTGGGACCCAGCAGCGCGAAGATCTCCCCGCGCCGGATGTCGAGGTCCACGCCGTCCACGGCGTTGCGGTCGCCGTACCGGCGGACCAGGCCGCGGACCGAGATCGCGGCGTCCGGGTCCAGGGGCGTGGACGGGTGCACCGCGCCGGCAACGGTCGCAGCGGGCGTTCGGGTCACGAGCCGAGAGTGTCCTCCCCGCATCTGTGTGAGCTGCGTCGGGTGGAGTGGATCCGTCGGCGTCACGCCGACGGGTCCACTCCACTCACGCGGTGATGCGGTCCAGGACCAGGGGCAGAGGGACGTCGTCGGTGTCGACGCCGATCGCGCCCTCGAGTGCCTCCAGGGCGCGGGCGATGCGGGCCGGGTCGTCGGTCTGCAGCTCCAGCAGCGGCTGCCCGGCGGTCACCTGCTCCCCCACCCCGGCGGTCCAGACGACGCCGGCCGCGGCCGACACCGGGTCCTCCTTGCGGGCCCGGCCTGCGCCGAGGCGCCAGGCGGCCACGCCGAGGGCATAGGCGTCCAGCTTCGTGAGCGTGCCGGTGGCCGGGGCGGTGACCACGTGCCGCTCGGCCGGCTGCGGCAGCGGTGCGTCGGGGTCGCCGCCCTGGGCGCTGATCATCTGCCGCCACACGTCCATGGCCCGGCCGTCGGCGAGGGCGTCGGCGGGGTCGACGTCGGTGCGCCCCACCCCGGCCAGCATCTCCCGGGCCAGCGCCAGGGTGAGCTCGACGACGTCGGCCGGGCCACCGCCGGCCAGCACCTCCAGCGACTCGGCCACCTCGACGGCGTTGCCCGCGCTGCGGCCCAGCGGGCGGTCCATCGCGGTGACCAGGGCGACGGTGCGCACCCCGGCCGCCTCACCGAGACCGACCATCGTGCGGGCCAGGGTGCGGGCGTCGTCCGCGTCGCGCATGAAGGCACCGGAGCCGGTCTTCACGTCCAGCACCAGTGCGTCGGCGCCCTCGGCGATCTTCTTGCTCATGATCGAGCTGGCGATCAGCGGGATCGACTCGACCGTCCCGGTGACGTCGCGCAGCGCGTAGAGCAGCTTGTCGGCCGGGGCCAGGTCGTTGCCGGCGGCGCAGATGACCGCGCCCACCTGGCGCAGCTGCTCGAGGTAGGCCTCCTCGTGCACGTCGGCGCGCCAGCCGCTGATGGCCTCCAGCTTGTCCAGCGTGCCGCCGGTGTGGCCCAGCCCGCGGCCGGACAGCTGCGGCACCGCCACGCCGCAGGCGGCCACGAGCGGTGCCAGCGGCAGGGTGATCTTGTCGCCGACGCCGCCGGTGGAGTGCTTGTCCGCGGTCGGGCGGCCCAGGGAGGAGAGGTCCTTGCGGACGCCGGAGTCGATCATCGCCTGGGTCCACACGGCGAGCTCGTCGGCGCTCATGCCGCGGAAGAACACCGCCATGAGCAGCGCGCTCATCTGCTCGTCGGGCACCTGATGGTGCGTGTAGGCACCGATCACCCAGCGGATCTGGTCCGCGCTCATCCCCGCGCCGTCCCGCTTGGCCCGGATGACGTCGATGGCGTCGAAGGGGGCGGTCATGCGCGCTGCCCCCGGTCGGCCGCGGCGACCAGGTCCTCGGGGCCGAAGGCGTCGGGCAGCACCTGGCTCATCGGCACGATCCCCAGGGAGACCGTCTCCAGCAGCATGTCGCGGCCGCCGTGCTCCCACAGCAGCTGCCGGCACCGGCCGCAGGGCATCAGCGGCTGGCCGTCCCCGCCGACGCAGGCCACCGCGACCAGCCGGCCCCCGCCGCTGCGGGCCAGGTCGGAGACCATGCCGCACTCGGCGCACAGACCCAGCCCGTACGAGGCGTTCTCCACGTTGCAGCCGGTGACCACGCGGCCGTCGTCGACCAGCCCGGCCACGCCCACGGGGAACTGCGAGTACGGCGCGTAGGCGTGGGCCATCGCGTCGCGGGCGGCGCCGCGGAGGGCGTCCCAGTCGATGTCGGGCACTAGTGCTCTCCTCGTCGGTACACGAGCCCGTCGGCCTTCGGCATCCGTAGTCGCTGGGAGGCCAGCGACAGCACCAGCAGCGTGATCAGGTGCGGGGTGAAGGAGACCAGGCCCTCGGGCAGCTCGTCGATGGTCAGGTAACCGACCAGTGCGGCCACCGCGAACACCGCGGCGACCACGGCCTGGGTGACCTTGCGGCGGGTGGCCTGCCAGATCGCCACGCCCAGCAGCAGGACGGCGATGAGCAGGAACAGCGCCACGACCGCGGTGCGGCTGCGCAGCTGCAGGGCGTCGGAGAAGCCGAACAGCCCGGCGCCCATGGCCAGCCCGCCCGGCCGCCAGTTGCCGAAGATCAACGCGGCGAGGCCGATGAACCCGCGGCCGCCGGTCTGGCCCTCGCGGTAGATCGTGGCGATGAAGACCAGGAAGACACCGCCCAGGCCGGCCAGCGCGCCGGAGATGACCACGGCGATGTACTTGAGCCGGTAGACGGGCACGCCGAGGGAGTCGGCCGCCGCCGGGTTCTCCCCGCACGAGCGCAGCCGCAGCCCGAAGGCCGTGCGCCACAGCAGCAGGTAGACCAGCGGCACGAGCAGGACGGCCAGCACGGTGAGCACCCCGACGCCGCTGGTGAACCCGCGCAGCAGCCCGGCGAGGTCGGACAGCAGGAACCAGTGCTTGTTCTCCAGGTCACCCAGCAGGTCCGGTCCCGACGACAGCACCGGCAGCGAGAAGCTCGGTGGCGATGACGACAGCGACGGCGACTGCGTGACGCCACCGCCGGCGGGGTTGTCGGTGTAGACGAGCTCGGAGAGGAAGCGGACGACGCCGTCGGCGAGGATGTTGATCGCCACACCGGACACGACGTGGTCGACACCGAAGGTCACCGTGGCGATCGCGTGCAGCAGGCCGCCGGCCGCGCCGAAGACGGCCCCGCCGATCAGCGCACCGCCCCAGCCCCACTGGTAGCCGGCGTAGCCGGCACCCCAGGTGCCCAGCACCATCATGCCCTCGAGGCCGATGTTGACCACGCCCGCGCGCTCGGAGAACAGCCCGCCCAGCGCGACCAGCACCAGCGGGACGGCGAGCAGCAGCGCGGCGGAGAACGTCGAGGACGACGTGAGCGCCTGCTCCCCGGAGATCACCCGCACCGCGGAGACCAGCACGACCAGCCCGACCAGCAGGTAGGCCAGCTTGCGCGAGCGCGACCCGCCGAACACCCGGTCGGTCAGCGTGCCGCGGCTCTGGGCCGCCGGCGTCTTCATCGCAGTGCTCATCGCTCGACTCCGGTCTCGTTCCGCTCCTCGGTCGCTGGCGCTCCCTGCGATGCTCGCTCGACCGTCGTCCTCGGGACGCTCATGCCCCTGCTCCCTCACGGTGGTCGCTGCGGCCACCCTCGCCGGTGACGGTGCGCAGGCCTGCGCCGGTGGCCGAGCCCGGGCCGTCGTCCGGCGGGGGGCCGCCGTCGGGACCCTGGCCGCCGCCGGTGCTGCCGTCACCGGTGCTCGGCGAGCTGACCGCGTTGCCGCGCTCGGCCGAGCGGCGGGTGAGCCGGCGGGAGACCTCGTTGGCCACGACGACCGACAGCACGATCGTGCCCTGGATGATCGTGACGACCGAGGCCGGGATGTCGGCGAACTGCAGCGGGATCGCCGCCCGGTCCAGGAAGCCGAACAGCAGCGCGCCGAGCGCGATGCCGATCGGTGAGTTGCGGCCCAGCAGGGCCACCGCGATGCCCAGGAAGCCCAGGCCGGCGGTGAACTCGGTGCCGTAGTTGTGCTGGTCGCCCAGCAGGTCGGGCAGGCCG
Source organism: Modestobacter sp. L9-4 (assembly GCF_019112525.1). Taxonomy (NCBI): domain Bacteria; kingdom Bacillati; phylum Actinomycetota; class Actinomycetes; order Geodermatophilales; family Geodermatophilaceae; genus Modestobacter; species Modestobacter sp. L9-4. Next base: position 1,488,680 of record NZ_CP077800.1, read on the forward strand.
ATCAGCCCGGCGATGGCCCCGGAGATGAGCATCGTCTTGATGACCATGCCGCGGGCGTCGACACCGCTGGCGGTGGCCGCCGAGGGCGACAGGCCGCTGGCCCGCAGGTCGAAGCCGAAGCGGGTGCGCTTGATCAGCACCGACACCACGACGCCCACCACGATCGCGACGAGCAGGAAGCCGTAGAGCTCGGTGCGGGGCTGGGCCAGGCCCAGGACCCGCAGCAGGCCGTTCAGGCCGGGGAACCAGCCGGACTCGGGGATCTCGGCGGTCGTGACGATCTGGGCGCCCGGGGGGCTGCCCCGCAGCGGGCCGGTGAGCAGGAAGGAGGCGATGCCGAGCGCGATGAAGTTCAGCATGATCGAGCTGATCACCTCGCTGACGCCGCGGGTCACCTTGAGCACCGCGACGATGCCGGCCCAGATCGCGCCCACCGCCATCGCGACCACGATGATCAGCAGCACGTGCAGCGGGCCGGGCAGCGCGACCGCGGCACCCACCGCGGCGGCCAGGATCGTGGCGAGCCGGTACTGGCCCTCCACGCCGATGTTGAACAGGCCCATCCGGAACGCCACCGACACGGCGAGGCCGGCCAGGAACAGCGGCACGGCCCGGTTGAGGACCACCACGATGGCCTGCGTCTGCTGCGCGGGGGTGTCGCCGAAGTCGAACATGACCCGGACGGCGTCGAACGGGTTCTCCCCGATCAGCCGGATGACGACGCCGGAGATGACCAGGGCGACCACGATGGCCAGCACCGGCGCGAACAGCGACAGGCCGACCCGGCGGAGGACGGTCATGCCGCACCCGCCGTCGAGCCGGCGCCGGTCATGTGGGAACCGAGCTCCTCCGGTGTGAGCGAGGCCGGGTCCAGCGTGGCGACCAGCGCCCCGCGGAGCATGACGTGCAGCGTGTCCGACAGGCCGATCAGCTCGTCGAGGTCCGCCGAGACCAGCACGATCCCCATCCCCTCTGCGCGGGCGTCCTTGAGCAGTTCCCAGATGACCGACTGGGCGCCGACGTCGACGCCACGGGTCGGGTGGGCGGCGATGAGCAGCCGCGGTGCGGCGCTCATCTCCCGCCCGACGATCAGCTTCTGCTGGTTGCCACCGGACAGCGCGATCGCCGCGGTGTCCGGGCTCGGGGCCCGGACGTCGTACTCGCGCATGATCCGGGCGGTGTCGGCGCGGGCGCCCTTGCGGTCGATGAACGCGCCCTTGACCGCCGGCGGGCGGGTCTGGTGGCCGAGGATGCGGTTCTCCCACAGCGGCGCGTCCAGCAGCATGCCCTGGCGGTGCCGGTCCTCGGGGATGAAGCCCAGGCCCTGCTCGCGGCGGCGGCGGGTCGTCCAGGCGGCGATGTCGTCGGAGCCCAGCACGATGCTGCCGGCGGCCAGCGGGCGCAGGCCCATGACCGCGTCGACGAGCTCGGCCTGGCCGTTGCCCTCGACGCCGGCGATGCCGACCACCTCGCCCTCGCGGACGGTGAGCGAGACGTCGTCCACCAGCGCCCGGCCGCCGGGGGCGGCCACCGTCACCCCGCGCAGCTGCAGCACCGGGACGTCGCGGACGGTCGAGGTGCGGGTCTGCGGGGTGGGCAGCTCAGCGCCCACCATCAGCTCGGCCAGCTGCTTGGCCGACGTGGTCGCGGGGTCGGCGGTGCCCACGGTGGTGCCGCGGCGGATGACGGTGATGGAGTCGGCGACCTTGCGGACCTCGTCGAGCTTGTGCGAGATGAAGATGACCGTGAGGCCCTCGCGCTTGAGCTCGGCGAGGTTGCCGAACAGCTCGTCGACCTCCTGCGGGACCAGGACGGCGGTGGGCTCGTCCAGGATCAGCGTCTTCGCGCCCCGGTAGAGGACCTTGGCGATCTCCACGCGCTGGCGGTCGCCGACGCCGAGGTCCTCGACCAGGGTGTCGGGGTCCAGGCCGAGGGAGTACCGGTCGGAGATGTCGCGGATGCGGTGCCGCGCCTTCTCCCCGATCCCGTGCGCCTTCTCCGCGCCCAGGACGACGTTCTCCAGCACGGTCAGGTTGTCGGCGAGCATGAAGTGCTGGTGCACCATGCCGATCCCGGCGGTGATGGCGTCGGCCGGGCTGCGGAAGGTGACCGGGCGGCCGTCGACGAGGATCTCGCCCTCGTCGGGGCGGTGCATGCCGTAGAGGGTCTTCATCAGCGTCGACTTGCCGGCGCCGTTCTCCCCCACGATGGCGTGCACCTCACCGCGGGCCACCCGCAGCTCGATGTCCTTGTTGGCCACCACACCGGGGAAGCGCTTGGTGATGCCGCGCAGCTCGACCGCGAGCGGTGCCGACTCGTTCAACAGGATCTCCAGGGTGCCGGGGTGGACGCGGGACCAGAGGTGGGCGCGGGAGACGGGGACAGGACGTCCTCCGGCCGCAGGCGGGCCGGACGTGGTCCGACGCGCAGACGGTACACACGGAAAACGGCGGGCCCGGTGGCGTGTGCCGCCACCGGAACCCGCCGCGTCCGCAGCGCTGCGTGCGAGTCGATCAGGGAGCCGTGGGGACCTTGATCGCGCCGGACTTGATCTGGTCGGCGTAGTCGTCGATCTGCGGCTTGATGTCGTCGATGAAGCCACCGCTGTAGGACAGGCCCACACCGTCGGTCGACAGGTCGTTGACGACGTCGGCGCCGCCCTTGGCCTTGCCCTCGCTGAAGTCGGTGATGAAGCCCTGGACGGCGTTGTCGACCCGCTTCAGCATCGAGGTGATGATGACGGCCTTCTGCGCCGGGTCGTCGACCGTCTGGTACTGGTCGGAGTCGACGCCGATGGCCTTCTTGCCCGAGGCGGCAGCGGCGGTGAAGACACCGCCACCGGAGGCACCGGCGGCGTGGTAGACCACGTCGGCGCCGGAGTCGAAGATGCCCTGGGCCACGATCTGGCCGCGCGCGGGGTCGGAGAACCCGGAGAAGTCACCGGCCGGGGAGATGTACTTGACGTCGACGGTGATGCCCGGCTTGGCGGCCTCGGCACCGGCGGCGAAGCCGGCCTGGAAGGTCTGGATCAGCGGGGTCTCGACGCCGCCGACGAAGCCCACGTGGTTCGCCTCGGACTTCAGGGCCGCGGCCGCGCCGGCCAGGAACGACCCCTGCTCCGAGGCGAACTGCAGGCCGGTGACGTTGCCGGCGCCCAGCGGCTTGCCGTCGGCGTCCAGGCCGCTGGAGTCGACGATCGCGAACGTGGTGTCCGGGAAGTCGCTGGCGATGTCGCTGATGATGTCGCCGTAGGCGAACCCGACCGCGATGACCGGGTTGAAGCCCTGCTCGGCCAGCTGCGAGAGCAGCTCGGGCCGGTTGGAGGCGTCCTCGTTGGGGGTGAGCTCGCGCAGGTCGCCGCCGAGCTCCTTGACCGCGTTCTCGACGCCCAGGTAGGCGGAGTCGTTGAACGAGTTGTCGCCGCGGCCGCCGGTGTCGTAGGCCAGGCCGACCTTGAGGTCACCGCTCGCGCTGCTCCCGGCGGCGCCGCCGGCGCTGCCGCTGCTGGCGGTCCCGCCGCTGGTCTCGTCACTGGCACAGGCCGACAGGGCCATGCCACCGGCCAGCAGCAGTGCTGCGGCCTTGATCCCACGCGCTCGGCGCAAGACGTTCTCCTTCTCTCGGTGGGCCCGTCCGACGGTCGTCGGCCGCGCCCCGGTGCGGTGGATCGTGCTGTCCCCCGCCGTCCGGCGCCGCTGATCGAGCGGCGCGCCCTGGCGACGGCGACCCAGGCACGCTAACTGCGGGCCCAGCCCAGATGACCCCCCGGAGAACGGATAGAGACCCGATCGTTGCCAACGGGCAACACCGCACACACAGGAGGCCCGGGTTCGTGAGACGGCGCCCACACCCTGCAGGCGGACCGGTCCGTCCGGGCCGTCCCGGGCGTGGCGGGTTAGCGTCCGGTCATGCGTCCGCTCCCGCCCCTGCGCCGGCCGACCGCCGTGCTGCTCGTGGCCGGGGCCGTGCTCCTCGGCGCCGCCGGCCCTGCCGCGGCCGACACCGCGCGGCCGGCGGTCGACCCCTCGGCCCCCACCCCGACCTCGCCCTTCCCCGGTCCGCCGCCGCAGGGGTCGGCCCCTGACGGCAGCACCGTCGGCGGTCCCCGCCTGGCCACCCGCGACATGGTGACCGTGGACGGCGCCCCGGCGGTGCCCGAGGGCATCGACGCCCGCGGCTGGCTGGTGGCCGACGCCACCACCGGGGAGGTGCTCGGCGCCCGCGACCCGCACGGCCGGTACTACCCGGCCAGCACGCTGAAGACGCTGACGCTGCTCACCCTGGCCCCCCGGCTCGACCACGCGCAGGAGGTCGAGGGCACCGTCGAGGACGAGGCGATCGAGGGCAGCCGGGTGGGGCTGGTGAGCGGCGGCCGGTACTCGGTCGACCTGCTGTTCCGGGCGCTGGTGATGCAGTCGGGCAACGACGCGGCCAACGCCCTGGCCCGCACGGCCGGCGGGGTGCCCGCCACGCTGGCCGCGATGAACAGCACGGCGTCCGCGCTGGGCGCCTTCGACACCGTCGCCGGGACGCCGTCCGGGCTCGACGTCGCCGGCCAGTCGTCCTCGCCCTACGACCTGGCCCTCATCATGCGGCGACTGGTCGAGGACCCCTACACCCGCGACGTGCTGCAGACCCGGGTCGCCGACATCCCCGGCGTCCCCGGTGGCGCCACGGGCTACCAGATCCAGAACCAGGACAGCCTGCTCGCCGACTACCCCGGCACGCTGGGCGGCAAGACCGGGTTCACCGACGCCGCCCGGCACACCTTCGTCGCCGCGGCCGAGCGCGACGGCCGCCGGCTGGTGGTGAGCCTGATGCAGGCCGAGCGCCGTCCGGTGCCCGAGCTGGAGCAGGCGCGGCGGCTGCTGGACTGGGGCTTCGCCACCCCGGCCGGCGCGTCGGGGGTGGGCCGGCTGGTCGACCCGGCCGAGGCCGCCACGCTCACCGATCCCCCGACGCCCACGCCGTCGCCCACCTCGGCGGCGCCGGCCACCACCGCCGCACCGGCCGCGCCCCAGGTCGCGAGCCCGCCCGTCCCGCCGGCGGCCGGCGAGAACCCGCTGGTGCCGGTCGGACTGGGCGCCGGTGCCCTGGTGGTCGTGGCCGCCACGCTGCTGGGACGGCGCCGTGCCCGGCGCCCGGTGCCGGCCGGCGACAGCGGCGCCGCGGTCAGGCGTCCTCCGTCGGACGACCGCTCCCGGCCGCCCGCCGGGCCCACGAGCGGCTGACCAGCCGGCTGACCAGCGCCCCCGCCGCGGCGCCGACCCCGAGCAGCCCCAGCGCCAGCCGCACCGGCGAGGGGCCGGGACCGCGCTCGTCGACGAGGGCCACCTCCGGCAGCGGGGTGGGCCCGGCCGGCCCGTGCGGGACGAGGGTGTGCGCGTGCTCGATGGAGCGGATCGTCGCCGTCCACGAGGCGGTGTAGAAGGCGAACCGGGCGACCACGTTGATCCACACCACCAGCCCGACGAAGCTGCCCAGCGTCTGCGCGGTGACGTTCTGCCCGATCCGGCCCAGGTACCAGTTGCCCACCAGCTTGAGCACCTCGAACCCGACCGCGCCGAACACCGCCCCCGGGAGCAGCTGGCGGACGCCGAACGGGTTGCCGGGCACGCCCTTGAGCACCCACAGGAACACCAGGGTGTCGCCGATCAGCGCCAGCCCGATGGCCAGGGCGCCGGTGAGCAGGAAGGCGCCGGGTCGCTCGGCGAGGCCGAGTGCGTCCAGCACCCGCGCGGACGCCGCCGTCGCCGCGGTGGTCAGCGCGATGCTCAGCGCACCGGCCGCACCCAGCCCGAGCAGGGCACCGAGGTCCTTCAGCCGGTCGCCGAGGAAGTCCGGCGGGTCGGGACGGCCGCGCCACACGACGTCCATGCCGACCCGCAGCTTGTCCATCGCGCCCAGCCCGACGAGCAGGAAGCCGGCCAGGCCGACCACCCCGAAGGTGCCGGCGGCATCGACCGCGCCGTTGACCTGCTCGGCGAGCTGGCGGCCGGTGTCTCCGGGGACGGCGTCCCGGATGCCGCGCACCAGCTGGTCCTCCAGCAGCGGGTCGCCGCGCAGGACGAACCCGGCGACCGCGGCGACCAGCAGCACGACCGGGAAGAGCGCCAGGAAGACGTAGTAGGTGACCCCGGCGGCCAGGACGTCGCCCTGCGCCCGGTTGTAGTGCCCGCCGGCGTGCACCAGGTGGTCCAGCCACGGACGGCGGTCGCGCTGGCGCCGCAGCAGCGCCCGGCCGGCGCCCACCACCCGGCCGACGGGGTTGCTCACCGGGCCGCGCCCCGGGGGTGCGGTGCGGGCCCGGGCGGCGTCGGCCGGGTCAGCGGGGCGTGCCGGTGAGGCGGTACTCGGCGGCCACGGCCCACGTGCCGTCGGGCAGCTGCTCGAACTCGGTGAACGTCTCCACCCGGAACTCCGCGTGCAGGTCGGCCAGCCCGGCCGAGGCCATGTCGAGCATCTCGGTCGGGACGTCGTGGGCCACGGTGACGTGCGGGTGGTACGGGAAGCTCAGCGACCGGGTCAGCGGACCGGAGCGGACGGCGCCGGCGAGCAGCTCGCAGTCGACCCCGCCGCGGGCGACGGTGAGGAACACGACCTCGGAGACCGGCCGGAACGTGCCGGTGCCCGACAGGTGGATGTCGAAGGGCGGGTGGGTCGCCGCGACCTGCTCCAGGTGCATGCGGATGGCCGGGCGGTCACCGATCGGGACCTCGGTCGGCGGCAGCAGCGTGACGTGCGGGGGCACCAGGCTGGCCTGCGGGTCACCGCACCTGCCGCGCCACTCGACCATCAGCTGGGCCCACGGCTCGGGCAGCGCCACGACCACGCCGAGCACGGAGGTGCCCGCCGAGATGGCGGTGCCCGGCCGGTGCACGAAGGTGTCGTCCGCGCGCAACGGTCGTCCGGTCACCGTGGCGCACCGCCCAGCGGCGAAAGGAAGCCGACCCGCTCGTAGACGGTGGCCAGCGTCGGGGCGGCGACCTCGCGGGCCCGGGCCGCGCCCGCGGCCAGCACCCGCTCTAGCTCGGCGGTGTCGGCCATCAGCTCGGCGGTGCGCTGCTGCACCGGCGTCAGCGCCTCGGTGACGACCTCGGCGACCTCCTTCTTGAGGTCGCCGTAGCCGGAGCCGGCGAAGTGCGCCTCGAGCTCGGCGACGCTCTGCCCGGAGAAGGCCGAGTGGATGGTGAGCAGGTTGGTGACGCCGGGCTTGCCGACCGGGTCGGCGACGACCTCGCGGCCGGTGTCGGTGACCGCCGAGCGGATCCGCTTCGCCGTCGTCCTCGCGTCGTCGAGCAGGTTGATGCAGCCGGCCTCGGGCAGGCTCTTGCTCATCTTCTTGTCCGGCGACTGCAGGTCCAGCACCTTCGCCGTCCCCTGCGGGATGTAGGGCTCGGGCATGGTGAACGTGGGGCCGTACCGGCTGTTGAAGCGGGTGGCCAGGTCGCGGGTCAGCTCCAGGTGCTGGCGCTGGTCCTCACCCACCGGCACCTGCTGGGCCTGGTACAGCAGGATGTCGGCGGCCTGCAGGACCGGGTAGGTGAACAGACCGACCGACGTCGGCCCGGCGCCCTCGCGGGTGCTCTTGTCCTTGAACTGGGTCATCCGGCTGGCCTCGCCGAACCCGGTGAGGCACTGCATCACCCAGCCGAGCTGGGCGTGCTCGGGCACGTGGCTCTGCACGAACAGCGCGCTGCGGTCGGGGTCGACACCCAGGGCCAGCAGCTGCGCCGCCGACAGGAGCGTGCGCCGGCGCAGCACCGCCGGGTCCTGCTCGACGGTGATCGCGTGCAGGTCCACGACGCAGTAGAAGGCCTCGTGGTCGTCCTGCAGCGCCACCCACTGCCGCAGCGCGCCCAGGAGGTTGCCGAGGTGGAAGGAGTCAGCGGTCGGCTGGATGCCGGACAGCACGCGGGGAGCAGGCACGTCCTCCATCGAACCACGCGCCCCAGCAGTCACCGGTCAGGCTCCGGGGACGCCGGCCGCAGCGCTGGTCAGGACGTCGTCCAGCGCGCCGAGGAAGACGTCGTCCTCGCTCCTGCTGCCCACGGTGACGCGCAGCCCCTCGCCGGGGAACGGCCGGGTGATGACCGCGCGGGCCTCCAGGGCGGCGGCGACCTCCACGGTGCGCTCGCCCAGCGGCAGCCACACGAAGTTGGCCTGGCTGTCGGCGACGGCCAGGCCGCGCTCGCGCAGTGCCGCGGTGAGCCGGGTGCGCTCGGTGGTGACCGAGGCGACGCGCTCGCGCACCTCGTCCTCGCTGGCCAGGGCGGCGACCGCGGCGGCCTGCGCCAGCGTCGAGACGCTGAAGGGCACCAGGGTGCGGCGGACGGCGTCGGCGACCGCCGGGTCCTCGGCCAGCAGGTAGCCCACCCGCAGCCCCGCCAGCCCCCACGCCTTGGAGAAGGTGCGCAGCACGGCGACGTTGGGGCGCCCGCGCATCAGCTCCACGCCGTCGGGGACGTCGGGGTCGGTGACGAACTCGCGGTAGGCCTCGTCCAGCACGACCAGGGTGTCGGCGGGGACGGTGTCCAGGAACGTCTCCAGCTCCTCTCTTCTCCCCCTCCTACCTTATTTTAATTACTTTATTCCTCCTTCCCCCCTGCCTTTTTCACACTACTACCTCTTCTTTCCCCTCTCTTTCTTTCTCCTTTTTCTTCCTACTCTCCCTTTCTTTCCTTTCCCATCTTCACCATCTTTATCTTCACCTTCTACTTTCCCTCATTTTACTCACTTTCTCTCACCTCATTATAATTCTCTACTAATCCTTCCTTCTCATTCTTAACTTTAACGCCCTCTTTTCAACTATCCACCCCTCCCCCTCTCGCTCCAGCGCCTTCCCTATCCTTCTCCTCCCCCCTCCCTTCTCCCATTTCAGAAAGATTTATACCCCAGATCTCTGTGTCACACTGCGCCCGCTGTCTTTCTCCCCCCCTTTCCTTATATTTACTTCTCTATTATTACCCCCTTTCTCCTCTCCGCCTTTTTCCTTATTTCTCTCTTTTCTTCGTTTTGTGTGATGTGTGTGTGATAGAGAGTTTCTTGTGTGTGTTGTTTACTCGCACTCCGCGCCACACTCGCACTCTCACACGCACGCTTGACTCTCACGTATCGCGGGCCAGGTCGGCGGCGTTGCGGCCGGGCCGGTAGGCCGGCATGGCGGCCACGGCGGGACGTGCGCTGACCACGGGGCTCCTCCTGAGCGCGGTGTGGCCGCATCCCGGGCGGGGCGCTGTCTAGGCTCGCACCATGCGCGTTCTCGTCACCGGCGGAGCCGGGTACATCGGCAGCGTAGTCACCGCTGCCCTGCTGGACGGCGGCCACGAGGTCACCGTCCTCGACGACCTGTCCACCGGGCACGCCGACGCCGTCCCGGACGGTGCGCGCTTCGTGCAGGCCTCGCTGTTCGACTCCGCCCCCGTGCTGGCCGAGGTGCGTCCCGAGGCGGTGCTGCACTTCGCGGCCAAGAGCCTCGTCGGGGAGAGCCAGGTCGCCCCGGAGCTGTACTGGCAGAACAACGTCGCCGGGTCGCTGGCGCTGCTGGAGGCCATGCGCGCGGCCGACTGCCGGCGGATCGTCTTCTCCTCCACCGCCGCCACCTACGGCGAGCCCGAGGAGGTGCCGATCCTCGAGACCGCGCCGACCCGGCCGACCAACACCTACGGCGCCAGCAAGCTCGCCGTCGACGCGATGCTGACCTCCTACGCCACGGCCTACGACTTCGCCGCGGTGAGCCTGCGGTACTTCAACGTCGGCGGCGCGGCCTACGGCGTCGGCGAGCGGCACGCCACCGAGACCCACCTGATCCCGATCGCCCTGCAGGTCGCCGCCGGCACCCGCGAGTCACTGACCGTCTACGGGTCCGACTACCCGACGCCCGACGGCACCTGCATCCGCGACTACGTGCACGTCAAGGACCTCGCCGCCGCGCACCTGCTCGCCCTGCCCGCCCCCGCGGCCGGCGAGCACCGCATCTACAACCTGGGCAGCGGCACCGGGTTCTCGGTGCAGGAGATGGTCGACGCCGTCCGCACCGTCACCGGGCACGCCCTGCCGGTGGTCGTGGGCGACCGCCGCGCCGGTGACCCGGCCCGGCTGGTGGCCAGCTCGGCCAAGATCCACGCCGACCTCGGCTGGGCACCCGTGCACACCGACCTGACCGAGATCGTCGCCGACGCCTGGTCGTTCGTGCAGTCCCGCTGACGGCCCTGCCGCCCGGGGTGCGCCCGGGCGGCGGGACTAGCCGGCCGTGACCTCGCTGTCGGCGTCCTCGTCGGCGGGCTGCGGGGCGGCACCGACCGAGATCCGGGCGATCCGTCGTCCGTCGAGCTCCAGGACGGTGAGCGTGCGGCCCTCGACCGTGGCGACGTCCCCGACCAGCGGCAGCCGGCCGAGCTGGGCGAGCACGAAGCCGGCGACCGTCTCGTAGGGCCCCTCGGGCAGCTGCACGCCGGTGGCCTCGGCGAAGTCGTCGAGGTTGAGCAGGCCGTCGACCTCGTGCGGGCCCTCGGCGGGCTCGTCGCTGTCGGTCGTGACATCGGAGTCGTACTCGTCGTAGATGTCGCCGATGACCTCCTCGATGAGGTCCTCCAGCGTCACGATGCCGTCGGTGCCGCCGTACTCGTCGACCACGATCGCGAAGTGCTGGTTCTCCCGGCGCATCCCCGACAGCGCGGTGAGCACCGGCGCGGTGCCGGGCAGCCGCTTCACCTCGCGCGCGAGGTCGCCCACGGTCGCCGCGCGACCGGCCGCGTGGGTGGGCAGGAAGAGGTCGCGCACGTGCACGAAGCCGACGACGTCGTCCTCGCTGCGCCCGGCGACCGGGTAGCGCGACCAGCTGGAGTCGGCGACCTGCTTGGCGGCCCGGCTCGCCGTCATCGAGGCGTCCAGGAAGTGGACCTCGGTGCGCGGGGTCATCACCTCGCGCACCTCGCGGTCGCCGGCCCGGAACACCTCGTCGATCAGCCGGCGCTCGTCACTCGACAGCGACTCGTGGGCGGCGACCAGGTCGCGCAGCTCCTCCTGGCTGATGGACTCACCGCTGGCCTTGGGGTCGCCGCCGAGCAGCCGCACCAGCAGGTCGGTGGAACGCGACAGCAGCCAGATGACCGGGCGGAAGAGCTTGGCGATCGCGTTGAGCGGGGCAGCGACGACGAGTGAGAACCCCTCGGCGCGCTGCAGCGCCAGCCGCTTGGGGGTCAGCTCGCCGACCACCAGCGACAGGTAGCTGATCGCGATGGTGACCAGCACGAAGGCCAGCGGGTCGGCCAGGCCGGGTCCCACGCCGCGGCCGGCGAGGAAGGACGCCAGCGGGGTGGACAGCGTGCTGGCACCGAACGCGGCGGAGAAGAACCCGGCCAGCGTGACGCCGACCTGCACGGCGGCGAGGAACTGGTTGGGGTCACCGAGCAGCTTGTTGAGGGCCTGCCCGCGGCGGCCGGTCTCGGCCAGTGCGCGGACCTGGGACTCCCGCAGCGACACCAGTGCGATCTCGGCGCCCGAGAAGGCGCCGCCGACCAGCACGAAGCCGAAGACCATGATGATGTTGAGCCAGACGTCGCTCACGAGCGGCGTGCTCCTCCAGAGGTGGGGTGTGCCGGGAACGCCCCGGAACGGTCCACGGTAGTGGCTGCACCGGCACGTGGTCCTCCCCCGCCGACGGCACCGGCCCACCCGGGTGTCCCGCCGCCTCCCCCCGCGGGCCCGCCCACCCGCCTAGCCTCGCCCGGTACCCGACCGACCCGAGCCGAGGACGACGCCCGTGCGCACACCGCTGACCGCGCTCCCCCGGCGGGTCTGGCTGCCCGTGCTCGTCGCCCTGGCGGTGGCGGCCGTGGCGCTGGGCGTCCTGCTCACCGGCCGGGACGACGCGGTCCCACGCGCGGCGGCCGCCTCCTCGTCCGCGGCCGTGCCGGTGGCGCCCAGCCCCACCGCGAGCCCGGTGCTGTCGCCGTCGCCGACCCCTGTCCCGACGCCGGTCCCCGCGCCGTCGCCGGTCCCTGCGCCGTCGCCGTCCGTCGTCCCGCCCGTGCCCGTCCCGCCGTCCTCGGCCGCGCCGAGCCGGTCGACGACCGCGCCTCGGCCGTCGCCCGCGGCACCGGCCCCGCGGAGCACCACGCGGGCTCCCGCGCCCAGCAGCTCTCCCCCGCCCCCGGCGCCCGCTCCGCCCCCGGCGCCTGCCCCCGCGCCCGCGCCGGCACCCGCTCCTGCCGCGCCCGGCCCGAGGGGCAGGTGCTGGCGCTGGTCAACGCCGAGCGCGCGGCGGCCGGCTGCAGTGCGGTCAGCGCGGACGGCGGGCTGGCCGGGGTGGCCCGGGCGCACAGCGCCGACATGCGCGACCGCCGCTACTTCTCCCACGCCGACCCGGAGGGCCGGTCGCCCTTCGACCGCGCCCGGGAGGCCGGGGTGGGCAACGCCCGCGCGGAGAACATCGCCCAGGGTCAGCCGGACGCCGACGCGGTCGTGCGGGCGTGGATGGGCAGCCCCGGCCACCGGCAGAACGTCCTGAACTGCGACTACCGCACGATGGGCCTGGGCGTGGCCACCGGCGCCGGCGGCCCCTGGTGGACCCAGCTCTTCGGCGTCTGACCCGGTGATCACCCCGGGCTGGTGGTGGTCACCAGCCGCCCGTGACCACCACCAGCCCGGGATGATCACGCCAGGCGCCGGTCCGGGGTGGTCACGCCAGCTCGGCTCGGAGCAGGCGCAGGAGCTGGCCGGGCCGGTGCAGATCGGCCGCGGTCACGAAGACGACGCGCCAGCCCGTTGCGGTGAGCCGGTTCAGCCGCTCGCGGTCCCGCCGGAACTGCACCGGATCGGCGTGCCAGAAGCCGTCGTACTCCAGGGCCAGCCGTCGGTCCGGCCACGCGAGGTCCACGCGGGCGACGAACCCGCCGGCGTCCCGCACCTCGAACTGGGCGACCGGGCAGGGCAGGTCGGTGTCCGCCAGCAGCAGCCGCAGCCGGGTCTCCTGCGGGGACTGCGCCAGGCCGTCGGCGCGCGCCACGACCTCGCGGGCGGTGCGGCTCCCCCGGCAACGCGGCAGCCCGGAGACAGCGGCCCGCACGGCCGTCAGCTCGACGACCCGCGCGTCGACCAGCTGGTCCAGGAGCACGACCGCCTCCGGTACCGGTCCGCGGCGGGCCAGGTCGACGGCCGTGCGCACCGGCGCCGTCCAGCGCAGGAAGGGGCCGCGGCCGACCACATCGCCGTCCAGTGACGCCGTCCGCACCCGCACCCCGGGCTGGGGGTCCCAGCGCAGCGACGGCGGCAGCACCACCTCGACCGGGTCGCCGGGGCCTGCGGCGTCGGTCAGACCGTGCAGCACCGCGGCCGTCCGGCCACCGAGCGCGGCACCCCGGGGCATGACCAGGGCGGCTGACCGGGCGTGGAGCCGGTGGGTGTCCGGCTCGGTCGCGTCGGCGTACACGTCCTCCCGCAGCCGGCGCCAGGCGCTGCTGCGCAACTGGGCGCGGGTGAGCACCCCGGTGCGCACCGCCCAGGACCCCCGGAAGACGCGCCCGTGCAGCAGGTCGGGCCGGTACGGCTGTCGGGACACGACGGGCAGCGTGGCCGAGGACGGCGTCCCGGCGCTGCCGCCGTCCACAGACGGTGATCACCTCGGGCTGGTGGCGGTCACGGCCCGCGGATGACCAGCACCAGCCCGGGGTGATCACCGCACCCGGACGCGGAACGGCCCCCGCACCCGAGGGGTGAGGGGGCCGTCCGTGGAGCGGGGGTGGATCAGGCCATTGCTACGACAGCTGTCGTCAGGCCATGGCCTTCTGCAGGTTGGCGTCGATGGCCGCCAGGAAGTCCTGAGTGGTCAGCCAGGGGGCGTCCTTGCTGATCAGCAGGGCGAGGTCCTTGGTCATCTGGCCGCCTTCGACGGTCTCGATGCAGACCCGCTCGAGGGTCTCCGCGAACGCGGTGACCTCGGGGGTGCCGTCGAGCACGCCGCGGTGGGCCAGGCCCCGGGTCCAGGCGAAGATCGAGGCGATCGGGTTGGTCGAGGTGGCCTCGCCGCGCTGGTGGGCGCGGTAGTGCCGGGTGACCGTGCCGTGGGCGGCCTCGGCCTCGACGACCTTGCCGTCCGGCGTGGCCAGCACCGACGTCATCAGGCCCAGCGAGCCGAAGCCCTGCGCGACGGTGTCGGACTGCACGTCACCGTCGTAGTTCTTGCAGGCCCAGACGTAGCCGCCCTCCCACTTGAGCGAGGCGGCGACCATGTCGTCGATCAGCCGGTGCTCGTAGGTGATGCCGGCGGCGTCGAAGCGCTCCTTGAACTCGGTCTGGAAGACCTCCTCGAAGATGTCCTTGAAGCGGCCGTCGTAGGCCTTGAGGATCGTGTTCTTCGTGGAGAGGTAGACCGGGTAGCCGCGGTTGAGGCCGTAGTTCAGCGAGGCCCGCGCAAAGTCGTAGATCGACTGGTCGAGGTTGTACATCGACAGCGAGACGCCGGCGCCGGGGGCCTGGAAGACCTCGCGCTCGATCGGCTCGCCGCCGTCCTCGGGGGTGAAGACGACCTTCAGCGTGCCCGCGGTGGGGAACGTGAAGTCGGTGGCGCGGTACTGGTCGCCGTAGGCGTGGCGGCCGATGATGATCGGCTTGGTCCAGCCCGGCACCAGGCGCGGCACGTTCTGCATGATGATCGGCTCGCGGAAGATGACGCCGCCGAGGATGTTGCGGATCGTCCCGTTCGGGGAGCGCCACATCTTCTTCAGGCCGAACTCCTCGACCCGCGCCTCGTCCGGGGTGATGGTGGCGCACTTGACGCCCACGCCGTGCTGCTTGATGGCGTTGGCCGCGTCGATGGTGACCTGGTCGTCGGTCGCGTCGCGGTTCTCCATGCCCAGGTCGTAGTACTCGAGGTCGACGTCCAGGTACGGGAGGATCAGCTGGTCCTTGATGAACTGCCAGATGATGCGGGTCATCTCGTCGCCGTCGAGCTCGACGACCTTGCCCTCGACCTTGATCTTGCTCACGTGATCGGTTTCCCTCTCTCTGCTCTGACCGGCGCGGTCAGAGGTCGGCGATG
Source organism: Modestobacter sp. L9-4 (assembly GCF_019112525.1). Taxonomy (NCBI): domain Bacteria; kingdom Bacillati; phylum Actinomycetota; class Actinomycetes; order Geodermatophilales; family Geodermatophilaceae; genus Modestobacter; species Modestobacter sp. L9-4. Next base: position 1,503,720 of record NZ_CP077800.1, read on the forward strand.
TCGGCCTGCTTCGCACGAACGGCGTCCGCCGCCTCGCGCAGGCCTGCCAGCTCACTGTCGGACAGGTCGCTCTCGACGACCCTCCGGACACCCTCACGGCCGATCTCGGCCTCGACCCCCAGGTAGACCCCGGAGATGCCGTACTGGCCCTCGACCCACGCGCACACCGGCATGACCGCACCGGAGTCCTCGATGACCGCGCGCGCCATGCGGGCAGCAGCGGCCGAGGGGGCGACGTAGGCCGACCCGGTCTTGAGCAGGGCGACCACCTCGGCGCCGCCGTTGCGGGTGCGCTCCACCAGGTGGGCGATCCGGTCGGCGGGGAGCACCTCGGCGAGCGGGCGGCCGTCGACGGTGCAGCGCGAGGGGACGGGGACCATCGTGTCGCCGTGCGAGCCCAGCGTCAGGGTGCGCACCGAGGCGACCGGGACGCCGAGCTCCTCGGCGACGTTGTTCGTGAACCGCGCGGTGTCGAGCATCCCGGCCTGGCCCATGACCCGCCCGTGCGGGAAGCCGGTGGCCAGCTGGGCCAGCGCGGTCATCTCGTCCAGCGGGTTGGAGACCACGATGACGACGGCGTCGGGCGAGGTGCGGGCGACGTTCTCCGAGACCTGGCGCACGATGCCGGCGTTGGTCTCCAGCAGGTCCATCCGGCTCATCCCCGGCTTGCGGGGCAGGCCCGCGGTGACGACGACGACGTCGGAGTCCTCCGTGCCGGCGTAGGAGCCGCCGCCCACGCCCACGACCCGGGTGCCGAAGCCCTCGATCGCGCGGGACTGGTTGATGTCCAGCGCCAGGCCCTCGGGCCGGCCCTCGACGACGTCGGTGAGCACGACGGTCTCGAACACGTCGTACTCGGCCAGCCGCAACGCGGTCGTCGACCCGTAGAAGCCGGCGCCGACCACGGTCACCTTGCCGCTCCGGGCCCGATCCGCCATGCCCGCCAACCTAGCCCCGGGCCGGGCCAGGTGGCCATGCGGGCCGGTCAGGAGCCCGGGATCGCGAGCACGCTGACGACCAGGACGGCGCCGGCGCCCAGCATCAGCGTGATGTCGACCGGCCGGCTGCGGACGGCGAGGAACCCGATGCGGCGGACCGGCAGCAGCAGCCGGAACATCCCGGCCAGCACCAGCGCCAGGCCCATCAGCACCAGGCCCACCCGCCACCGCTCCGCGGCCACGAGCAGCAGCCCGGCCGCGACGAGGACGATGCAGCTCAGCAGCGGCCACTGCCGCAGGAAGCCGGCGATGAGCGGGCGCCGCAGGTACAGCGGCGGCCGCGCGCCCGGGCGGGTCGCCGGCCGGGGGCGGGTCACGCCGACCGGGCCGTCATGCCGAGAGCACCTGGGCGCCGACCGCCTGCTCCGCGGCCAGGACGACGTTGGACAGCAGCATCGCCCGGGTCATCGGGCCCACGCCGCCGGGGTTGGGGGCCACGTGCCCGGCGACCTCGCGCACGTCGGCGGCCACGTCACCGGCGATCTTGCCGTCGACCCGGCTGACGCCCACGTCGAGGACGGCGGCACCCGGCTTGACCATGTCGGCGGTGATCAGGCCGGGCACGCCGGCCGCGGCGACGACGACGTCGGCGGTACGGGTGTGCGCGGCCAGGTCGCGGGTGCCGGTGTGGCAGAGGGTCACGGTGGCGTTCTCGGTGCGCCGGGTGAGCAGCAGGCCCAGCGGGCGGCCCACGGTGATGCCGCGGCCGACGACGACGACCTCGGCGCCGGCGAGCGGGACGTCGTACCGGCGCAGCAGCTCGACGATGCCCAGCGGGGTGCAGGGCAGCGCACCGGGGACGCCGAGCACCAGCCGGCCGAGGTTGACCGGGTGCAGCCCGTCGGCGTCCTTGGCCGGGTCGATGCGCTCCAGGACGGCGCTCTCGTCGATGCCCTTCGGCAGCGGCAGCTGGACGATGTAGCCGGTGCAGGCCGGGTCGGCGTTCAGCTCGTCGACGACCGCCAGCACCTCCTCCTGGCTCGCGGTGGCGGGCAGCTCGCGCTGGATGCTGGCGATGCCGACCTGGGCGCAGTCGGAGTGCTTGGCGTTGACGTACCAGCGGCTGCCCGGGTCGTCACCGACGAGCAGGGTGCCCAGCCCGGGACGCCGTCCCATGGCGGCCAGTGCGGCGACGCGCTCGGTGAGCTCGCCCCGGATCGCCGCTGCGGTCGCCTTGCCGTCGAGAGTCGTCGCTGCCACGTCGTCCAGTCTGCCCGACGCCGGACGCCGCCCGGGACCGGCGGCACCGGCGGCCACCGGGTCAGTCGACGAGGGCGCCGTGGGCGACGGTGAACTGCACCGCCTGGCCCAGGTCGACCCGCACCCCGGTCAGGTCCAGGGCCTGCCAGTTGAGCCCCTCGGTGAGGGCGCCGCGCAGGTCCGCCCCGCGCAGCTGCGTGGTCTGCACGCGGGCGTGCCGCAGGTCGGCCTGGCGCAGGTCGGACTCGCGCAGGTCGGCGTCGGTGAGGTCGGCCTCGGCCAGCCGCTGCCCCGACAGGTCGACGCCGGACAGGTCCGCGCCCCGCAGCGAGGCGTAGGACCAGTCGGACTCCACGCTCGTCATCGGCCGCATCGTGACGTTGGGGAACTGCGAGCCGGTGAGCTTGCAGCCGGTCCAGGAGGCGTCGAACAGCTTCGCCCGGTCGAACCGGCACGAGAGGAACGCGCTCCCCTCGTGCCGGGAGCCCGACAGGTTGACCCCGGTGAGGACACAGCGCTCGAACACGCACCGCCGGGTCACCAGCTCGGCGAGCTGGGCGTCGTCGAACCGGCAGTCGAGGAACGTGACCTGCTCCAGGACGGCGGAGTCCCAGTCGACCCGGGCGAGGTCCTCGTCCTCCCAGACCGACCCGGGCTCAGGCGGCTCCACGTGCGCTCGCGAGGTGTGCCTCATCCGGTCCTCTCCCGGCCCTGCTGCAGGGGCCCGCGCCGCGCGGAGCGTGGCGTGGGGGGCAGCAGGGTCCTTCGTTCAGTGGGCGAAGTGGCGGGTGCCGGTCAGGTACAGCGTCACGCCGGCGGCCTCGGCCGCGGCGACCACCTCCGCGTCGCGCACCGACCCACCCGGCTGGACGACGGCCTTCACGCCGGCGTCGAGGAGCACCTGCAGGCCGTCGGCGAAGGGGAAGAACGCGTCGGAGGCCGCGACCGACCCGGTGGCCCGCTCACCGGCGCGGGTGACCGCGAGCCGGGCGGAGTCGACGCGGTTGACCTGGCCCATGCCGACCCCGACGGTGGCCTTGTCGCTGGCCAGCAGGATCGCGTTGCTCTTCACCGCGCGCACCGCCCGCCAGGCGAAGACCAGGTCGTCGAGGCCGGCGGCGTCCAGCGGGGCGCCGGTGGCCAGGGTCCAGCTGGTCGGGTCGTCGCCGGGGGCGTCGATGCGGTCGGCGGTCTGCAGCAGCAGCCCACCGCTGACCGGGCGCAGCTCGATCGACAGCCGCGGCGCCTCGGGCATCTGCAGCAGCCGGACGTTCTTCTTCTGGGTCAGCACGCCCAGGGCGTCCTCGGTGAACGAGGGGGCCACGACCACCTCGGTGAAGACCTCGGAGATCTGCTCGGCCATGGTCAGGTCGACCTCGCGGTTGGCGGCGATGACCCCGCCGAAGGCCGACACCGGGTCGCAGGCGTGCGCCTTGCGGTGGGCGGTGGCGATGTCGGCGCCGACGGCGATCCCGCACGGGTTGGCGTGCTTGATGATCGCCACGCAGGGGTCGGCGTGGTCGTGCGCGGCCCGCCAGGCGGCGTCGGTGTCGACGTAGTTGTTGTAGGACATCTGCTTGCCGTGCAGCTGCTCGGCGTCGGCGAGCCCGGGCTGGCCGCTGCGGTACAGCGCGGCACCCTGGTGCGGGTTCTCCCCGTAGCGCAGGACGTCGGCGCGCTCCCAGCTGCCGCCGACCCACGCCGGGAAGCCGCTCTCGTCGTCGGGGGCGAGCACGTTGCCCATCCACGAGGCGACCGCCACGTCGTAGGCCGCGGTGTGCCGGAACGCCTCGGCGGCCAGCTGCTGGCGCTGGGCGAGGGTGAAGCCGCCGGCCGTGACGGCCTCGACCACCTCCGCGTAGCGGCCCGGGTCGACCACCACCGCGACCGACGGGTGGTTCTTGGCAGCCGCGCGCACCATCGCCGGGCCACCGATGTCGATCTGCTCGATGCACTCGTCGGGCGTCGCACCGGAGGCCACGGTGTCGCTGAACGGGTAGAGGTTCACCACGACCAGGTCGAAGGCGGCGATGCCCAGGGCCTCGAGCTGCGCGACGTGCTCGGGCTTGCGGCGGTCGGCGAGGATGCCGGCGTGCACGGCCGGGTGCAGCGTCTTCACGCGCCCGTCGAGGGTCTCGGGGAAGCCGGTGACCTGCTCGACCGGGGTGACCGGCAGGCCGGCGTCGGCGATGCGGGCGGCGGTGGCGCCGGTGCTGACCAGCTCGACACCGGCTGCCACGAGCCCGCGGGCCAGCTCCTCGATGCCGTTCTTGTCGTAGACCCCGAGCAGTGCGCGGCGGACGGGGGTGCGGTCGCTCATCGGGTGCTCTCCTGAGGTTCGTCGACGGTCGGGGCGGCCGGCGCCTGGGTCACCAGGTCGGCCAGGGTGTGCACCAGGAGCTCGCGCTCCACGGTCTTGATCCGTTCGTGCAGCCGCGCCTCGTCGTCCCCGGGCAGGACGGGCACGGCGCGCTGGGCGAGCACCGGTCCGGTGTCGACGCCGGCGTCGACGAGGTGGACGGTGGCACCGGTCGTGTCCACGCCGGCGGCCAGGGCGTCCCGGACGGCGTGCGCCCCGGGGAACGCCGGCAGCAGCGCCGGGTGGGTGTTGAGGACCCGGCCGCCGAAGGCGTCCAGCACGGCCGGGCCCAGCAGCTTCATGAACCCGGCGGAGACCACCCAGTCCGGACGCCG